>CACESS010000006.1 GCA_902562275.1 uncultured Alphaproteobacteria bacterium
AATGCATGGAGCTACGTTAATAGATAAGGATGGAAATGTTATTAGACCATGTATTCTTTGGAACGATACAAGATCATATCAAGAGTGTGAAGAATTTGAAAAACAAAATTTTGATGTACGACCAATCTCAGGAAATATTACTATGCCTGGTTTTACTGCACCAAAAATAAATTGGATAAAAAATAATGAAATAGATAATTTCAAAAAAATTTTTAAAGTTTTACTCCCTAAAGATTATTTACGATTTGTTCTTACTGGTGAATTTTTTTCGGAAATGTCAGATGCATCTGGAACATTATGGCTAGATATCCAAAAAAGAAAATGGTCCAATCAGCTTTTATCTTGCTCATTTTTAGAAGAAAAACACATGCCAGATCTAGTGGAAGGGAATGAACAGACTGGTTTTTTAAAAAAAGATTTAAAAGAAAAATTTAATTTTAATAATAATGTTAAAGTTGTGGGTGGAGCAGGGGATAATGCTGCCGCAGCAACTGGTATGGGTATAACAAATAAAAATCAATCATTTATATCTCTTGGTACTTCAGGCGTTTTTTTTACCCCCACTGAAAATTTTTTAAGTAATACTGGTGATGCAGTACATTCTTTTTGTCATTGTTTACCAAATAAATGGCACCTTATGTCTGTTATGTTAAGTGCAAGTAATTGCTTAGATTGGATTTGCGCTATTACCAATAATTCAATTGCTGATACACTTAATAATGTAGATCAAATTTGTAATGATAAAAATTCTATAAAAAATTCATCATATTTTTTACCTTATTTGTCTGGAGAAAGGACTCCACATAATGATCCGCATATTAGAGGTTCACTCCATTCTATAAAAACAACTACAAATGCAACAGATTTACAGTATGCAGTAATTGAAGGTGTCAGTTTTGGAATATTAGATGGAGTAAATTCTATTTTGAAAGTTAATAATAACTTTGATAAAATATTTATGGTTGGTGGTGGTTCAAAAAGTTCATTTTGGATTGAATTGCTTGCAACACTTTTAAATAGAAAGTTAAGTGTTTGCGAGCAAAGCGAATTTGGTGCCGCACTTGGCGTTGCAAGATTAGCTATGTATCAGGATGCTACTATTGATAATAAAGAAAATATTATTAGTGAAATAAAAATAAGTAAAACTTATGAACCTAATGAAGATAAAATTGATCTTTTATTACAAAGGTATTCAATTTGGAAAGATTTATATAATAGTAATAATAAAATTGCTAAAAATTTTAATTTTTAGTAAATCTATCTTAAAAAAAATTATTCTTTAAAAAGAAAAATATTTGCCTTTATCTTTATTTTATCTTTGAGGATTGTTGTGTTTTTCCAATTACCAGTACCTATTTTAAAGTCATTTCTAGAAAAAGATATTTCACTTTTTACCTGAACCAACTCACTGGCCAATTTTATTACTTCAATATTAATAGGAATATTTTGACTTTTTCCTTTTATTGTTAATTCACCTATTAAATTAATTTTATTGTCTTCATAATTAAATTTAAAATTATTTGTATCAATAAGACCCAAAGGATATTTTTTAGCATTAAAAAAAACTTCACTAAGAACTAAATCTTTATATCGTTTGTAATTTATATCTAAACTTTCAATTCTAACATTTATAAGAGCTTTATTATTATTTTGATTTGACAAATCTAAGGAAACAAAACCATCAAATTCATTAAATTTACCCATAACATTTTTCGTTAACAAAACTGGAACTTCAAACTCTATACTAGAAATATTTTTATCAATAGTCCATAAATCATTAGCTGCACTCTGCTTACAATACAGAAATATAAAAAATAAACTAAATATAACTTTCAATATATTTCCTTGCTAGTTCATCAGCTTTCTCATTAAATTCGAAACCAGCGTGTCCTTTAACCCATTTCCATGTTACATTATGTTTATTAATTAGATTATCTAATTGCATCCATAATTCTTTATTTTTCACTATTTTTTTTGTTGATGTTTTCCATCCATTTTTTTTCCAATTTGTAATCCATGATTCAATACCATCCTTTACATATTTGCTATCGGTATAAATGATTAATTCTTTTTTTATCTCAAAATATTCCAGTGCTTTTATTGCTGCTGTAAGTTCCATTTTATTATTAGTTGTGTGTTGATCACCACCATTTAATAAAATTTCTTTATTATTATCTAATATCACGACACCCCATCCACCTATACCAGGATTCCCAGAACATGCGCCATCTGTATAAATATTAATCATTAATCAAAAATATTATTTTGTTGATGCCATCTTAAAATATTCAAATATTCAAATGGATCTTTTTTAACAACTACTGCATCAGGCGGATGAAAAATATAATCGTGCACTCTCGTACATAATATTCTAACAGCAGCAGCTCTTAATAAAATATTTAATGATTTCTTTTCAATATCACTTAATTCTCTCAACTTTTGATATTCCCCAAGAATTATTAAGCAGTTCTCTTTGTTAAAGTATTGTCCATTTTCACTAAAACACCAATCATTAATAACTATAGCTAAATCGTAAATATAAAAATAATAACATGCAAAATAGAAATCTATTACGCCAGAAATTTTTTCATCTTTAAAAAAAATATTATCTCTAAACAAATCAGCATGTATGACACCACAAGGAATATTTGTTGGCCAATAATTTTCTAAATAGTCTAATTCATTTTTTAACAAATACATTGTATCATTAAACTTTTCGGATTTATTATTAAGGCACTTTTTGTAAATTTCTTTCCAATCCTGTAGATCTAAACTGTTAGGTCTTTTTTCATCAAAATTAATGGTAAGATTGTGTAAATCAGCAATCATTTTTCCAACTTCTCTAAACATTTCAGAGTTAGGTTCTTCAATACTTTTACCTTCTAGAAAAGATATTATTACAGCTGTTTTATTTTTTATTCTTTTTAAAATTTTTCCATTTTTATCTGAGATAGCTTTTGGACATTTAAAATTATTTTTATTTAAAAAGTTTTTTAAATTTATAAAAAAAGGTAATTCTTGCTCAGTTACTCTTTTTTCAAAAATTGTTAAAATATATGGTTGATTATTACAAAAAATTTTAAAATTTGAGTTCTCTATCCCATCTACAATTTCTTCAAAGCTGTCTAGATTTCCAATTGAGTATTCAGAAATAAAGTTTTCAATATCTTCTTTAAGTAATTTAGTAAAGACTGCCATCTTCTATACGTTTAGTTTTTGCGGCACTTTAAAAAATACATCTTCTTTTTGGTAAGATCCTTCATTTATATGTATTTCAAAATTTCTTTTCAAATTATCAAGAAGTTTTTTAACAAGTACTTCTGGCGATGATGCACTTGCTGTTATTCCTATATTTTCAGATTCTTGAAATATATTTAAATTTAAGGAATCTACATCTTCTACTAAAATAGCTTTTTTTGATCCATAATTTTTTGCTACTTCAACTAATCTTAGAGAATTTGATGAGTTACTTGCACCAATTACTAAAAAATAATCACATTGATTCGCTATCTTTTTAACCGCTTCTTGTCTATTTGTCGTAGCATAACAAATATCATTTTTTTTTGGTTCTATGACATTACTAAAATGTAATTTTATCTCTTTTATTATATCTTTTGTATCATCTACTGATAGCGTTGTCTGAGTAACATATGCAATCTCATCATTTTGGTTTAAAGGCAATTTTTTTTACATCTTCAACTTTTTCTACTAAATGAATTTTTTTATCTGTTTGACCCATAGTTCCAATAACTTCAGGATGATTTCTATGACCAATTAAAATTACTGGCAGATTTTTTTTATCAAAATTTTCAACTTCTTTATGGATTTTGCTAACAAGCGGACATGTTGCATCATAATATACTAAATTTAAACTTAATGCTTCCTCTGGGACTGCTTTTGGAACACCATGTGCAGAAAAGATAACTGGCCTACTTTTATCTTCAATCTCATTTAATTCTTCTACAAAAATAGCTCCCTGTGATTTGAGATTTTCAACAACAAATTTATTATGCACTATTTCATGACGAACGTATACGGGCGCTCCATATTTTTTTAGAGCACCCTTTACCATTTCTATAGCCCTATCTACACCTGCACAAAATCCCCTAGGTCCTGCAAGAAATATATTAAGTTTTTTTGTCATCCAAATTTGTTACCATTAATTTTGGTTACTTAATAATACTATAGATTTTGAAAATCTTTTAATATTAAATTATTAATATTGTAAGTAGATTTTGGAATAACTAAATCTACTACTAGTTCTTTAGAACAGAGTTAAATTCGGTAATTGACTCTTCAATTAAAGCAGATTTTTTATCCTTACTGAGATTTTGAAGTAGAATATTTCTAGTAGCCTCTATTGCAACACTTGAAATAAAACTTTTAACAGAATTATTAGTATCTCGAACTAATTGTTCAATTTTATTTTCTGCCAATATTTTTCTTTTTTCAATTTGATCAGTTAATTTAGTGGCGGATATATCTTTCAATTCAGCAACTCTTTTCTCAGATTCTAACTTTAGATTTTGTATTTCTTTCTCTACTTTAGATTCTCTGTCCCTAAGTTCATCTAAAGCTTTTTGAGCCTCGTTTTTTAAATTCTCAACTTCATCTATTTTATTTTTTATATCTTTTATTTGTGCATCTAAACTAGATGTAAGAATTTTTCGTACTGGATTAAAAATAGCTGCAATAAATAATATAAAAGATACCGCTACCCAAAATTGAGGATCAGAAAACATTAGTTAAAATTACCTTTATGTGTTTCAATAACTTTATTAAGTTCATTGTCTGAAAATTCTATATCTGTAATTTTTCCAACAGTCAGTTTTGTAATATTA
Source organism: uncultured Alphaproteobacteria bacterium (assembly GCA_902562275.1). Lineage (GTDB taxonomy): Bacteria > Pseudomonadota > Alphaproteobacteria > HIMB59 > CACPNW01. The sequence continues at coordinate 4,842 of CACESS010000006.1, forward strand.
ACTATTTCATTGTTAATATTTTTCATTTGATCATCTTTACTTTTTAAAATTTCTTTTTCTGCATCAGAAACTTTTTTTTCTAAATCTTTATCAAGTGAAGAAAGTTGAGAAGTCACATTTTCTTGTAAAGCATTGATTGTTTCTTTAATTTTTTCATCTGTTTCTAGTTTAGCCTTATTGATCTGATCATTAATTTTTTTTTCAATTTCCATTGCCTGTTCTTGAAGCTCTTTTGCTGAAGATAAATTTTCATCTATTTTATTTTGTCTTTTCTCTAAAACTGTAGCTATTCTTGGAAGTGATACCCTCCATAAAAATACAAATAGAAAAGTAAAGAATACAGCTAACCAAAAGAGCTGTGAAACAAAAAACTCTGGATTTAATTGAGGCATTAATTAATTATTGAGTTCTATCCAAACAAAATAACTAACGCAATAACTAGTGCGAAAAGTGCAATCGCTTCAACTAATGCGAAACCTAACATTGTCATTGTAAAAACTTCACCTCTTGCTGCCGGATTTCTTCCAACTGCTTGAATAAAAGATGAGAAGATATTCCCAATTCCAATCCCTGATCCAATAACACCGATAACGGCTAAACCCGCTCCGATTACTTTTGCTGCTTCAATTTCCATAAGTCCTCCTATTTTAAATTAATGTAAATGATAAGCATCGTTAATATATAAACACGTCAGTATTGCAAACACATATGCTTGCAAAAAAGCAATTAAAATTTCTAATCCTGTTAAAGCTACAATGAAAGCTAGAGGAAAAACTCCTGTAAAAAATGGCATGGAAACAACAAAGCCTGCAAACACTTTTAGTAGTGTGTGACCAGCCAGCATATTAGCAAATAATCTAACTGATAAACTTATAGGTCTTGATAAATAAGAAATTACCTCAATGGGAATAAGCAGTGGATGCATGTAAAACGGTACACCTGGTATATAGAAGAAAGTAAAAAATTTAATACCATGGTTAATAAATCCAAGAATAGTTACGCCAATAAATACAACTGCTGCTAATGCAAATGTAACAATGATGTGACTCGTGAAAGTAAATTGATATGGTATCATTCCAACCATATTTCCAATTAGTACAAACATGAATAAAGAGAAAACAAATGGGAAATATTTTTTTCCATTATCTCCAACTGTATCAGAAAGTAACTGAGCAATAAAATTATACATAAGCTCTGAGATAAGCTGCATCCTAGAAGGGATAATTGATCTTGTGTTCACTGTTAAAGTTAAAAATAGAGTAATCACTAAAACAGTAATTAGCATTGCAAAAGATGAGTTTGTGAAAGAAATGTTATAACCTCCAAGTTCAATATTAGATATTGGATCTATTTCGAACTGTTTTAGAGGACTATCTTTTGCGGCCATAATTGATATTGAATATTAAAATTACCTTTGCTTTTCAATGCGACGCATTACACGATAAACGTTCAAAAATCCAGCTAATGCGCCAAATATGAAGAAAATAATTAAGCCTATTGGTTTAGTATTAAAGTAATTATCCACAATAAGCCCAATTCCAACTCCAACAATTAGTGCAGCTATAATTTCTGTACTAATTTTAAAACCAAATCCTGCACCACTTTCTTTTTTTTTAATATTAGGTTCTTTATTTTGATTATCTAAATCGTCAATTTTTTTACCTAATTCTTCTAAATTTTTATTTTTATAATTCATTTGTAGCGTCTTGCTCTTTTATCTCAATTGCTTTTTCAAGATCAACGGAAACTAATTGTGATACACCTTTCTCAGGCATAGTAACACCAAATAATCTATTTACTCTTGCCATTGTCATTCTATGGTGAGTTATTACTAAGAATTTTGTTGAAGAAGTTTTAGCTATTTCCTCCACTAATGAACAAAATCTATCAACGTTAGTATCATCTAATGGAGCATCAACCTCATCAAGTACACAAATTGGAGCTGGGTTTGATAAAAATACAGCAAATAATAATGATAATGCTGTAAGAGCTTGCTCACCTCCAGAAAGTAAATTTAGATTTTGTAATTTTTTTCCAGGAGGACTAGCAAATATTTCTAAACCAGCTTGAAGAGGATCTGATTCATCTGTAAACTTCAAATAAGCCTTTCCACCGCCAAACAACCTAGTAAATAGTTTTTGAAAATTTTCATTCACTATTCCATATGCTGCAAGTAAACGTTGTCTACCTTCTGTATTCAGTGAGTCAATTGCTTCTCTTAGTTTTGCAATTGCACTTAAAAGGTCGCTTTGATCTTTCTTTATTGTATTTACTTTGTCTTCTAAATCTTTGGATTCTTGTTCTGCAAGAAGATTGACGCCACCTAAACGTTCTTGCTCAGCAATTAGTCTTTCTAATTTTTTTTCTAATTCATTAGTCTCACCCAAAATTTTATTTGGATTGATTTCTCCAATATTGTAAAGCTCTTCTAGATCTACACTCAATCTTTCTTTTACCTGAGTAGATAATAATTTAATTGCTTCATTAATAGTATTGATTTGACCTTCAGTTCTGATTCTCTCTTCTCGTAGTTCATTTAATTTAATTTCTTCTAATTTTAACTTCTTATTGATTTCATTAGAATTCTGTTCAGTTTGACGAAGCTGCTCAGCTATCTGCTCATAAGAAGTCTTATTTTCATCAATCAGCTTTTGTATTTTTAATTTTTCACTTGATACATCTTCAGGAACGGATTGGAGATTAGATAATTCACTAATTAATGTATTTTGCCTTGAATTTAACTCTTCTATTCTTTGATTTGCTTTTGCAGAAATATCATTCCATTGTTTTTCTTCAGCACTTAATTGCTTTATTCTTCTATTTTTTAGTTGCTCTAATATGGCTTTAGTAGAATTATTTTGTTTACCTTTGGATACATAGCCATCCCATCTCCAAATTTCTCCTAGTTTGCTCACTAATATTTGTCCTGGTTTTAAGTTTTTTTGAATTTCTAAAACATTTTCCTTATTTTCTATTAATCCAACAAATTCTAATTTCTTTTTCAAATTATCTGGTGCTTTGATTAGAGAAGAAAATTTTGTAATTTCTGAGTTAAAGGAAGAATCTTCCACATCTAATTTTCTCCAAAAAATGCTTTGTTCTTCATCAATAGATGCAATTAACTCATCTGAAAAAACTGCTGCAATTGCTTGTTCAAGACCATCTTCAAAATCTAGATAATCAATTATTGGGTTATTATTTTTTTTATTAGAAACATTTTCATTATTTTGATCATCATCATTTTGAATAAAAAGATCACCTTGTTGTTTTAACAGAATTGATTTTTCTTCTTGTACTTTTTCAAGATTTTGTTTTGCATCTTCAAATAAAAATTTTTCTCTATCAATGTCATTTTTAATTTGTTCTATACGGACTTTTGTTTCGTCTACAGCAATATTCGCTCTTTCAATTTCTTTTTCTTGGTTTTCTAAACTAATAGAATATTTTTGCAGTTCAGCTGCAACCTTACTTTCTTGGAGTCTAAGGTTTGGAAGCCTTTCTTGAACTTTTTCAAATTCGATATTTATTTGCGCAACAACCTGTGTTTGATCATTTACAACATTTGTTTCAGATTGAACTTTTTCATTAGCATTTTTTAATTTATGTTTTTCATCAATCCATTTTTTATAAAATAATCTAGCTCTTGCCTTTGTAATATCTTTTTGGATATACTTATATCTTTCAGCTTGTTTAGATTGTTTCTTTAATATTGTTAGTTGTTCATCTTGTGCTTTCAATACGTCCTTTACACGCTCTAAATTATTTTCAGTAGCATTTAATCGTAATTCAGCTTCGTGTCGTCTTGAATGTAGGCCTGTAATTCCTGCAGCTTCTTCAAGCAAAATTCTTCTTTGCTCAGGCTTAGCGGCTATAATCGCACCAACTCTACCTTGACTAACCATCGATGTTGAACGAGCACCAGTTGCTGCATCAGCAAATAGCAATTGCACATCCTTTAATCGCACCTCCTTGCCATTAACTCTATATTCTGAGCCTTCACCTCGCCAAATTCTTCTAGTGACTTCAATGGTATCACTTTCATTAAAAATACTTGGTGCTTTTCTTGCTTTATTATCTAAATCTATAGAAACTTCAGCAATATCCCATGCTGGTCTATCATCTGTACCATTAAAGATAACATCATCTAATTCGCTTCCTCTCATTTGTTTAGGAGAAAGCTCACCCATAACGAATCTAAAAGCTTCAACGAGATTGGATTTACCACAACCATTTGGCCCCACAATGCCTGTTAAACCATTTTCAATTAAAATTTCTGTTGGTTCAACAAAAGACTTAAAGCCTTTGACTTTAAGGGTCCTAAAATTAATCATCAACTATTGTGATAATATTTTATCTATGATTTGTCTAAACTCTTTTATGTTTTTATTCCCAGAATAAAGTACTCCGTTAATAATGAATGAAGGGGTAGAACCTATTTTATATTCTCTCTGAGCTTCCATTACACCTTCAAGTAACTGATTCTCTAATTCAACATTACTTAAACATGCATCAAAGTCCTCTTGCTGCATACCACCACTTTGCATTATTTTGTATAACTCAGATCTTGTTTTTGATTGATCTCTATTAACCCAACTATTTTGAAGTTTATATAGCCCATTCATATAATCATATCTTACATCTTCGGGGACACATCTTAAAATCATACTTCCAGCAAGAGCAGGATAATTGAAGGGAAAATCACGGAAAATAAACTTTACTGTACCAGTGTCAATAAACTCTTTTTTTAAATCTTCTAGAGTATTATTATGGAAATCTGCACAGTGACTACAAGACATAGATTCATATCCTATAATTGTGATCGGGGCATTTTCTTCCCCAATATAAAAATCATTATCTTTAACATCTAGTATTGAGTTTTCAGCTGCTTTGGCATTAATAAAAAGTAGTGATAATATAATAGAAATAAATAAAATTTTAATTTTCATTATTTGTCCTCAGTTGAAATTTTATTACCCAAATTTAATAGAGATTTTTTTAAATCGGAATTTTGAAATTCTTTAACGTTTTGCTTAACAAATTCTATGTCATCTTTATCTATTTGTTTTTTCTTACTTTGTTTCATATGATTATATTTAGGTATGTAATTTTGATGAATTCTCAAGCCTATTATAGCTTTATAGCCAAAATAAGTATTAATTTTTTCAATTATAATATCCTTAAAGTGTTGAAATTCAATGGCTGCGGCTGGGGCAACACTCACATTTAGATAATTTTTATATACTGTCTCACCTACATCGTTTTCAAAATCACGCACCCTTGAAACATTTAAAGGCTCAGAATATTCTTTAAAATAATTACCAGCAATTTCAGGCCATTTGGAGTTAATTATAAATTCTGTTCGATTATATTTAGAGGAAAATTTTCTATTAACTTTCCTCAGAGTATCGCCAATAGATTGTGGAATAAATGTTCTTTTTTGCTTTATTTTTTTTTTGTCCATATGCATAAATAATTTATAGTACCTAAATATGAAAGCAATATGTTTAAACACGAAACACAAGTAATAAAGTTTTTGCTTCAATGGTATTCTGTGAATGCCAGAAATTTACCATGGCGGAAGAAAAATAATCTAAATTTACCTGATCCATACTTTGTGTTTGTGAGTGAGTATATGCTCCAACAAACAACGGTAAATACAGTAAAAAATAAATTTAATGATTTTATTCTAAAATGGCCTTCACTAAATAAATTAGCGCAAACTTCAGAGCCAAATATTTTAAAGTTCTGGTCAGGCCTTGGTTATTACTCAAGAGCTAGAAATTTATTAAAGTCTGCAAAAATAATTAAAAAAAATTTTAAAAATAACATACCAAAAACTTATGACGAACTCATCCAACTTCCTGGTATTGGAGATTACACTGCAAAAGCAATTCTTGGAATAGGATATAATAAATCAGTCATGCCACTTGATGCTAATATTGAGAGAATTTTGGTAAGATTATATGCTATCGATAAACCAATTAATAAAGTCAAAAATAAACTCAAAGATTTGGGAAAAAAATTTATCTCAGATAAAAACTCTTCAAATTTAATTCAGTCTTTTATGGATTACGGATCAGAGATTTGTCTTCCGAGAAAACCTAAATGTAATATTTGTGGAATTAATAAATTTTGTCAATCATATAAAAAAAATTTACAGCAAAATATTCCTTTAAAAATAAAAAAGAAAACTATTAAGCCCATAAAGTATACAAGAGCTTATGTAATTGTGAATGAAAAGAATGAAATTCTTGTGCGAAGTAGACCAAATAAAGGAATGTTGGCCTCCATGCTTGAAGTACCAAATGATGTCTGGGTTAAAAATAAGAAATTATTATCTACTGATCAAGAAATACAAAAAATAAAAACAAAATTACAATCTAAAGGGTCATTTGAGTATTCATTTAGTCATTTTGATTTAGAAACAGAAATTTTTTATGGAAATGTTAAAAAAGCAAAATTATCAAAAAGTAATTGGATAAAGAAATCTTCTTATTCTAGCTCTAGAATGCCAACTGTGATGAAAAAAATAGTAGATATAGCAGTATAATTTATGCAAAGAATTTTTTTGCGTTCATAAAAATTTTATATCCATCCGCAAATTTATTTAAGTTTTTACTTTGCCAATTGGGAATATGATAATGATAAAATGCTCTTTCAGGATGAGGCATCATTGCAAGAACATTACCATTTTGATTTGTTAGCCCAGCGATATCATCTTTAGATCCATTCGGATTAAAAGGAAATTGACCTTTTGCTAATTTTTTATGATGATTAATGTATTGCAAACCAATAAGGTTATTAGCTTTGATACTTTTTAGTAGATTAATAGGTATCATAAATTGCCCTTCTTGATGGGCAACAGGCAAGTTCAGTGTACTAATATTTTCTAGCCATGGTGATTTACTATTACTTACTCTTACATCAACCCATCGACACTCATAACTACCAGATTTATTTTCAATCAATGCTACTTCTGGATCTTTTTTATTTAGGCTTGGAACTAATCCAAGATTAATTAATATTTGGCATCCATTACAAATACCTATGATTAATTTATCTTTTAATGAAAAATCTGTTAGTTGATCATACAAATTGGTCATAATTTTTTTCGCCATTGCATTTCCTGAACCTGTATCATCGCCATAAGAAAAACCACCAGGTATAGCGAATACTTGATAGTTATTAAGTTGTTTAGGATTTTGAATCAGATCATTAATATGAATAATTTTTCCTTTAAATCCTACTACTTCAAATGCATGTAGTGTTTCATTTTCACAATTAATACCATAACCTGACAGGACTAATACGTTCATAACCCTTTAATATTTTGTTTGTATGACTTAGCAAAATCTGAAATTTTACCTCTCATAATTTTTTTGTTATCTTTAAACTCAATTACATTTGAGCCCGTACATTTACCAATAATTGTATAATCAGAAGCTTTAAATATTTTTTTAAAATTGGCTAACTTATTTTTTTTAAGGGAAACAAGAATTCTACTTTGTGTTTCAGAAAATAAAAATTGATCAACTGAGATTTTATTTTTTAGTTTTAAATCAATGGTTAAACCTTTCTTTGAAGCAATTGCCATCTTTGTAACTGCAATTCCAAGTCCACCCAAATCTATTCCAATTGCAGAATTTATAATTCCGAGTTTATTAGCTTTTTCAAAATTTCTATATGTGCGAAGTGCATCCTTGCTATTTACAACTGGATTTTTTGATCTTTCATAACCTATAATTTTGGAATAAACACTATCCTGTAATTCATTAAGGGTAGCTCCTAAAACTAAAAGTATATCACCATCATCTGGTGTTATTTTTGTTAAGTGTGAAATTTTATCTACCACTCCAATAGAAGAAATAAGCAATGTTGGAGGTATTGAAATTTTTACTGATTTTCCAGTTTTATCAAAACCTTTAAAATCATTAAACATACTATCTTTTCCTGAAATAAAAGGTGTTTTGTAAGCAACTGCATAATCATAACAAGCTTTTGCTGCTTCTTTCAATTGATATAACCGATCAGGTTCATCCGAGCTGCACCAACAAAAGTTATCAAGAATTGCAATTTTTTTTGAGTTGGCACCACTTACAATTAAATTTTTATATGCTGTATCAATAGAGCACCCAGCCATATCATAAGGATTTGTTTCGGCGTACTGAGGATAAGCAGCTTGAGAAAGAGCTATTGATTTTTCATCATCAAATAGAGGTTTAATAGCAGTAGCATTTCCAAAAACTCTGCCTTCGCCTTGTAATGGTTTTATAATGGAGGTTGCTTGTACTTCGTGATCATATTGCGTGGCTATAAATTCTTTTGATACAATATTTGGACTAGAGAGAAGTTTGTGTAATTTATCTATTAAGGAACTTTTTTTAATTATTTTTTTCTTTTCTTTTTTAATTTTTGGAAAAGATGTTTTTAAATTTAATTTAGGATAACCTTCATGAAGAAATACCATATCTAAATTGAGAATTTCAGTTTTATTGTATTTTACTATGGCTCTTTCTTTTTTAATAAACTTACCAATTATTGTTGCTTCCACACCTCTTGCATTAAATCTTTTAATAACTTTTTTTACATTCTTCGGAGGTACTGCTAGTGTCATTCTTTCTTGCGATTCAGAAACCCAAATCTCCCAAGGATATAAACCATCATATTTGAGAGGAACTTTTTCAAGATTAACTATAAAACCGCCACTCTCTTTTGCCATTTCTCCAATTGATGATGATAATCCTCCAGCTCCATTATCTGTTATGCTCGAGTAAAGATTTTCATCACGCAATTCTCTAATGATGACATCAGACATTTTCTTTTGTGTTATTGGATCACCAATTTGTACGGCAGAAACTGGACTATTAGGATCTAACTCTTCCGATGAAAATGTTGCACCGTGAATACCATCTTTTCCCACTCTACCTCCAGTCATTAGTATAATATCTCCTGGATTAGCTTTCTTCTTATGCGATAATTTTCCTTTAATTTTTTTCGGAATAATCCCAACTGTTCCACAAAATACAAGGGGCTTTCCTGCAAACCGGTCATCAAAATATACATTACCTTGAGGAGTAGGAATACCCGAACAATTTCCCCCAACTCTAACACCACTTATAATGCCCTTCGCAATAAAATTTGCTGGAAGCATTGGATCCTTATTTTTTTGACGATACAATTGATAATTTTTATTTGGGTCTGCTAAATAATATGCATACGTATTCGCTATAGGTTTTGCCCCTTTCCCAAATCCAAGACAATCCCTATTAACACCAACAATTCCAGTGATTGCACCGCCAAATGGATCTAAAGCTGAAGGCGTATTATGTGTTTCAACTTTATGACAAATAATCCAATCTTTATTAAATTCTATTCCGCCGGCATTATCCGTAAAAAGAGAAACACAAAAATAATCTTTTCTTAATTGAATAATTTTTTCAGTTGCGCCTTTAATGTATTTTTTAAATATACCTTCGTGAATATCATCAATCTTAGCTGAAAATATTTTGTGTTTACAGTGCTCGGACCACGTCTGTGCTAATGTTTCAATTTCTACATCTGTTGGTTTACGTTTTATAGTGGAAAAATAATTTCTTATGGCTTTTAAAGATTCTAGATCTAAGCCAAGTGTTCCCCTTCTAGATTTATCATTTTCTTCAATACCAAGTTTACCAATAAGACTGAGTTGATGATCAGAAATATCTAAATTAATTTCTTTTTTACTATATTTTTTTTTCGGTAATTTTACCTTTTCTATTTTAAATTGATTTTTTTTAAAATTATTTAAATATTTTTTAAATGGATAAATCTTAATCGTTTGAATTAAGGGATTTGCTTCATTTTTTGATATTTTGGTAATATCTTCTTTTCTTCCTTTTATTAAAATAATTTTTGTTGAACCAAGTTCAAAGCTTTTAAAACTACTTTTAAGATTATCTTTGATTATTTCTTTTACAGTAGTAGCAATATTATCAGTTACACCTGGTAAAAATTTTATTTCTACAACCCAGTTAAAATTACTATAACTAGATAAAACCTTATTTACATTTTTTTTTGTTAATATTGTTTGAGAAACGTCATTAGAAATAAGTTTACTTATTTTAGTAAACTTTTGATCATCAAGATTTGTCGAAAAGAAATATCCATCTATAATTTTGATGGATTTATTATTGTGTTCTTTTTGTAGTGAACTTTCTTTCCCTGTCTTCTCAATGGAGAGAATTTGAATTGTATTTGTCATTATGAGTACGAATCAACTTAATTTACTATATTAATAGTTTACTCGTTAACGATTCGTTTATTACTAATTAAATATGACAACATATAAAGAAGCAGGGGTTGATATAGAAAATACAGATGCCCTTGTCGAAGATATTTCTGAACTAAGCAAATCAACAAACAGAGACGGAAATTATGATAAAATTGGCGGATTTGGAGGTATTTTTGATCTTAAAAAATGTGGATATGAAGATCCTTTGTTGGTCTCTGGAACAGATGGCATAGGGACAAAAATATTATTAGGGATTGAAACTGACATTTTAGATGGTTTAGGTCATGATCTTGTTGGCATGTGTCTTAATGATATTCTTTGTCATGGTGCAGAGCCGTTATTTTTTTTAGATTACTACGCTTCCTCCAAGATTGACAAAAATTCTTTTTTAAAAATTATGAAAAGCATCACTGAAGCTTGCAAAATAAATAATTGTTCTCTCATTGGCGGTGAAACAGCTGAGATGCCTGGGCTTTATAAAAAAGATGATTTTGATTTTGCTGGATTTTGTGTTGGTGTAGTAGAAAGAGAAAAAATTATACCTAAAAAGGATGTCATGAAAGAAGACGATCTTCTATATGGGATTAGATCTTCGGGTTTTCATTCAAATGGATATTCTCTCATTCGAAAAGTTTTAAAAGATAAAAATATAGATCTCCATAAAGAAACAGAATTTAAATCATCTTATGAAACAAATGCAGCAGCCTTAATGGCTCCAACAAAATTATATTTTCCTTTTTTAAAAAAAATTTTAACAACAAATCTTATCAACGGTATTTCGCATATAACAGGCGGAGGTATTGTTGGAAATGCACCAAGAATGCTCTCTGAAAATTTATCAGCAAGGATTGATAAAAAATTTATTTGTGATGAAGAAATTTTCCAATGGTTTCAAAGTTTAGCTAACATTTCAGATGATGAAATGTTGAAGACCTTTAATTGTGGATTAGGTTTGATAATGACTATTTCAAAAAATAATTACAAAGAATTTGAACAATTAATAAAAGATGAAAATTTAGATATTTTTGAAATTGGAAAAATAGAAGTTAACAAATCATCAAGGTGCACAATTAGTTGAAAAAATTACAAGTTGCTATTTTCATTTCAGGAAGAGGTTCCAATTTAGAATCACTAATACAATCATCATTTAAAAAACAAAGTTTAGTAGAGGTTCAATTAGTCGTCTCTAATAACTCCAAAGCAAAAGGTTTAATTATTGCCAAAAAAAATAAAATCCCATTCATACATTTTATTCCAAGAAAAAATTTTGAAAACAAAGTCATGAAGTATCTAAAAAATATAGATATCATTTGTTTGGCTGGTTTTATGCAAGTTTTAGACTCAAAATTTGTCAGGCAGTGGCGATCGCGATTAATCAATATTCATCCATCTTATCTTCCAGCTTTCAAAGGCTTAAATGCTCAGGATCAGGCCATAAAGGCTGAAGCGAGCTATTCTGGTTGTAGTGTTCATTACGTTAGCGCTAAAATTGACTCTGGAAAGATTATATTGCAAAAAAAAGTAAAGATTTTGAAGAAAGATAATACCGAATCACTCTCAAAGAAAATATTGATAGAAGAGCATAAGGTTTATCCAAGAGCATTACAGATGGTTGCAAAAACACTTTTAACAAGCCAACACTAAGATGAAAAATCGATTAAATTTCCTAAAAAAATTCGAGATAAGGCAATCTCATGTTCCCAGATTTAATGAGGAGTGTGGAGTTTTTGGAATAAGTGGAACCAAGGATGCTGGTGCCTTAACAGCTCTTGGTCTGCATGCGTTGCAACATCGTGGTCAAGAAGGTTGTGGAATTGTAAGTTATGATGGCAACTCCTATCATTCAGAAAGAAAATTTGGATTGGTTGGCGATAATTTTACAAAGAAACACGCATTAGATAAGTTAAAGGGAAAAATAGCGATAGGACACAATCGCTATTCAACAACGGGCGGTGAAACAATAAGGAATATACAGCCTTTTTATGCTGATCTGCATGGTGGAGCTATTAGTATTGCTCATAATGGTAATTTAACTAATGCACTCCTTTTAAGAGAGCAAATGGTACGTGAAGGTGCAATATTTCAAACAACATCAGATACTGAAACAATTGTTCAGCTTGTAGCTCGTTCAAAAAAGAAAGATATTTTAAATAAAATTATTGATGCTTTAATGCAAATTCAAGGTGGTTATGCTTTATCAATTATTGCTAATGGTACGTTGATTGGTGCAAGAGATCCATTAGGTATTCGACCACTTGTTTTAGGTAAATTTAAAAATGCATTTATCCTTGCCTCTGAAACTTGTGCGCTAGACATTATAGGTGCAAAATTTATCCGTGAAATTGAAAATGGAGAAGTTGTAGTTATTAAAAATAATAAAGTTGAAAGTAGAAGACCTTTTCCAAAAAAACAAATCAAACCATGTGTATTTGAATTTATTTATTTTTCACGACCAGATAGTATTTTAAAAAATAAAACCGCCTATGAATATAGAAAAAATTTAGGAACATACTTAGCAAAAGAAACCGATATAAAACCTGATGTAGTCGTACCAGTTCCAGACTCTGGTGTTCCTGCTGCGCTTGGTTTTAGTCAAGAGTCCGGTATTCCTTTTGAGTTAGGATTAATACGAAATCATTATGTGGGAAGGACATTTATTGAGCCAACTCAGCAAATTAGAAGTTTAGGTGTAAAGTTAAAACTAAATCCTAACCAAAGTTCTATTAAAAAAAAGAAAGTAGTTTTAATTGACGATTCATTGGTTCGAGGAACAACATCCACCAAGATAATAAAAATGCTTTATGATTTTGGAGCAAAAGAAGTCCATATGCGTATTGCTTCACCTGCAATTAAATATCCTGATTTTTATGGAGTCGATACTCCGACCCAAGAAGAATTATTAGCTGCAAACAAAAATTTAGAGGAAATGTGTAAATATATTGGCGCTAAATCATTAAAATTTTTATCATTAGATGGTCTGTATCAGGCTCTTGGTTATGATGAGAGAGATAATGATAATCCTCAATTTACTGATCATTATTTTACAGGAGAGTATCCAGTCAGACCTTTAGATTACTTGAATGACGAAAGTCTAAAAAAACTATCATTTTTAAGTCTTGCTTCAAATAATTAATTAATGAATTATTTTTTTTCATGAACGTTCTTGTCATAGGTAATGGTGGAAGAGAGCATGCATTATGTTATGGTATAAAACAATCTCCTAATTGTTCTAATTTATATTGTATTCCTGGTAGTGATAGTATTAGTGAAATTGCTTCTTCGTTTATCACAGATGTTAATGATCATGATGCTATTCTTCAATTTTGTTTTGAAAGTAAAATTGATCTTGTGGTGATAGGCCCAGAACTACCTTTAACTAAAGGATTATCCAACCTTTTAATGAACAATTCTATTTTAGTCTTTGGCCCTGATCAGATGGGAGCTGAACTAGAAAAATCAAAAAAGTTTACAAAAGATATTTGTAAAAAATTACATATAGCAACAGCTGCTTATGACGTATTTGACAATTATGATGATGCCTTCATTTTTTGTCAAAACCAATCCTATCCTCTTGTTATTAAAGCTGATGGTTTAGCAGCAGGAAAAGGAGTTATTATTTGTCAAACAATGGAAGATGCAAAAGATGCACTGATTAAATGTTTTAAAGATAATTCTTTTGGTGATGCTGGTTCAGTTGTTGTTATTGAAGAATTTTTAGTTGGTGAAGAGGTAAGCCTATTTTCACTTGTTGATAAAAATGGATTTGTGTTGCCACTTACAACAGCACAAGATCATAAAAAAATCTTGGAAGGAGAAAAAGGGTTAAACACTGGTGGTATGGGAGCCTACACACCTGTTCCTTCTATTTCATCAAATAAAATGAATGAATTATCCAACACATTTGTTGAACCTATCGTTCAACATCTTGCTGAACAAGGCATCAAGTATCAAGGAATGTTTTATGCAGGATTAATTCTAACAGACAAGGGTCCAAATTTACTTGAAATTAATGTTCGTTTCGGCGATCCGGAAACACAAGCAATTATTCCACTATTAGAAACAGATTTATTAGAACTCCTTCATGCATCAGCGATAGGCACCTTAAATGAAATAAAAAAAATTAAGTGGAAAAATGATTATGCCATGACAGTAGTAATGGCTGCTCATGGTTATCCTGAGGATTATAAAAAATTAACACCAATTAATAATTTGGAAAATCTTACTTTAACAACGGATGACTATTTATTTCATGCAGGAACAATGCTTAAAGAAAACAAATGGCTCTCTAATGGTGGACGTGTATTAAATATCTCTAGTACGGGCAAGGATTTAAAAACTATTAGAGAAACTATTCACAATATAATCAATCAAATTAATTGGGATGAGGGATATTATCGAAAAGATATTGGTTGGAGATATATTGATGAGTAATTCTTTTTTAGTTGAAGGAAAAACAAAAATTATTGAGAAAACAAATGATCAAAATATCATTCGAATTGTAACAAAAGATTTTTTAACAGGTGGGGATGCAGCGAAGAAAGAGGAAATTAAAGATATTGGAATACAAAAGACAAAACAAACAAGTAATGTGTTTAATATGCTTCGCAAGGCAGGTATTGCAACATCATTTATTGAACAAGATTCACCAAATAGTCTTTTAAGTTACAACTGCAATATGCTTCCTTTAGAATTTGTAGTTAGACGCTATGCATGGGGAAGTTATTTAAGTAGAAACACTCAATTTGAAAAAGATAAAAGCAATCCTCATCAATTTGAAAACTTAGTTTGGGAAATATTTCATAAACAAGCGGTTGTTATCCCTCCACATGTTGAAGAAACTGTTCAAATGGATGAGAGTGAAGCGAGAAGACAATTTTTAAAAGATGGAAAATGGGAAGAGGGTATATTTACGGATCCTTTAGTAAAAACGGGAGAAGAATGGGAGTTATTTTCTGCTAAACAGCCTATAACAAGCAAAAGCTTGATGAAAACCAAAAAATTATTGTCTGATCAGGAATTAGAAATAGCTATTAACAAAATTATTCTTCCAAGTTTTGAGCTTATTGAAGACAAATGGAAAACTATTAAGACAATTGATGGTCCTATACATTTAGTTGATATTAAGTTTGAGCTTGGTTTTAAAGTATCGGATAATTCTTTAGTTTTATCTGATGTCGTTGATAATGATAGTTGGCGAATATGGCCTGGGGGAGATCCTACTAAACAATTAGATAAACAATCTTTTCGTGAAGGAGAAGATTTAGTAAATGTTGCCAATAAATATCAATTAGTAACGCAGTTAACTGATCAATTTAATTAAAGTTAATAATTTATTTTTCAATAATCGTTAAATGACCCATTTTTCTTTTTTGCTTAATTTCTGTTTTTAAATAATCATAAAAAAATTCGTTATCCATAAATATTTTATTTCGATACGGCGTTATCTCATCACCAATTAAATTAATCATTTTGGCATTATATAATTTTTTTGTTTCAATCTTTTCTAAGCCACATACTGCTCGTACATGATTTTC
Organism: uncultured Alphaproteobacteria bacterium; assembly: GCA_902562275.1. Taxonomy (GTDB): domain Bacteria; phylum Pseudomonadota; class Alphaproteobacteria; order HIMB59; genus CACPNW01. The sequence continues at coordinate 20,646 of CACESS010000006.1, forward strand.
AAATTGACTAATATTATGAGAGTTCATTGTCAAATGCCCAGAATTATGAACACGAGGGGCAATTTCGTTAGCATATAAATTATCATCAGTATCAATAAAAAATTCTACACATAACGTTCCAATATAATCTAGTTTTTCTACAACGTGTTTTGCCCACTCAATCGATTTTTTTAGTAGGTTATCAGAAATATCACTTGGTATTGTTGAATATTTTAAAATTTGTTCTTCATGAACATTCTCAATAGGATCATAGATCTCATAACTATTTTGATCATAACGAGTAATGACGACTGAGATTTCTTTTTTAAGATGAATGAGTTTTTCTAAAATATATTCTTTTGTAAAGTCAATTTCGTTCGTAATATCATCTACAGTATGTAATTTATATTGACCTTTGCCATCGTATCCTAATGTTGTTGTTTTTAATAGACCTGGAAGCAAGCTTACATTTTCACTCAAATCCTTTTCATTTTTGACAGTTACATATTTTGTTGTTGTTATATTATTATCATTGAGAAATTTTTTTTCTGTTTCCCGGTGTTGAATGAGTCGATTAATTTCTGGTTTAGGTAAAACTTGTTTCTTTTCATTAATCTTTTTTAATATTGCAAAGGGAATATTTTCAAATTCATATGTAACAAGATCAACTTCATCAATAAAATTATTTATCGTTGTATCATCATCATACTGACCAAAAATAAATTTAGTCGCAAAGTGTTGTCCAGGCGCATCAGGATCATCACTTAATATGACGGTTTGTATATCTATTTTTTTTGCTGCATCTGCTAAAAGACTACCTAATTGTCCACCACCGATAATGCCAAGTGTGGGTGTATTCATGACTTATGGTTTTTGTTTAACAGCTTTTGATTGTTTAGTTCGGTAATTTTTTAAATTTTTCTTAATTTCTTTATTCATAAGAGCAACAATAGAAGCTGCATATAAACCAGCATTCATAGCACCGTCCTCACCGATTGCAACACTGCCAACAGGGATACCTTTTGGCATTTGTACTATAGATAACAAACTATCCAATCCCTTTAATTTACGACTTTCTACTGGTACACCGATCACAGGTATAGTTGTTAATGATGCAATCATTCCTGGTAAATGTGCAGAGCCTCCTGCACCAGCAATAATGACACAAATATTATTATTTTCAGCTGCTTTGGCAAATTTAAACATTCTCTCTGGTGTACGGTGTGCAGAAACAATTTTCGTTTCAAACTTTACTTTCAGTAATCTTAAAATTTTTTCACAATTTTTCATGGTAGCATAATCAGACTTACTTCCCATCACAATTGCTACCTTATGTTTTGTTGATGCTGAGGTCATTTTTGTTTTATTGTATCAATTCAATGATGATTCGATACATTATTACATAATGACATCGTGAACATTACTTTCGCGGGCTCCTGCTTTAGAAATAAACACAAATTTACAATTGCCTTGCATTTTCTTAATCGTTTTATGACCAGTGTAACCCATGGAAGATCTTAAGCCACCAACAAGTTGATACGCTACATCTTTTATTTTACCTTTATATGGAACCATCCCTTCCACACCTTCTGCCACTAATTTTTTGGCATTCTTTGTTTCTTCTTGGGAGTATCGATCAAAAGAACCCTTTTGCATTGCTCCTACTGAACCCATACCTCTATAGGATTTAAATTTTTTACCTTTAATCGTTAATAATTTTCCTGGTGATTCCTCAGTGCCAGCAAATAAAGACCCTATCATACATGCACTTGCACCGCCTGCTATAGCTTTTGCAATATCACCGGAAGTTTTTATTCCTCCATCTGCAATTACAGGAATTTTAAATTTTTTGGCAACTTGAAATGTTTCCATTACAGCTGAGAGTTGAGGAATACCAACACCAGTCACAACCCTTGTTGTACAAATTGATCCTGGCCCAATACCTACTTTAATAGCATCTACACCAGCACTAATTAAATCTGATGCAGCTTTTTTTGTAGCAATGTTTCCAACTATGAGAGGTGTTTTCTTTAAAATTTTTTTTGCTTTTTCAATAAACTGTAAAGTCGTTTTCGTATGTGCATGAGCAACATCAATAAAGACTATATCAACACCAAATTTTAATAATTCTAATAGTCGTAAGTACGCATTATTTTCAACACCAATTGCAGCGCCCACCGCAATCTTTCCATTAGAATTAATTACAGCATTTTGAAATTTTTTAGCGTTAACTTTAAAGCTATGAACTTTTTTTACTTCGCTTGCTTGTTTATCAATTGGCATATTACGGTGAATAACACCTAGACCACCATGAAGTGCGAGATTGATTGCCATTTTATTCTCTGTCACGGTATCCATAGCAGCGGAGAGTATGGGAATATGTAATTTGACTTTTCCAATGGTAATCGATGTATCTACATCTTTAGGTTTGATCTCAGAATACGCTGGTGAGAGCAGAACATCATCAAAGGTAACGGAATAATTAGTATTTATCTGGTAGGCCATTTCCAACAATATTTATTTTATTTCGATTTGTTAAGTAAATAGTTCATAATTTTAAATTAAAAGATCTAAAATTTAATATGTACTTGTAATAAATAATAAATTCATATTATATTTTGTTATGAAATTTATATTTTTCTTCTTAACTGTCATTCTTGTTAATGTAAGCTTTGCTTCTGATAAAAAAGACGGTAGGTTTTTTGAAGACCAGCCAGATGTAACCGATGATTATCAAATTCATTTTATTTATATGCTTGATAAAAATGGCAAAGATAATGAGTTGGATTTAAATGGTGAGATGGAGAGTATGGTCGAAGAGATGAACGAGAAAATGTTTGAATTAACCGGTAATAAACAAAAATATAAACTTGATTATAGGTTAGATGGGAAACTCGATATTTCTTTTGTGAGATTAGATGTAAAAGGAAGAAAAGAGGGGTGGAATAATAACTATCCGGATTTCTTCATTCAAAATCTTGGATTTAATAATCCCAAAAAATTATATTTTTCTTTTGTCGATAGTTTCACGCATAGGGATAGTGGTCAAATGGGAGTCCATTCCGGTTATACTTTTATGAAAAGAGCGGGATCTAGAGAAGAAATAATTAAAATTACCATTCATGAACTTTTACACGGGCAAGGATTTTCGTGGAAATGTACAAAAGGTAATACGAATGGTCATGTATCTGGCCCAAGTGTTTTAAGTAATGAAAACAATCAATATATTTTAGGTAAGACGATTTATGAGCATGGTGATGATAGTTGTCCAGATTTAAAAGATTCTATTTATATGACACCAACATCAGCTGATCCCTTTGATCCACTTCCTATGGTCTGTCATTTAGCGGAGAGATCAGGAAGAGCGCACGGAGGTACTTACGGATTTGAAGATCAGTGGCCAGTAAGATACGATCATAAAAAATTTAAAAAAATACGAAAGAACTCTTATTGGTGTACCTATAAATTAGATGAATTTGCTGATCCAATGTGGTTTAAAAAGTGGAAAAAATAAATAAGTATTAAAAATAAACTTCAAATTTTGTATTCAAAGTTTTGTGTGGTTGGATTAATTTTTATTAATCTTGCACCATTTCGTATGTGATAATGTGTTGCCACAGGCGTTAAAGGGGAAAGGGTAATAATACTTTCAAATTGATCTTTTGATTTAATATAGTTTTGTAATTCCTTCATTATTTTCTTTCCAGCACCTTTTTTAAAAGACCAAACTGTATACGCAATAGGGATGGAAGCTTCATCTTCCTTTACACTCATTAAATCCATTTCTTTAATTGTTGCAGGAATTTCATTTGTAAAGGCAAAGCACGCAATACCCTCGATATCATCTTTATATTTGAGGCCAAATATTTTTCTTCCTTTTGATGTACGAAAATCATTGTCCAGTTCTGGGCGCACAGGATCATCAGATGGATTAACACCATCTAGTTCAACAAGTTCTGTTTTTTTGATCCAGCTAAAGAAATCAAACTCGTATTTGTATCTGCCAATTTTCATTTTAAATTTTTCGAGCTTTATAATATTTATGAAATAAAGATAGTGAATTTTTTGATAGGAAAGTCATCTTAATTACTTATTATCAAATTTTACTAATATAAATTCTTGCTACACAAAAAATGTCATCAAATTCATCCATTCAAAATATTATTAAACTCTCCATTCCAATATTTTTTGCAAACTTAGCTATTCCTTTAGTTGCTATTGTTGACACAGGACTAATGGGTAATCTTGATAATGCCAGCTATTTAGTTGCAACCAGTATTGCGGCAAGTGTCTTTTCTATGATTTTCTGGAGTTTTGGTTTTCTGCGTATGGGTACGGTTGGTATGATTGCTCAAGCACATGGATCAAAAGATTATCAAGAAATTCTAAATATTTTTTTACGAAACATTGCTTTTGTAATTATTATTTCCTTGTTACTAGTCTTTTTTCAGGGATACTTATTTCAAATATCATTATCCATATTTGATTTATCATTTGAAACAAAAAAATTTTTTAAAGATTATTTTAATCTTCGTATTTATTCCTCCTTTGGCGAGCTCACTATTTTTGTCATTACAGGATTGTTTATTGGTTTACAGAAAACAAAAACATCAAGTATCATCATTGGTTTCTTTTCTATTGCAAATATTCTCTTTAGTTTATTTTTTGTTTTATACTTAAATTTGAATGTTCAAGGTGTTGCTCTTGGTACTTTAGTCTCTTCTTCTCTTACAACAATTATTTTTTTATTTTATACTTTTTTTGATTTAAATAAGTTTGTTCAGTTAGAATTTAACACACAGAAGATTTTTAACTTTAATAAAATTAAAAATATTTTTAATATTAATTTTAATATATTTATCCGGTCTATTCTTCTTACATTTGCTTTTTTATATTTTACCTACCTTGGCAATTCTATCAGCGAGGAGACAGTTGCCGCGAACACAATATTGCTTAACCTAACGATGCTATCTGCGTTTATTCTTGATGCTTATGCATTTTCAACAGAGTGTATTGTTGGATATTCTATTGGCTCTAAAAATTTACGTTTATTAAAAGACGTTGTTAAAAATTCTTTTATTTTAAGTGCTTCTACAGCTTTATTAATATGTGTTATTTTTTTCTTTGGTAATCATTTCTTTATTATTGCCTTGACAGATCTAACTGAGATTAGAAACATTTGTTTTTCTTATGCATATTGGATTGTTATTATTCCTTTTATTTCCTCTTTCTGTTTTCAATTTGATGGAATTTTTGTAGGTGCATCCCAAACAACAGAACTGCGAAATGCAATGATAGTATCTGTTGGTATTTATATTATCTGCTCCTTCTTTTTGATTGCAAGTTTTGGTAACAATGGTTTGTGGTTATCGCTTTCTATTTTCTTCATCGCCAGAGCGTTGACATTATTTTTGTATTTAGATAGAATTTATCAACGTGCTACTTAAATATTTTGTATTAATAATACTTATTTTTTTCTACTCTTTATCTAGTAATGGTAATTCAAATATTATTGAGGAATTAAAAAAAAATAATAAATTAATATTTATTCGACATGCATTAGCTCCTGGAAATGGAGATCCTGATAATTTTGATATTTTTGATTGTTCTACTCAGCGTAATCTTAATAGTGTTGGTAGAGAACAATCTATTGAATTAGGGAATTTTTTTGACACAAATAATATTTCTATAGATTTAGTTTTATCTAGTGAATGGTGTCGTTGTAAAGAAACAGCAAATCTAGCATTCAAAAAATTTGAAACGTTTAATGCTCTTAATTCTTTTTATGATCCAAAATTTTATAAAAATAAAGAACCACAACTAGAGAAATTAATTAATTTTATAAACAATTTAGAAAATGAAGGTAATATAGTATTTGTTACACACTACGTAGTAATCGCTGCTATCTTTGGTCAGGCAGTAACTTCCGGTGAAATATTAATAGCTGATCGAAATCTTAATGTGGTTGGAAGAATAAAAGATTATTAATTTAGTTTATCTTTACGGTAATTAGATCGTATTTCATCTAGAAGAATAGATTTAGATTTATCCTTCACATGCCAAAAATCCCATCCATTACAACTTGGGAGTCCTTGTATTTTTGCTCCCATTTGATGAATGGAACCTGTTAAATCTTTTATTTTAAGTGTACCATCAATACTAACCGTTGCTTTAAAGCGTTCTTTTTTATCTGTTAATACGGCACCTGGTGGAATAATTCCTTGCTCAACTAATTCACCAAAAGGAACTTTTGGTAATTCCTTTCTACTTTTGGCAATAGTGACAACATCTTCTTTTAATACTTTAGTTTTCTTTAGTCTCTCTTTTGAAAGTTTGACGTAATCTTTATCTTTTTCTATGCCAATAAAGTTCCGTTGTAATTTTTTTGCAACAACAGCAGTTGTTCCACTTCCTGAAAAGGGATCAAGAACAAGATCACCTTTTTTCGTAGAGGCTAATAGAATTCGGTAGAGTAGAGCTTCTGGTTTTTGTGTTGGGTGTGAACGTTGGTTATTATCTTTTCGCAATCTTTCTTTGCCTGAACAAATAGGAATATACCAGTCACTGCGCATTTGTTTTCCCTCATTTAATTCTTTGAGGTTTTGATAGTTAAATGTATATTTTGCTTCTCTTGATGTTGTGCACCATAACAGTGTTTCATGCGCATTTGTGAAACGTGTACCACGAAAGTTTGGCATAGGATTTGTTTTATGCCATATAATATCATTTAAAATCCACAGACCTTCATCTTGTATCGTAGAACCTACACGTAAAATATTATGATAACTTCCTATGACCCAAAGAGTTGCACCTTTTTTTAATATTCTTTTGCATTCGCTAAGCCAAGCATTGGTAAATTGATCATATTCTTTATACGTACTAAATTTATCCCAATCTTGTGTAACAGCTTCTACCGTTGTTTGATCTGGTCTGTATAGCGTATCTTTTAATTGGAGGTTGTAGGGTGGGTCAGCAAAAATAAGATCAACAGAATGATCCTTTATTTTTTTCATTTCCTTGATGGAGTCGCCTAAAATGATCTGATTTTTTTTCATAATTGATAAAAAGAATCTTTAAGCAGATATGGAATCAGGTCAATTGAGTTATCAACAGAGGGAATCTTTTGGTAGGGATAACCTTAAATATTGGCTTAAAACAAAAAAAAGGGGTCCGAAGACCCCTAGAATAGCTCATCAAAATTGGGAGGAATGATGAAACATATTAACTGTTTAAATATTTGTCCCATCTTTTTAAAGCATAATTACATAATAATTGGTATGCATTACTTGCATGGCTAGAATATTAATAATTATTTATTTAATAATGATTTAATAGGCTCAAAAGATTTTCGATGAAAGAGAGTTATTCCGTGTTTATGAATTGCTTCAATATGTTTTTTTGTTCCATAACCAGCATTACTTTTCCAATGATAATAATTAAACTTATTATCAAGAATATTCATTAGTCTATCGCGGTGAACTTTTGCTATAATTGAAGCAGTTGCGATAGATAATGATTTTTTATCTCCTCTAATGACTGATTTTTCATTTTTACAATTTAATGAAAAATTTCCATCAACAATAAGATTGGGATTATCAATACTAAATTTATTTATCACTCTTTTCATTGATAATTTTGTTGCTTCCAAAATATTCATTTTATCTATTTCTTCTACACTTGCATATCCCAAGTGGTATTGAAGTTTATTCTCTTTTTGTAGTCTTTTAAAAAATAAAAATAATCTCTCTCTTTGTCTTGGTGTGTGTTTTTTTGAATCAGTTATAGGAATCTCTGATTCTAAATCATCATAATTTAGATAATGACAACCACAACTAACAACAGGTCCTGCTAATGGTCCACGTCCTACTTCATCTAAACCAATAACTGGTCCATCAATTGATTTTTCGATTGAAAAATCAGCCACTATTTTTCATTTAGTCTTGGCATGATTTCAACAAAATTGCAGGGCTTATGTCTAATATCTAATTGATATTGCAATATTTCATCCCATCCATCCTTGCATGCTCCTGTGGACCCAGGTAAGCAAAAAACATACGTATTATTTATTAATGCGGCAACAGCTCGTGATTGAATTGCGGATGTACCAATTTTTTCAAAACTTACTTGTCTGAATAACTCGCCAAATCCATCAATATGTTTATTTGCAATTTCTTTCACAGCTTCTGGGGTCGTATCTCTTCCTGTTAAGCCTGTACCACCAGTTGTTATAATACAATCTATATCTTTTTCCTTCGACATTGCATTTAAAGTATCTTTTATCTTCGATACATCATCAGGAATGATTGTTCGTTTAATCATTTGATGACCTGTATCTATGATACGTTTTTCTAAAGTGTCTCCTGATGCATCATTTTCTTTTGTTCTTGAATCCGAGATTGTAATAACAGCAATATTAATTGGAACAAATTCTAGAGAAGTATCAATAGGCATGATCTATTAATAAAGTGGATCATTCCCTTTTGCTAGCATTTTTAAAGAACGCATTTCTTTATTATTTTTATTTTGGTAAATCCAATATTTGGTTAAAATCTTTTCAATGAACCACCTTGTCTCTCTTGATGGAATACTTTCCATAAAAAAGAGTGAGTCTTCCATATAATCTGTTTCATTTTTCCATTTTTGTAAATTGCCTGGACCACCATTATATGCTGCAGCTAGAAATATAAGATTTCTTGAAACTTGTTCTAGATCAAGAAGATACGTAATATATTCTTGCCCAACCTCTAAATTTATTTCTGGATTTTTTAGAATATTACTACTGTTTTGTTTTACGTCTTTGCTTTTTGTAATAAATTTTGCCGTTGAGGGTAGTACCTGCATTAAACCTATCGCACCATGATTACTTTTTGCTTTTATGTTAAACATAGATTCCTGATGCATAAAGGCGTGAAGTAATTCTTTTTCTAATTTGAAACCATCACGAGGTTTCCACACACTAGAGGGGTAGTAGAGATAGGTTGGAACATCCATACCAAAATTTTCTAGCTTATTGACAATTTTTAATTGAGTATAAGCAAGGTCAAAATTTTCAGCAATTTGAATAGACTCCTTTGCTATTTCCTTATTTAAAATAGAATTGATATGGACAATTTCCTTTTCTAATTCATCTGCAAATCCAACTTGTATCAGTGTCTGTATTCTTTGTCCTGCTGGTATATTTAAAATTGTACTATTATTTTTATTTAGATCAGTATGCTCTACCCATTCTATTTTTTCATCTACCCCTAAAATTTCTAATGCAAGCATTCCATAAAAACTATTTGGATTATTTGATGCTCTTTTTAACCAAAAATTAATATCATCATAACGGCCAAGTTTTGCATACGATCTAGCTGTCCAAAAACTTCCTGACGTTTGATGCCACGCATCATCTTTTAAACTAATCGAAAAGAGAGAAAAATATTTTGCAGCATCTTCATATTTTTCTAGCCTCCAAGAAGATAAACCAGCCGTCCAAGCCGCATAAGGAACATATTTTGCAGAATTTACAAGAGCTTCAGAAGCGTATTGAATTGCTAAGTCATTTTTATTTGCTAAGAAATATCCTTTGGCGATTAATTCTTTTTGTTGATCTATCTCAACTTGATCTAATAATAGATCTACATCTCTTTGATTTAATAATTGTCCTGCACCTGTCGGCCATCCTTTATTAACTCTTGATTTAATTCCGTTAATTAATTTTCTTTTTTCAGCTCTTTGATTGTTAGAGAGTTTTTTGGAACTTTTATATTTACTAGATTTCTTACTATCTACCTGTTCTGATTCTATTCCAATTGGAATGCTTGGTTTAGCCGGGCTTTTATAGCCCTCTGGCATTCTTCGAATAGCCAATTTATAAATTTGTTTTGCTTGTGGGTGGTCATTATATTTTTTAAGCCAATAATATAGTTCTAAATACTTTGATCGATAACAATTTGGATGCAAAAACTTTTGTGCATAAATGTGTCCTAGTAAAGATTTATTTTTAATTTTTAAAATAAAATTGTTTGCACTTTTCCATTTGCATATTTCTTGAAACTTGTATGCTTGTTGATAGTTATAAACATCTTCTTCACTAAGCACCTTTGATGAGAATATATTATCGTATTTGGTGACTATATCTTGCTGGTAAGCATAGATTTGTTTTGAAAAAATTACAAAGAATATAATAAAACAAAAAATTAAAAATTTTTTATGATACATTTTTCAATTTTTCTTGTAGCATTTGTAAATCTTCCCAAGAGTGCTTTTTATACTGAGGAGATCGAAGTAAAAAAGCAGGATGATAGGAAGCTATGGTAGGAATTGATCCGTCTAAATTCAGTGATTTGTATTCATGCCATTTACCTCTCAGTTTTACAAGGGCTAGAGGTGTTGATAAAATTGCTTTTGCTGAAACACCTCCTAATAGGAAGATAAATTTCGGCTTAACAATATCAATTTGTCTTTGTAAAAATGGCAAAAATTCTAAAATTTCTTCATCATTAGGCGTTCTATTATCAGGCGGACGCCAATTAACAACATTAGTAATATAGACGTCTTCTCTTTGTAAATTAATTGCTAAAAGCATTTTATTTAATAGTTGCCCAGCTCTTCCAACAAATGGAATACCTTGCTGATCCTCATCTCTTCCTGGAGCTTCACCTATTAGCATAACTTTTGCATTTAAATTTCCATCATAGACAACTAAATTTTTTGCAGTTTTTTGAAGATTAGATTTGTGATCTTTAAGGTCTTTAATCACATCATCAATTTTCTTTTTTTTATCCCCAGCATTGATATTGGGATCAGGTAATTCAGATTTTTTCTCATTTTCAAACCAGTTTCTTGGAGAATCTTGAAGAAAATAGTTTACTCCAGAATTAACTATGAATTCTAAATTTTTTTTATTTGATTGATTCATGCAAAATTACAATTATCTATTCATAGTGCAACTCTAGTATATTTAAAATGATTAATTTGATTAAAAAATGGTTTTTTATTTGTCTTCTTATCTCCTTCAATAATAGTGTTTTTGCAAAAAGTAGTTCTAACTTTTTAATCTCACAACTAGCCTTTAAAAATTATGATTATCCTGCAACATTATTGAATTTTAATGCCGATAAAATAAAACTATCACAAGACCAACTACTTGATAAAGCAATAGCAGCGATTATCACCGAAGACATTAATTTAGCCAAAGATATTGCTAATAAAATTTTGGAAAAAAACAAAAATAATCAAGAAGCATATATAATTAAAATTTCATCCTTATTTTTAGATAAAAAATTTAATCAGATAAAAGAATTACGAGATAATTTAGACCAACCAAATGAATTACTAGATTTTATTTTCTACACTAATAATAGACTTAAGGATGACACTACCATTAGTCGTTCACTTGTTGAAATTGTGTCATCTTCTTTTTCAAACAATGAGCAAAGACGTTTAAATTATAATTTTTTATTATTTTATACTTCACTTGCCAAATTAATTGATCCAAAAAATGAAAGAGCAATAATTATTAAGGCCGAACTATTTGATCAAGTTGGTCAATTCGAAGTGGCAAGAGATATTTTGGAAAAGATTGGGAAGGAAAGTCCATTTTATTTAGATGCACAAAGTAGTTTAGCAATAAATTATTTATATAATAGTTCATATGAAGATGCTGAAAATAAAATTTTATCTATTCTACAAAATAACAATAACAATTATTCTCTTAAAAAAATTCTTGGTGATTTTTATCGGTACAATAAAAAATATGATTTAGCTTTATCAATTTATAACCAGATGATTGAAGAAAACCGTGGTGACGTTTGGAATATATATTATATGAGAGGGATATGTTTTGAACAATTAGGTGATTGGGATTTAGCAGAAAAAGATTTTTTAAAATCACTTGAAATAAAACCTGATAGTCCAAATGTATTAAATTATCTTGCTTATGGTTGGGTTGAAAGAGAAATGAAATTAGATCGTTCTTTGCAAATGTTAGAAGAAGCGTATGAAGCTAACCCTGAAAGTTTCCATATTATTGACAGTCTTGCTTGGGCACATTTTAAAAAAAATAATCTTTCAGAAGCAGCTCGTTTAATGGAAATGGTAATAGATATTGCGCCAGGTGAAGCAATATCTCTAGACCACCTAGGAGATATTTATTATGCTATGAATAGAAAAAGAGAAGCTATTCATTTCTGGCAACAAGCACTAGAATTAGCTGAACCTGAAGATGAAATTGAAGAAAATGTTAAAATTAAATTAGAAAAATTTAATGGATAATAGTATTATTGAGAAGTCACCTGCAAAAATAAATTTATTTCTTAAAATTTTAAATCGAAGAGAAGATAATTATCATAATATTAGAACAGGAATAACCAGCATTAATTTATGTGATGAAATAGAGGTAAAGCCAAGCAATCAATTCAATATTGAATACAGGGGTGCATTTGCTCCAGAAAATAATATATTTGATGATTGTATTATAAAAAAAATATTTAGTTTTTTGAATATTTCACCTCCCAACATTTCGTTTTCAATTACAAAAAACATTCCCTATCAAGCTGGATTGGGCTCGGCATCTTCAAACGCAGCAACAGCAATAAAGATCCTAGAAAATCTAGAAATTATTAATAAAAAAAATATTTTTGACTTTACAGATTTAGGTTCTGATATTCCTTTCTTTCTTAATCAACACGATAGTTTGGTAAGAGGAAGGGGAGACTTAATCTCAAATATTGTCTTTCCAAAATATTTTTTTTTAATAACAAAACCAAATTTTAATTGCTCTACAAAAAAAATGTACGACACATTCATTCCTACTGATTTTGATTATAATATTGAGGAAGATTTTGAAGAAATTAATGATAACGATAACGGGAATGATTTTGAAAAAGTAATTAAAAAACTCGAACCAGATTTTAATGCTATTTATAATAAGATGGATAATTTAGATGACACAATTTTTACAAGACTAACAGGCAGTGGATCATGTATTTTTTCAGTTTTTGAAAATAAACTTTCAGCTGAAAATGCAAAAAATTCTTTTCTTAAAACTTATCCAAATTTATGGGTAGCAGTTGCTGAAAATAATAATATAAAATTATAATATTTTATGTTTCTCAAATACAGCAGTTAAACTATCACCTTTTTTAAGTTCATCTCTAACATTATTTTCACTGCTTACTTTTTCTAGAGCTTTTTTTATAACTTCATCAATAACTTTAGATGGCACAATAACAACACCATCGTTATCGCCAAATACTAAATCTCCACTTTTAACATAGACATTTGCTATTTCACCTGGCACATCTGCCATCATCATTTTACCTCTAAATTTTGTATCAACAGGATTAGTTCCCTTGGCAAAAACTGGAAAACCAATTTCATTAATCATTTTTGTATCACGCACACAGCCATCTGTTAAACAACCTGCTGATTTTAAATAAGTTGCTCGAGTTGATAATAATTCTCCCCATGGAGCTATCTTTTCATTTCCATGACAACATAAAACCGCAATTTCATTTTCTTTTAAACTATCAATCAATGCTATTTCATGTTCGTAAACATTTGTATTTTCATCATCATGATAAATAGGCATATACAAACCAACTCTCGCAAGCCCACATATAATTACATCTGGTTTTATTGATTTGATACCTGGTGTTAATGTTTGTTTATGATAACCTAAACTATCTAAAGTATCAGCTAATACAGCTGAATAAAATTTAGTTTTATATTCTTCAAAATTAAGCGTCATTTTTTTTGAATTTATTTATATTATCAATTTACTTATTCATATAACATCATACTATTATAAAGTGGTCAAGTTAGTTTTATAAAAATTATGATTTATAATATTTTAATAATTGGAGCAGGTGGAATTGGTAAAAGACATATTAAAGGTTATTTAGGAACTAGCAGAGCCAAAATTTCAATTGTTGAACCAGATGGTAATAAACAAAAAAACTTAAATAGTGAATTTGAAATTCAACATACATTTAATTCTCTTGATGACGTTAATCAAAAATTTGATCTAGCAATAATATGTTCACCAGCTAATTGGCATCTGGAACATATGCAGTTTTGTATAAAAAATAATCTATCATTTATGGTAGAAAAACCTCTTTCTACAAAAATTGATGGGTTGGAAAACATTATAGAAGATGTTAGAGAAAAAAAATTATTTGTCCGTGTAGGGTATACAAGAAGAAATAGTTTAGTCTCCAGAGCCTTAAAAGATCAAATTATGAATAATAAAATTGGGGACGTTAAATTAGCTTATATTAATTCTTCTCAAGAGTTTCCTAAATATAGGCCAGATTATCAAACTATTTATTATGCAAAAGAAGAAACTGGAGGCGGAGCCATACTTGATGCTTCTACTCATATGATTGATCAATTAATTTGGATATTGGGTATTCCTGAAGAGGTAGGATGTATGTACGACAGATTAGTATTAAAGGGAACAGAAACAGAGGATACTTGTCTTATTAATATAAAATTTTCTAATGGATGTTTAGCCAATATAACTGTTAATCAATTTCAGAAACCAAATATTAATACATATGAGTTTGTTGGCACTAAAGGTAATATTAAACTTGATCATTCTACTTTAATGTTTGCTGACGATGATAGTGGTGAATGGAAAGATCAAAAAGATTATATGAAAGGCCAAGATCCAATGGAAGTACATCAAAATAATTTTCTTTTACAGGCAAACAGATTTTTGGATGGTTATGAAGGTAAGGATTGTGACTTAGCAACTTTAGAAGAAGCTTATTTAAATTTAAAAGTTGTATTGGCTGCTAAATCGTCTTGGAAAGATAAAAAAATAATTAAAATCAGTTAATATGATTAGTTTGAAAAATAAAAATATTTTTATTGCTGGAGGTAGTGGATATCTTGGTTCAGTTTTATGTGAAGAAATATTGAAACTGGAAGGAAATATATTTTTAGCCGATCAAGACATTAAAAGATCTGAATTAGTAATAAAAAAATTACTAAAAAAATATCCTAAAAGTAAAATTATATTTTCTCACTTAAATATGATTGAGCCTGAATCAATTTCTAAAAATATTAAATTAGCATATCAAAAATTTAAATATATAGATGGATTAGTTAACGCAACATTTGGATCAACTTTTGATAAATTATCTCAATTAACTGCAGAAAAATTTAATAAAGCTAATCAAGTTAACTTAACAGGCTCTTTTTTACTTATGAGAGGTGTGGCAAGTAAAATGAAAAAAGGTGGAAGTATCGTAATGTTTGCTTCAATGTATGGATTAGTATCACCAAAAATGGAAATGTATCCAAAAAATATTAATCCTAATCCTATTGAATATGGTGCTGGAAAAGCTGGTCTAAACCAAATGGTAAAATATTTTTCCTCGTATTATGGTAAAAATAATATTCGTATTAATGCAATTTTACCTGGACCTTTTCCAAACATAACTAAGGCTTCAAACAATAATAAAAAATTTTTGAGTAATTTAAAAAATTCCACAATGTTAAAACGTTTCGGTAAACCTATCGAAACCGCAAAACCAACAATTTTTCTTTTATCTGATGCATCAAGTTATATGACGGGTCATTCACTTATAGTTGATGGTGGTTGGACAGCGTGGTAAGTGATATTAATTAATGACTCAGTTTCCCATAGAAAATAAAAAAATCAAATTAGCAATGCTAGGAATGACGGAGGGAAATGGGCATCCTTACTCATGGAGCATAATTATTAACGGTCGATACAACGCTGAAGCATTAGCACAATGTCCTTATGCAGCAATTAATGATTATATTTCAAAGCAACCAAAAAATACCCTAGGTATAAAAGATGTAGAAGTTTCACATGTATGGACAGATAATCCTGAGGATGCAAAACTTGTCGCTAAAGTTGCAGAAATTGAAAATATTGTTGAAGATCCAAAAGATGTGATTGGACAAGTCGATGCAGTTTTAGTTGCAACTGATATTGGTTCAGAGCATGTTGAGAGGTGTAAACCATTCGTTGAGGCAAATGTACCAATTTTTGTTGATAAACCATTATGCGATAATTTTACTGATCTAAAAATTTTTCAACAGTGGATTGATGAAGGAAAGCCGATAATTAGTTCTTCTGCAATGCGATATTTTAAAGAGTACGAGCCATACCATCAATCAACTTACGAACTAGGTGATTTAAGATACATTAATGTCACTATGGCAAAAAGTTGGGAAAAATATGGGATACACGCTTTAGAAACATTATTTCCAATTGTTGGTCCAGGCTTTACCTCAATACAAAATCTAGGAGATAAAGATAGAAATATTGTTCATTTACATCATTCAAAAGGTATTGATATCAATATTGCTAATGTCTTTGATATGATTGGAGGTTTTGGTCTTGTTTCTTTAGTTGGAACTAAAAGTGGAATACAAATAAAATCAAATGATACTTTTTATGCATTTAAAAAACAATTAGAGTCATACGTTCATTATTTACGAACAGGTGTAAAACCAGTTGCATGGGAGGAAACCAAAGAATTAATGCAACTTGTTGCTGCTGGTATAAAGAGTAGAGAAGAGGGTGGAATTAAAATTAATTTAAGTGAGGTTAGTTAGATGAATGTTTTAGAAAGTTTTTCTTTAAAAGGTAAAGTTGCACTTGTTACTGGAGGTGCTGGACTTTATGGGAGACAAATAGTGGAAGCATTAGCTGAAGCTGGAGCAATTACATATATAGCTTCACGAAATATTGAAAGTTTACAACAAGTAGCAGAAGAAGAAACAAAACGAGGCTATAAAGTTACTGCATTACAATTAGATTTATCTCAGGATGACTCAATCGAAAAGCTATATAATGATATTATTCAGAAAAGTGGAAAATGTGATGTTTTGATAAATAATGCAGTTTCCAGAGAGCATGGCAGTCTTGGTTGGGACAATAGTCTAGATGACTTTGATAAAAGTTTAAGAATAAATGCATCAGCATTATTTAAAATTACAAATATGTTTGCTGAAGGAATGAAAAAAAATAAATCTGGATCCATTATAAATATTGGATCAATGATGGGTACTGTTGGTGTGGAAAATGGCAATTATGAAGGTACAGATTTTACACCTGCTACTTCTCCTCTATATTTTTATGAAAAGGGAGGCATGCACAATTTTACAAGATGGGCAGCAAGTATGTTAGGACCTCATAATATTCGGGTAAATTGTTTGGCACCAGGAGGTTTCAAAGTTCCTTCACATCCAGATAGGTTTGTAGAGAATTATAGCAAAAGAACTCAGTTAGGTAGAATGGCTAATAGCACTGATCTAAAAGGGCCAATTATTTTTTTAGCATCAGACTCATCCGCTTACTTAACAGGAACAATCATTGCAGTTGATGGTGGATATACTGCAAAATAAATAAAGGGAGAAATACTATGACGAGATATGATAGAACAATGGCAAAAGTAAGCAAAAAACCTTTTGATACTTTTAGAGAAAGTAGAATCAAAAGAACTACAAGTGAAGGTAAAGTAGCAATAACCTTAAAATGTAATACCTCGGATACAAAAGTTGCCGAAATTTTTTCTCTTGCTCAACCAGACGCAATTTGGCTAGATATGGAACACGGATCTTTGGATTACACTCAAGCAGAGAATCAAGTTAATGCTGCTAAAATATATGATGTTGATGCAATCTTACGAGTATCTAGAGGAAGTTATAGTTCTTATATCAGAGGATTAGAAATAGATTGTGCTGGTTTAGTAATTCCACAAATTAAAAACTATGAAGATGCAAAATTTGTTAGAGATAGCACAAAATTTCCTCCTATAGGACACCGAGGTTTAGATGGAGGTAATAATGATGGTAAGTATGCTAGATTAGATATTGAAGAGTATTTAACAAAATCTAATGAAGAAAGACTCGTAATTTATCAAATTGAAACACCAGAAGCATTTGATCATATAGAAGCAATTGCAGAAATGGAAGGTGTCGATGGTTTATTTTTTGGGCCTGGAGATTATTCACTAGCTTTAGGTGTTCCTGGACAAATGGATGATCCAGAAGTTTCTAAAGTAAGAAAACTAGTTGCAGAACTTGCAAGGAAACATAATAAAATTGCAGCAACACCAGGTGGACCAAACATTGCCTCTGAATATATTGATATGGGATATAATCTCTTAAATATCGGTTCTGACGTTATAGGACTAACTAACTATGCAGAGGAGCTTATAAATACATTTGATAAAATAAATTCTTAATGGATTTGAGTGAAATTCAAAATACTATTTTAGATAGGCGAACTAAAGGTATTCCAGGTTCAAGTGAACCTTTTCCACTTAAAGAGCTTAAAAATAAAAAATGGAATATTTTGAAGGAAGATATGCCAATGCCATTGATGGTATTAAAACAAAAAAATTATCTCCATAATTTAAAAACTTTTTCAAATTATTTAGAAAAACACAATTTACATATTTCTCCTCATGGTAAAACAACAATGGCCCCTCAGATTTTTTCTGAACAGATAAAACATGGTGCATGGGGCATTACAGCTGGTGCCATTAACCAAATTCAAGTTATGTTTGATTTTGGTATTAATAAAGTTTTACTTGCTAATCAACTTTTAGGTAAATCGCATTTAGAAACAATAGCATCATATATTAATCAAAATAAAAATTTTTCTTTTTATTGTTTTGTTGATTCTATTGAACAGTTTTTAAATATTAAAAAAAATCTTGGTGATCAAAATTTAACCAATCAAATAAATTTATTGCCTGAAATAGGTGCAGAAAATGGAAGAACAGGTATACGTAAAAAAGAAGATTTTTTAAAACTCGTTAATATAATTGGAGAGGACTCATCAAAGAATTTTACATTTGCAGGTATATCTTCTTATGAGGGTATAGCGGCTGTTGCTATGAAAGGTTCAAATGCTGTGCATGAATTTTGTTCAAAGATTGAGGATATTATTAATGATATTCCTTCAAATTATTACTCTCATCTAAATGAATTATTAATTACGGCTGGCGGATCAACTCATTTTGATATTGTAGGAGAAAGATTTTCTAAAATCAAACTCAGTGTTCCTATTAAAGTACTATTACGAAGTGGATGTTATATTACACATGATCATGGGCCTTACTTAGATGCACTTGAAACAGCTAAAAGTGATTCCAATAGACAATGGGATCAATCTCTACAACCAGCTCTTGAAATTTGGTCCTATGTACAATCTATTCCTGAAAATAATCTTGCTTTTCTAACTATGGGAAAACGAGATGCTCCATATGATTCAGGTTTACCAAAACCTATAAAAAGATTTAGACCTGGTGAAGGTTTTTTAGATGTTGGTGAAGCAGAAATATTTAGTACAAATGATCAGCATGCCTTTGTTAAACTTGCTGATAATCATCAATGGCAGGTAGGGGATATGATTTGTTCAGGAATTTCACATCCTTGCACAGCGTTTGATAAATGGAAGTTTATTCCTGTTGTTGATGATGACTATAATATTCTTGATGGAATATTAACTTATTTTTAATTATCCTTCTTGTCTAGTATTTGGTGCATAAGCAACACAATCAAGCTCAAATTTTAAGAAAGTAGGCAACACTTTTACAATTGTACTTCTTGTTGGTAGTGGATCTGTAAAATATTCAGGATAAATTTTATTATATTCTTTTAAATCTTTTTGATCAGCTACGTAACCTTTCACATTAATAACATGATCCAAGGTCAGACCTGCTTCTTTTAAAATTACTTCTAAATTTTCAATTGAACGTCTCATTTCTTCTTCAAACGTTCCTTCAATGACTGACCCATTTTCTCGATCAACAGATGCTTGGCCTGAAACATATACAAAATCTCCTGCTTTGATTGCTGGGCTAAAAGGTAAAACTGATTTTGCACCAGTGGTTATTATTTTAATCATATTCTCTCCTTTTTAAAATTTTTTTATAAAAGTGACTCATCCCAATTTAATTGATTAGCTAAAATTCCACCATCAACGTATAACATTTGTCCTGTAATATATTTTGCTTCTTCAGATGCTAAAAATACAGCAACTCCACCAATATCCGATGGCTCCCCAATTCTTCCAAGTGGAATTTGTGCACTAATTACTTTTTTATTATTTCCTTTATTTAGACCTGCATTAGTCAATGGTGTTTCAAGTATGCCTGGACCAATACCATTAACACGAATGTTCTTTGATGCTAAACTTACAGCCATTGATTTAACCATCATTAATACTGCTCCTTTGGAAGTATCATACATGACGCTGTTTTTTTCAGCTGCTAAGGAGTTAGAGGAACCAATACAAATAATACTACTATTATTTTGATCGTTTGAAATTTGTTTTACAAATTCTTGAGACGTAAACATATAACCTCTAACGTTCAGATTAAATGTTTTATCAAATTTTTCTTTATTAATATTTTCAAAATCAGTATCTTGAAAAGTACCAGCATTATTTATAAGAGTATCTATTTTTCCAAGTTTAACTTTTGCTTCTTGAATTAGTTTTTTATTTCCATCAATTGTTGATAGATCTGATTGTACAAAATAACACTCAGTCAATTTTTTGAGCTTATCTAAAGCGCCATTATCTTTTTCATCAGAATTAATGACAATTTTTGCTCCTTTTTTAGCAAATGCCTCTGCAATTCCAAATCCTATACCATGTGTAGATCCAGTTATACATACACATTGGTCTTTCATCTTATTTCCCCTAGTTCTTGTTTTTTCACTATAGTTGTTTTAGATTTTACCTTAATATTAAATTAAATATATGCAACACAAACAAAGATTTACAAATGTTACTTTGGTAACTCCACATGGAGAAGAAGATAAAGATCTTCTAATTGATGGCGATAAAATTGTTGATATTTTGAATCAGAATGAAAATATTTCTGATGAATGGAAAATCATTGATGGTAAGAATAACTTTATCTTTCCAGGAATGATCGATGTTCTACAACATGGTTTTTTAAATTATTTGTATGGTCATGCGGAAGAAAATTGTACTGTTGATAATTCTAAAATACTACCATCAGTAGGAGTGACAGGTTTTTTACCGTCAACACCTTGCCTGCCACCTGAAAAAACTAAAACTTTATTAAACGCACTATCAAATGACATTGATAAAGCAAAAGGGGGAGCGCGTGTTTTAGGAATTCATTCAGAAGGACCTTGTTTTGCATTACCTGGAGCTCATGATCCTAAAAATCTTCGAAATCCTTCTGTACCTTTAGCCGAAGAATTATTAGATGCATGCCAGGGTAAACTAAAAGCTCTTACATTAGCGCCAGAAATGAATGGCTCAGAAGAATTTATAAAGAGACTTAAAAAAGAAAAAATTTCAATTCATTTGGGTCACAGTGGAGCTAATCCAATTGATGTTCCAAAATTTGCAGATTGGGGGGTTGATGCTGTAACACATATGTATGATGCACTTCCAACTTATCCACCAGATGACACAGGTGTTCATGTATTATCTCTAACTGATGCTTTAATTGCTGAAACACGAATTGCTCTTGGAGTTATATGTGATGGTATTCATGTTCATCCTCAATTAGTTGAACTACTATCTCACTTACCAACTGATAGAGTATTCTTAGAAACGGATTCTGTTAAGGGAGCTGGTTCTCCAGTTCCTGTTAAGTTTGAATTTTTTCCTGGACGATGGTGTACAGTTGAAAAAGGGAAAGCTTCTACTTATAATGGTTTATTAGCTGGATCATCATTAACTTCTATTGAAGCATTACAAAATTATTATAAGTTTTCAAAAAAAACTTTATCCCAAGTTGCTATTGCTGCAAGTTTAGTACCAGCAAGAGTAATAGGTTTAGAAAATATTATGGGAAGTATTGAAAAAAATAAATTAGCTGATTTTATTCTTTTACAAAAAGACAATTTGGAGATTAGTGAAACCTATATTGCTGGAAAATCTGTATATAAAAGTGAATAAAAATAATTTAGATCAAAAACTTCGTTACAACGATGGTGGCAATGTCCACATGGATTTTCACGGTGCTACAAATACAACTATTGAGTTTATCATTAATAAATATGGTATCGATACTATGAATGATATCTTCAAAAAAGTTGGTAATGATGTTTATAAGGACATCAAAGATCATATTAAAAAAGGGAATATCAAAATGTTAGCTAAACATTGGCAACATTTTTTTGATCGGGAAAATGCTGATTATAATATTTCTATTAATGATGAAGAGATTATTTTAACAGTTAATCGTTGTACAGCGTATGACCATGTAAGGAAGTTGGTTGGAAATGTTTCTCCTAACTTCTGTGATCAAACTATTAAAACAAATGAAGCACTGGCTGAAAATACTCCATACGAAATTAAAACTGAAATTTTAGGAGAAGCAGCATGCAGACAAACTATCAGGAAAAGAGCATGATACCTAGTGATCATTTCACCCGTTTCTATAACGAAGTTTTTAAGTTTCTCGAAGATAAAGGAGAAGAGCATTTAGAGGCTTACTGGTTGGAAATCAGTAAAAATCAAGAAAAACATACTTTAGAATTATTCAAAGAAAAAGGTTTGAAGGGGATGTATGAATACTGGGATCATATTAGAATTGAAGAAAACTGTGATATGGATTTAAAATTAGATGACGAAAAATTAGAATTAAGAATGAATGTTTGTCCAAGTCTCAGTAAAGTTTTGGATAATGATGCTGAGCCTATGAAAAGATACTGCGATCATTGTGCTGGTTGGATTGGCCCACTTATTGATAAAGTAGATCACCATCTAGTTTATGATGTAATTGATCGTAATAAACCTCAATGCGTAGTGAAAATTTTTAAAGATAAAGAAAAGGCTATTGAAGAAGAAAAAAATGCTAAACTATTAATGAAATGGCCTGGTAAAAAATAAATATGGTAATTATGGAATTTGCTTTCTATAAAAAATTAATTGTCTCAAAAAAGTTCTAACTCCCATTGCTCCTTCTTCTCTTATAAGAATAAAAGCATTCATAGAAATTGCTATAATAAATGCACAAATAATAAATAAAACTTCATAGCTACCTAGTAATTTATCAAACAAAATTATCTCATTATTATCTAACCAAACAATTAAATAACCAGCTAATACTGTTGTCACTCCTGCTGTTATTCCATCTAAGCTGTACGCAAGTGACATAAAAGATTCTTTGTTATTACTTGGTACATAGTTTAACATAAAAATATAACCTATTGATGCACTGCCCCACATTAAGAAACCAAAGAGAAAGAAAATTATTCCAATTACGTAGCTTAAGTAAGGAGTATCAGAATTTATAAATGGTAAAGTAAGTAATAGTATTATCTGTAGACTTTGGAATAATACTCTTATACCTCGACAGCCATAACTATCTGTCACTCTTCCAACTACTAAACCACTACATGTCCCACCAATTAGAATTAAAGTTGAAGAAAAAATTAATTCCCCACTTGGAATATTCATTCTAATTTTAAAATAGAGAGTTAAGAAAATAGCTAGTATGGTAATGACTAAATATTGAGTTCCTGATGAAACTAAAAATAAGTTAAAATTTTTATCTTTTGTTGCTTTAAGCAAATTTTTTAAATAACCTTGATCATCATCTCGTCCTTTAATCTTTTTTCCCCCTTTTAATTTTAAAAGTAAAAGAGCTGATATTAGTCCAAGAATTATTGCTATAAAAAAAACTGGGTAAAATCTATCTAAACCCTCTCTACTGTCTAGCCAGATTTTTATTCCATATGATGCAACTAAAGCAAAGGGAGTACAGACAATGCCATTAATACCAATAACTCTACCCCTAACATCTCTTGGAATAAATTCTTGCATCCAAGGCACAAATGCAGCTTCAGATAATGAACGTAAAATTGAAAACATGAGCATTGCAAAAAATAACAAGTAGAAAACAAGTGTTAAATTATCTTGATAAAACGGGACAATTAAAAAAATTAAAAGAAAAATGTACCTGCAAAATAATGTCCAAATAGATAAAATCTTACTACCAAAATAGATAGTTAGAGGAATACTTACTAATGCTAATACTTGGCAAAAAGCCATCAGACTACCTAAAATACCAATTCTATCTGGATCTAATCCTAATTCTACAGAATATAATGTTAAAGGTGCTGCAACTGTTCCTATAACAGCACACATTTGTAGTGCAGTTGAAAAATGATAATAATTGATTACTTTCATTTTTTCTTTTTCATTAGATATTAGATTGAACATACTGATGACTATATATTTACGATATACGTTTTAATAATATGTCGGTTATCATGAATGCACCAAAAACAAATTAGTAATTCATTGTTATTTAAAAGAAGAATTGATGGTTGACCAAACTTAAGCGAGCCAAACTGTTTACTTATGTTAGTATCATCACTTGATAAACCATCTTTAGAAAACAAATTGATTTCATCTAAAATTGAAAACTTATTATCTCTGACATCAACTTTTCTTAGAATTAATCCTGTTGGGTTTTCTCTGTGACAATGAATGGTAAAAATTATATCATCTTTATAAAACATTACATTAGACGCTTGTCCTCTAATTTTAGTATCAATTACAGTATTAAATGTTTTTCCAGCATCATCGGAAATTACAACATGGTTGCTAAGATTTTTTTTATTTTTATTGTCATAAGCCCAAAAAATAACAATAATTTTGCTGTTCGTTTCACATAATCGACATTCCCAAGTTGAAACATGTCCTTCCTTGGATTTATAAAATTCAGATAGTTTACTCCAATTTTCTCCTTCATCATCACTATAAATTATCCATCCTGAATGATCTGACTCTTTTAAATGGAAAGGTGGCGCTGCTCCTAATATTCTACCTGATTTTAATTGAATACACGCCCCTGATATTTCAAGCGGTGTTTCATTGACGTTAAAATTTTTTGGCATAGACCAACTTTCCCCATTATCGTTAGAAATACTTATTTTATTATTGAGCGGCAGTATTTCAAATGTATTAGGATTAACAATTGGTGTTAAACTATCTGGTCTTACAAAAGCATAACCTATTGCCAATAATTTATTATTTTGTAATAATAGTGGTTTAAGAGATTCTGATTCTTCCTTATTTTTATATATATGATTATGTAAAGGTTTTGGTTTAGACCAACTTCTTCCATCATCAAAACTTTTTGAAACAAATGTTCTTTGATCAGCAGAATCAAAAGCTTGCCCAATAGTAAATAATGCAAGTAAGGAATTATCCTTTAATTTCACTATACCCGGGAAAATACCATGTTTACTAACGAGTAAAGGATCAGGGTTTTCGTATAGAATTATTTCATCAATTATTTTCATTTATTTTATACTTGTTAAAATTTAATTTCTCTACCACTCACTTTCAAATTCATGATGAAATTGAAAGCCCTTAACAGGGGTTGCTTCGCCTCTCGGCATAGGAGCAATAGGATTTAAAGAGTGATTTGTTTCACCTCTAGCTATTTGAACAGAAAAAAAAGGCCACTCTGATAAATCTGCTTTAACATTTGAAGGAGAATATCTTAGAGTAATTCCACATCTAGGATTATTTGAAAGGTTTGCATCAGAACCATGTAAAAGAGCATCTGAATGAAGAGAAATTTCACCAGCTTTTAAATTCATATATACTATTTTTTCTTTATCAATTTGATCATTAGATACTTCTTGATTTAAATCATAATTTTTATCGTCATTAATGTTATGTATAAATATTTTTGTTTTGTGGCTTTCTGATATTATTTTCATTGCTGAATTAGATTTATCTGTATCATACACAGCTAACCAAACTGTAACAGAGTTTGATGGATTTAAAGGCCAATATTGAGAATCTTGATGCCAAGGAACAACACCTTTACTTTTAGCTGCTTTGTAAAAAAATTGTCCACCCCAAAGGAAGAAGTTTGGCCCTAAAAGATCCTCCACATAATCAAGAATAGCAGGCGTATGGGCTAAATCATAAAACTTTTTACTCGCTTTATGCCACATATTAGTTTTATTTATGTTAACGCCTGCGGGTAGTCTATTACTTAAATCTAAAAAAAGTTTTTGAAGATCTTTAACACCACCTTGAGAAAATACAGGCAGACCTTTTATGTAACCCTTATCTTCATACTGCGATATTTCATTATCATTTAATCTTCTAACTAATTTACTAATTTCCATTTAGATTTTTTTTATTAATTTCTTAAATTTTTCTAGCTCTTTTTTTTCGGCATAAACAACATTATTTTTCGATGGAAATTTCTTACTTACTACATCCTTCTGATATTCCTTAAAAGCATCTATTCTATCCTTTTGTAACTTTTCGTATATCTTATTAAAATCTTTATATTTTTTTGCATGTCTAGGTGTTTTAGTTGAATTGAAGTGATATCCCAAAATATCTTCACCAAACAAAAATTGAATATCCGTATATCTGCCTGATCCTATTGAAATAGTCAAAGCTTTGGTGTCTTTTGTTATTTCTTTTAAAATATCCTCCGGTACACATTCGACCTCTACAGCCCAAGCACCAATTTTTTCTAATTCTTTTATATCATGATAAACTTTAATAGCCTCAGCAGAACTTTTCCCAACTGGTTTCACACCCCCTGTCCACGTTGATTTCATTGGAACAAAACCTACATGCCCTTGAAAAGGGATATTAAAATCACTTAAATATTTAATAAAATTTATATTCCACGAATTGGTGTGTATGGAGTCTACACCGACTTCTAGTAATTCAAATACTTTCTTCATCATACTTTCTTTGGAAGCATGCTCAGTATATTTTATCCCACACGTTAAAAATGTATTGGGCGCAGCTTCGCGTATTTCTTTTAACTGATCTACCCCACAAATGATCATATCTATACCAGCAGCTTCTGCAGCTGCAGCTTCTTCAGCAGATACAACATTTATTTGTGTTAATTTTTTCTTACCTTTTAAATTTATTAAATCTTTAACCGTATAGTTTCTATAGCCAGCTTGATGTGCAAGAGAGTAAACTTTTTTAAATTTATTTTTCATAATTAAAGTTGTTGCAGAAACTTTCTAAATTTAATTAACTCTATTTTTTTAATTGAAATAGTATGTTTTTTTGTTGGAAATTTATTTTTTTGAACTTCTGTTTTATACTTTTTGAAAGCATCAATTCTTACTTTTTGAATATCACTTAATATTTTATTAAAATTTTTATATTTTTTTGCATGTCTTGGAAAACTTATTTTACTCTGTCCTAGTATATCTTCAGCAAATAAAAATTGAGCATCCGCAGCTATTCCCGAACCAATTGAAATAGTAACAAGTGATGTGTGCTTTTTAATAACTTCTAAAATATTTTCTGGAACGAGTTCTACTTCTATGCCCCATGCGCCAGTCTCCTCAATATCTTTTATATCTTTAAATAATTCTAGAGCTTCATTTGCTGTTTTACCAAAAGATCGTATTCCACCAATCCATGTTGTTCTTCTTGGAATAAATCCAACATGACTTTGAAAAGGAATTCTAAATTTACTTAGATGCTTCATCCATTCAAGATTCCAATTTTGACACATTAATGAATCTGCTCCAGCTTCAATAATTTCAAATGCTTTTTTTGTTGCCTCTTTTTTTGATGGGTTTTCAATAAAAGGAACACCAACAGTCATAAACGTTTTTGAGGCGGCTTTTCTAATATCTAGAAAATCTTTCCCTGGTCCAGTTAATAATAAATCAATTCCAGCTTCTTGAGCTGCTGCAGCTTCTTCAACTGTTGTAACTCTTACTTGTGTTAATTTTTTTTTACCTTTTAGGTTGATTAAATCCCTAACAGTATAATTTCTATATCCTAGATCATTATTTATAGAAAAAACTCTCTTGTATTTTTTATTCATTCTCTAATAAGTTATAATTAAATTGAGAAAATAGGGTATATTATTAAATTTTACTAGATATCTTCTTAATTTAAGTTACCATAATTTTAGAAAATTATGCCAGATTTTAATAATACAGACCTTCAATCTCATTTTGATGAGAATGGTTATATTGCTATTAATCCTTTATTTTCAGATAATAAAATTGAAGAGATAAAAATAGAATTGACTAGATATATAAAAGAAGTTGCGCCTACTGTACCTGATCATCATGTTTTCTATGAAAACAAAGATGATAAAAGTACTATTAAACAACTTCAACAAATGTATACGTACGATGATTATTTTAAAGATTTAATTGAAAATTCATCGATAAGAGAAGTTGCCGAAATAGTTTTGCGTGAAAAAGCTGAGCCACAAAATTTACAATTTTTTAATAAACCACCAGGGATAGGAAAGCCAACTCCACCACATCAAGATGGTTATTACTTTATGTTAAAAAAACATAATGCCGTTACTTGTTGGCTAGCACTTGAAAAAGTTGATGAAGAAAATGGATGTATTCATTATGTTAGAGGTTCTCATAAATCAGAATATAGACCACACGGAAGATCAAATGTTTTAGGATTTTCTCAAGGTATTACAGATTTTGGAAATGATAATGATAAAAAAAATACTGTTTCATTTCCTGGTGAACCTGGAACTTTTTTAATCCATAACGCTAAAACAATTCATTGGGCAGAAGGTAACAAATCGCAAACAAGAACTAGAAAAGCATTAGGTTTTATTTATTATGGTGAAAGTGCTGAAATTAATCAAGAGGCACATGATGCTTATCAAGAAAAGTTAAAAAAAGAAATGAAAGAGAAAAATTTAATATGAATTTTAATAGCAACATACCCGACCTAGGTGATTTAAAAAACATTTATGATGAGAATGGTTATAATCATATTCCAGAACTTTTCTCAAAGTCTGATATGGAACTTATTAACAAAGAATTTGATAGATACATAAAAGACTGTGTTCCTAAAATGAAAGAAGGAGAAGTGTATTACGTTGATAAAGAAAATAAAGATACTTTGATGCAAATGCAAAAGTTAGAAGAATACGATGCTTTCTTTCATGATTTATTTCACAATAGTAAAATAAAGGAATTAGCAGCCAATGCTTTAGGTGAAGACGTTATACCAAGGGCAATGGAGTATTTTAATAAACCACCAGGTAAAAGCAATCCAACTCCACCACATCAAGACGGTTATTATTTTAATTTAAATAATGATAAAGCAGTAACCGGATGGCTTGCTTTAGAGGATGTAGATGATGAAAATGGATGTATCCACTATGTAAGAGGCTCTCACAAAATGGAAGGATACAGACCGCATGGTAAATCAGAAATATTAGGTTTTTCAAAAGGTGTAACAGATTTTGGTACAGAAGAAGATAAAAAAAATACAGTGAAGTTTGAGGGTAAAGCGGGAATGTTTTTAATGCATCATGCTAAAATTATACATTTTGCTGATCCTAATAAATCCAAAACTCGATCACGAAGAGCTTTCGGTTTTGTTTATCATGGTATTTCTGCAAAACACGACAAGCATAAAGAGAAAATGGAACAAGAACAATTAAAAGCAGAATTAAAATCAAAAAACAAATTATAAAATGAACAATAGAAAAGTTTATATTTCTGGTGAGATTGTGCCAGAAGTAGATGCTAAAATTTCAATATTTGATAGTGCAGTACTATTAGGTGATACAGTTACTGAATCTACTAGAACATTTAATTTTAAACCATTCAAATTAGATGAGCATTTAGAAAGGCTATATAAATCATTCAAATTAACACGTATTGACCCTCAAATGACAATTGATGAAATGAAAAAGGTCAGTCTTGAATTATTAGAAATTAACAAAGATAATTACAAGGCTAATGAGGATTGTTGGCTTGTGCATAATATTTCTCGAGGACATTCAATCACTGGAGGCAATCCAGCTTTGCAAGTCTCTAAACCAACTGTTATGATTTATACTCAACCTATGAACCTTGTGTCATGGGCTCCTTTTTATAGAAAAGGTTGTCACGCAGTAACTCCTCCTACCAGAATGGTGCCTTCACAATCTTTAGATGCAAGAATTAAAAATAGAAGTCGCCTATTTTACACTTTAGCTGAAATTGAAGCTAAATTAGTTGATCCTGATGCGCAAAGTGTCATTCTTGATATTCATGGTAACGTTGCAGAAAATAAAGGTGGAAATATATTTATGATCAAAGATGGAAAATTAATTACACCAACCACTGCTAATTGTTTGGAGGGGCTTACGAGAAATTCAACTATGGAGATAGCTCGATCTTTAGGTATTGAAGTGATTGAAGCTGTTATTCAATCTTATGACTTAGCAACATCAGATGAAATGTTTATTACAAGTACTCCATATTCAATAATGCCTGCAACAAAGTTTAATGGAATGCCAATTGCTGATGGAAATGTTGGTCCAGTAACAAAGAAATTGATTCAAGGATGGAGCGATAGAGTGGGCGTAGATATTATTAAGCAAGCAGAAGATCAATTACACAAACATTAAAATGATACGACGAGAGAAACCAAATGGGATTTGGGGAACTATTCTTTTACCAATAAATAATAATCAAATTGACTGGGTTGCATTTGAAGAACAGATTCATATTTTATGTGACTCTAAAGTTTCTGGTATCTATACTAATGGTACCGCTGCAGAATGTCATAATCAAACAGAACAAGAATTTGATAAATTATCGGAAATAGTCTCAACAATTGCATTAAAAAAGAAGAAAAAATTTCAACTTGGTTTAAGCCATACTAATCCAAGAGTGTGCCAAGAAAGAGCAAAGCGAATGGTAAGTTTACAACCAAATGGATTTCAAATTACCTTACCAGATTGGTGGCCTCCAACTTTTAATGAGTCAAAAAATTTTATTTTAGGAATGCAAGAGGTGGTTGAAGATATTTATATGATTTTATACAATCCTCCTCATGCAAAAGTCCTGCTTTCTCTTGAAGAGATTAGTTTATTAAAACAATCTGTTCAAAATCTTGTAGGAATTAAATGTGCAGGGGGTGACGAGCAATGGTACTCACAAAGAAGAGAATTATTAGATGATTTCTCAGTATTTGTGCCTGGACATACAGTTGTATATGGAAAACCTTTAGGAGCAAATGGATCTTATTCCAACGTTGCATGTTTAAGCCCAAATGGCGCTGTTAAAATTTGGGATTTAATAGAGAAAGATTATGAAAAAGCACAAGAACTAGAAGCAAAAGTTCTAAACTTTATGAAGCATTATATTTTACCTTTTGCTGATAAACTATCAAATACTGGTTTAGATAAATTACTTGCTTCTGTTGGTGGATGGGGACCAGTATCTGAAAAAGTTCTCTGGCCTTATGATGGAGCAACTGCAGAAGATGTAAAAAAAATAAAAATACATGCAAATAATGAATTAGAAGAAATACTAAATGTCTAAAAATATTTTTCTCTCAGGTATATATCATGAAACGCATACATTTTTAGGTGAACCAACTACTTTAAAAGATTTTATTATTTTTCATGATAAAGAAATAATTAATGAAAACACTGGTAATGGATCTCCAACAGATGGTTTTATAGAATATGCTTCTGGTCAAAATTGGAATATAATTCCAGGAATTCAAATGTCAGCTAGACCTTCAGGTACTGTTGATGAAGAATCAGAAAACTATTTTAAAAAAAATTTCTTTGTAAAATTAAAAGTTTCTTGTCACAACATAGATGCTATTTTCTTAGTTTTACATGGAGCTATGGTAAGCACTAACCATGATGATTTTGAGGGAGATTTTCTCAGAGATATTCAAAGTTTTTTATCAAAAGAAAATATATCTATTCCTATTGTTGCAGTTTTAGATTTACACGCCAATGTTTCAGAAAATATGATTAAGTATAGCACATGTGTTTATGCATATAGAAAAAACCCTCACAGTGATTCTAGAGAAACAGCAATAAAAGCTGCATCAATATTAAATGACCTTCTTCTAGATCCTAATGTAAAACAAGTACATCTGGATACAAAATATATTTTACCTCCAACAGGTGTTGGTACAGCAAATGATCCAATGAAAACAATTTTAGAGGAAGCACTAAAAATAGAGAAGAAAGATCCAGAGATCTTATGCATTAATGTTATGGCAGGATATTCATACGCGGATATTCCAGATTGTGGTTTTAGTATAAATTGTTGTACCAGAGGAAAAATTAGTGATGCAAAACTCTACCTAGATAAATTGGTCAATATACTAGAAGCAAAAATTAAAGATGGTTATCCAAAAGAAAATTCTCTGGATGAAGCTCTAAATATGATTGATAATATTACAGAAATTGAAAAACCTATTTTACTAATTGAACCAGCTGATAATATTGGCGGAGGAACACCAGGAGATGCTACTGATTTATTAGATCGATTATTACAAACTCATCATACCGGGATCGTTGCTATCATTAATGATCCTGAAGCTGCAAATGCTTGTCATAAAGCTCATATTAATAATGAAGTTCAGCTACATATAGGTGCAAAATTTGATGCATTTCATGGCAAACCTATTTTTATTAAAGCAAATTTAGAAAGAATTTCTGATGGAAGATTTGAACTTGAAAATAAACAATCTCACTTAGCTTCAATGATGGGAACAAAAATTAATATGGGCCCTTCAGCTGTATTAAAAAATGATCAATTAACCTTATTGTTAACATCAATTAAAACACCACCAATGGATTTAGGTCAACTAACTTCACAAGGTATTAACCCTAGAGATGCTAAATTAATAATAATTAAAGCAGCTGTGTCTCATAAAGATGCTTATGATCCAATTGCATCTCAGAGTTTTTATATTGATAGCCAAGGTCTTTGCACAAGTAATTTAAAAAGATTGCCTTTTAAAAAAATTGGAAATAAAATTATATCTTTAGATTAGTTTAATCGTTTAAAACCATTATGTGCAATAGGGCCTTCTAAGAAATCCATAATATTTCTTCCATCCTCACACTCTTTTATCGTGTGAAAAATAGGGCGTATATTTTCAATGTAACCATCAATGATGTCTTTTGTGTGTGCAGTACAAACATAGACTGCAGTTGCAGCAAGATAACCTTTTTTAAGCATTTCTTGAGTAATATATGTTTTATAGGCCAATGCATTTTCACTTTTAAATGAAAATGTTGTCAGTGCCGCTAATCCACTAATAGTAATTGGAAGATCAAATTCTTTAGACAACTTCATCCACTCACTATTTACGTATTCACCAATTTTTGTAATTTTTTCCCATGATTTTTCTCTATTCATAACTTTTAGTGTCGCAAGACCAGCACTAGATCCAATTCGTTCAGTCCAAAAGGTGCTACTTATAAAAGATTTTTCTGCTGCTTGCATTACCTCTCTTTTACCAAGGACTGCAGTTACAGCATATCCATTTCCAAGAGCTTTTCCAAACATTGCGACGTCAGGCTCAACATCATAAAGCATATGTAAACCACCATAATTTTTTCTAAATCCTGATGTACATTCATCAAAAACTAAAACAATATTATTATCATCTGCTAATTTTCTTACTCGTTGCAAAAAATTATTTTCTGGTTCTTTATTTCGGTAAACTTCCATTTTGATAACGCCAATATTTTTAGTTTTGACTAAGTTTTCTAGTTTTTCAAAATTATTATACTCAAACGGATATACACTTCCTTTGAGATTTTGTGGAACACCATGAGGATCTAAACCTGGTAGTAGGTGACCATCTAACCCTTTTGAGTCAGATAAATTTGAAGCTAAGTACCAATCATGCCAGCCATGATATCCGCAAAATGCTACATTATCTCTTCCAGATGCAGCTCTTGAAAGACGAATAGCGACTGAATTAGCTTCACCTCCTGATCTTGCAAATCTAGCCATATCAGCCCATGGATGTAGCTCAACTAATCTTTCCGTGAGTTCAACTTCTTCAGGAGCATTTAGAGAAGACATATTACCATTTCCGACTGTTTCTTTGACAGCTTCATCGACTTCTGGATGACTATAGCCAAGTGAATTAGTTCCTGGCATCATTAAGGTATCTATATATTTATTTCCATCGAGATCCCATACTTCACAACCTCTTGTTTTAGTAAAATAAGCAGGCCAATGTTCAGGTAAAAACATTTCAGGTCTTTTTGATAAAAGCATATTACCACCAGCAACAATTTGCTTTGCTTTTGAATATAATTTTTGTCCTTTTCCCATTTTAATTAAACTATGCAATTTTCATTAAAAGCACAATCAGTTTCTTGTCTTTATAGCAAAACACCCATTTTTGCTGCTTTTACTCCAAGAGAAGACTTCACTACTTTTACGTGAAATAATTTAGGTTCTTTTTTCAAATTTTTTTTTACGAGCTCTACATAACCTTGTGCCATTCCAATACTTCCACCAAGAATAATTATATCTATATCAAATATAGCTTTCAAATTTGCACACAGTTCTGAGACAGATTTGGCAGATAGATCGATTATTTCTTTTGCCCATTTTTTATTTTGTAAACTAAGCTTAAAAATTTCTTTAGCACTAATATTTTTATAACCTTTTTGTTTAGCAATTTTACTCATTGCCTTACCAGAAGCGATACTTTCAAAAGTTCCAATTCTACCACTCCCGCATTTTGTTTTTGCTAACGTTGAAGTTGTAAATCCTAAATGTCCTGCTAACCCATTTTCTGAGAGAAGAGGTTTATTGTTTAAAATTACACCAACTCCTATACCACTTGAAATTGTAATATATCCCAAACATTTGTATTTATGACCTTTTCCATAATTTGCTTCTCCTAAAGCTGCAGCTGTTGCATCATTTATTATTGTAGAAGCTGTATTAAATTTTTTTTCTATAAGTTTTTTAAGGGGTATTTTGAAAGTTCCTAAATTTTCTTTATTTACTGGGTACCAATTTCCATATTGGTCAACCCTACCTGTAATAGCAATGCCTATTTTTTTTGATTTAGATATATTTATGTTTTTAATATTTCTTTCAATTTGTTGAATATAATTATTTGCTACTTTATTTATTGAAGTTGGCTCAGTAATAGTTTTTTTAAACTTTCCCTTAATTATTTGAGATACTGATATCTTAGTTGCTCCAAAATCAATTGCGATACCTGATTTGTTAAATATTTTTTTATTCATTTTAATTTTTTAATTTTTTTTACAAACCAACTCGTAATATTATCAATACGCGTAATAGCACTTCCAATTGTAACTGCATCTGCTCCTGCTTGTATAGCTTGCTTTGCAAGCTCTGGAGTGTTGTAACGCCCTTCAGCCATTACAAAGCAATTAAGTTTTTTAAATTCTTTAACTAATTTTATATTTGGTTTATCCGTATCTTTCACTTGTTTACCAACATAGCCGGCAAGTGTTGTGCCAATAATATCCGCACCCTCTAAAATAGCATTTTTAGCATCATCTAGATTTGAGCAATCTGCCATAGCTAAACGATTTGCTTTTTTAATTTTTAAAATAATTTCTTTTGTTGGAAAAGGCCTTTTCCTATTTGTGGCATCATACGCTATTATATCTGCACCACTATTAATAATTTTATCGACATCCTTTAAGAGAGGCGTAATTCTAACTTTAAAGTTATCTAAGTCATTTTTTATTATGCCAATTATTGGTAAAGAAATATTTTTTTTGACTGCTCGTATATTTTTTTCTCCTTCAATTCTTACACCACCACAACCTCCTATAATTGCAGCTTTTGCCATTGAAACAACAATAGAAGTCTTGTCTTGAGGTCCACCCTCATTAGGCTGACATGATACAATGATTTTATTTTTTAATTTTTTTAAAATATTTTTTTTCACAGAGTTAATTATAATGCTTTTAAAAATTTTATTTCTGAAAGATCATTTTCCGATACTAATTTTTTTAAATCATCTTTAATTCCCTTTTCTATCTCTGTATTCACAATACTTGAAAAAGGTTTTCTTACATACCCTGAATCAATTCCCATCCAACTTAATCCCATTTTAATAAATGGATAACCTGATTTTTTTAAAGCATACAAAATGATCATATTGACTTTGTCTTGTAATTTTTTTGCCTCAACAACATTACCATTTTTCATATTTTCAAAAATTCCTACAAACATTTCTGGCATTAAATTATAAAATGATCCAATCATACCATCAGCACCTGATATCAGACCAGAGATAGCCATTTCATCCATACCAGAATAAATTTTAAAATTTGCTCCAATTTCTTTTTTTATTTTCTCAAAATTAAAATGAGTTGCTGCCGTATATTTAACTCCTTTAATATTATCTATAGCGGCCAATCTTTTTAACATATCAATATCCATCAAATTTGCGTGACTAATGTTATATATAATAATTGGCAAATGTGAGGATTGAGCTATGTCACTATAATAATTATAAATCTCTTCATTAGAAAAATTGTAATAAAAAGGTGGCAATGCTGATAAAGCGTCGACACCAGCATGAGTGGCATATTTTCCTAGATCAGTTGTAATTTTAGTTCCAATAGATCCAACATGCGCAATAACAGGAACTCTGCCATTTACTTCTTCAACAATAATATCAAGCACTTCTTTTTTTTCTTCTGGTGACATTAAAAAAGTTTCACCTGTACTGCCAGTTACGTACAAACCATTAACATTTTCAGCTATTAAATGATTGATTATTTTTCTTAAACCGTCCTTGTTTATAGTTTCATCTTTATTAATGGATGTGATCATTGCAGGCATAACACCGTTAAGATCTTTTGGATCGTATTTAGTCATTACTAACTTATTTCAGGTAAATCGATCAAATGGCAGGATGCATAATGTTCATTACCATTTGTAGAATATTTTTTTAATGTTGGTACTTCAGTTTTACATATATCTTTTGCTTTAGGGCAACGAGGATGAAAAGGACAACCCTTAGGTGGATTCACTGGACTTGGTACATCTCCTTCTAAAACAATTCTCTTAGTTTTCTTATCAAGGTCTGCGACTGGTATTGCTGATATTAAAGCTTCAGAGTAGGGATGAAGAGTATTTTTATAAAGATCTTCAGAATCACAAAGTTCAACAATTCTACCTAAATACATTACTGCAATTCTATCACATAAATATTCAGTCACACTTAGATCGTGCGTAATAAATAGATAAGTTAAATTATTATCTTTTTTTAGCTGCATTAATAATTGTAAAACTTGAGCCTGAATTGAAACATCTAATGCACTGACGGCCTCATCACATACAATCAATTCAGGATCTAAACACAAAGCTCTTACAATTCCAATTCGTTGTCTTTGACCTCCCGAAAACTCATGAGGATATCGATCCATATATTCTCTACGCATATTTACTGCTTCTAATAGATCACCTATTATTTTTCTTCTTTCTTCTTTTGAATTAACTCCAAATTTTTTTAAAGGATCTTGAAGAGATCCAAAAATAGTAAAAGAAGGATTGAGAGAGGAATGTGGATCTTGAAAGACAATCTGAAGTTTTTTTCGAAAAGGATCCATATCCTTTTTCTCTAAAGATGTTAATTCTGTTTCATCTTCTTCTTTTGAAACATATGTAACTTCACCATTTGTAGGTTCAACCAATCTTAAGATTGCTTTACCGAGAGTAGTTTTACCACAACCACTTTCTCCAGCCAGACCTAACACTTCACCGCGATAAATATCTAAATCAACACCATCAACCGCCATTACATGTCCGACTGTTCGATTAAAGACGCCTGCTTTTACGGGAAAGTAGACTTTAACGTCGCGTAATTTAAGAATCTCTTTTTTCATTATACTTTTCAAAAAATTGTTCGTACTTATGACATCTTATTTCATGAGTTTTATTTATTTGTGTAATTTCAGGCATCACATCACAACTTTCTGTTTGCCAATTACAACGTGGTGCAAACTGGCATCCAATAGGCCTATTATATGGATCAGGTGTTGACCCTTTTATAGGATTTATATCTTGATTTTTTCCTCTACCAAGAACTGGAACAGATTCTAATAATGCTTTTGTATAGGGGTGTGTAGGCCGTCTTAAAACATCATCGGCAGTACCTGCTTCGACAATATTTCCCATATACATAACCGCAACATTGTCCGCTAATTCAGCAACAACACCCATATCATGGGTAATGAGAATGATTGCAGTATCATTTTCCTCTTTAAGTTTTTCCATCAATTCAAATATTTGAGCTTGAATTGTAACATCTAAAGCTGTTGTAGGTTCATCGGCAATTAATATTTTTGGATTACATGCCATCGCCATTGCAATCATAGCTCTTTGTCTCATACCACCAGAATAACTATGCGGATATTCATCTACTCTCTTTTCAGGTAAAGGAATCCCCATATCATTCAAAAGAGAAATACTTTTTTCTCTTATTTCTTTTCGATTAAGGTTAGTGTGATATTTTAAATTTTCACTTATTTGAAAACCAACCGTATAAACTGGATTTAACGCAGTCATTGGATCTTGAAAAATCATTGCGATATCAGAACCTCTAATATTTCTCATTTCTTTTCCATTCTTTTCTAACTTTTCAATATTGATGGTTTTATCATCCTTTCGAAAAATAATTTCACCTTCTTCAATTCTTGATAAAGTTGGAAGAAGTTGCATAATAGTTGCTGCAGTCACACTTTTCCCGCATCCACTTTCGCCGACAATACAAAGTGTTTTACCTTTTTCAACATCAAAGGAAACGCCGTTCACTGCTTTATTACATCTATTATTAGTGTAGAAAAATGTTTTGAGATTTTTAACTGAGAGAGCTATATTATTTTTATCTGTCATACTATCCTTGTTGTGATGGATCTGTTGAATCTCTCAGACCATCTCCTATAAAGTTAACACATAGTACAAATACTGAAATTACTAATCCAACCGGCCCCCACATCCACCAATAGTTTTGTAAAATTAAAATATCTTGAGCAACATTGAGTATATTTCCCCATGTTGGGATATTTAATGGAACTCCTAGTCCTAGGAAACTTAAACCAGCTTCTGTTAAAATAAACATAGCCGTCGAAAGAGTTATATTAACCATTATAGGACTTAAAGCATTTGGTAACATATGTTTGTAGCAAATGGTAAAGGTCGACAGTCCAAAACTTCTCAGAGCTTGAACATATTCTTCCTCACGTAATGACAACATTCGTGCTCTGGCAAGCCTATACATTCCTCCCCATCCTGTAAGAATAAATATTGCCATAAGATTAAATAAACTTTGACCCGTTATTGATACTAACAATAAAACTAATATTATTTGAGGAAATGACATAAATATTTCAGAAACTCTAAGAGCGATAACATCTATCCAACCACCTTTATAACCTGCATAGCAACCAACGGCGATGCCAACTACTGCAGATAATATAGCGCTTCCTAAACCAATAAAAATTGAGACTCTTCCACCAAATAAAACTCTTGTAAAAACATCACGCCCTGTACTATCTGTGCCAAACCAATGATCAAAAGATGGCGCTTGCCTCATTGAGCGAAGATCAACACGCATAGGATCATATGGCGACAGTAATGGAGCAAATAAAGAGGCTAAAATAATTATAGTAAAAATAATTAGACCAAAAACTGCTAGGCGGTTATTTAAAAATTTACTGACTATTCTACTTCTTTTTTTAATTGAAAATGATTTTTCTTCTTCACGTTTTTTAATTTGATCAAATTTTCTATCTAAAGATGTCTTTGCCATTATTCCTTACCCAATCTGACCCTTGGATCAATTAATGCTGTTAATACATCTATAATTAAACTTGCTGTAAGAACTACAAATACGTACATTAGAGATATTGTCATAACTAATGGATAATCTGATGCACGAACAGATCGAATAAACATACTGCCAATTCCAGGCCACTGGTAAACCTGTTCTATAATAGTTGATCCACCAATAAGTAGAGGTAGACGAAAACCAATTAAAACTACAACTGGTGTTAAAGCAACTCTAAATCCATGTAAGATATTTACTCTCCACTCTGGCATACCTTTTGATCGAGCTGTTGTAATAAATTCTCTTGCAAGAACATCTAACATAGATGAACGTGCATAACGCATCGCTCCAGCAGTCATCATTAATGCTAATACTAGGGATGGGAGAACAATATTTGGAATTCTATCCCAAACTGTTTCATAATGCGGCATGAGTCTTCCACCAACAGGAAGCCATTTTAATTCAATGGCAAATAATAGAATTGCAACTAATCCAAAGAAAAATTCTGGGATAGAAACTCCAGCCATTCCAGCAACTGTAAGAGAATTATCAGTTCCAGAACCTCTTTTAAGTGCGCTAATAACACCTAAAGAACAACCTAAAATGGTTGAGAAAAATAATGCAACCATTGATAGTTCCAAAGTTGCAGGAACTGTTTTTACCATTATTTCAGAAATAGCAACTCCACCAGCCATGGAGTAACCCATATCCCCTTGAACCATGCTGGTTAACCAAATCCAATATCTTGTTATAAAACTTTGATTAAGACCATATGCTTCACGCATTGCATCAAGTTGTTCAGCAGTAATTGTTGAAGCAAGTTCAGGGCTAATCATATGTGATACAGCATCACCTGGTGATAATTCTAATCCCGAATAAACAAGAAAACTTATGACAAGAAGCATCGGAAAGAAAATAATCAAGCGTTGAGCAATGTAAGTTGTCATTATTACTTCCCGTTTAAAAAATAAAAAGCTGAGGCAAATGCCTCAGCTTTAATGTGTAATTTAACTATGGTTTTGGATACTGCATAATCCACATCATACGAGTATAAGGGATATCAACAGCTTTAGTTCCCATGTTGTCCATAGCATCTAGTGCAGCAACATCAGCTACGTTTTTAGTAAATCCGTAATCCATTTTTCCTGCAGCAGCATTTTTAATTAAGTTACCGTCACCATCATAACTTGGGTAAGCAATGATATCAAAACCAGCTTTACCACCATGATAGCCGTCAAAAGGTTCGAACTTCGCAAAGTCGTTCATTTTAACTTCAGTAATTTTAAATGCTCCAGATCCTATTGGCTTTTGCCAGAAATCACTTTGTTGGAATTTCAAAGGATCAACATCACCTAATAAGTGCTTAGGTAAAATAGCAAATTGAGTGAACGTAGTTAAGATGTTAGGATCAATTTTTGTTAATTCTAACGAAATAACTCTGTCTGCAATATTGTATTTAATACCAGAAACATCATTAGTTGAGCCGTCTTTAAATGCATCAGCACCTTTGATTGATCCAACTGTGTTTCCAATTAGAGCGTGCATTTGAGGTGCTTTCATAGCAGTACGAATACTCCATGCCACATCCTCAACAGTTACATCGTTTCCATCATGGAAAGTAAGACCATCTTTTAGTTTAAATGTAAGACTTAAACCATCAGCAGCTAACTCATAACTTTCACAAGCTGAACATCCAACTGGTTGTAACGCACCATCAGCAACTAATAGTCTATCGAATACAACTTTGTTGTGTATCCATAAACCAAGGTTGTACCAAGGTTGTTCAAAGAATTCAACAGGACCAGTGTTAGTTTGTAATGTACCACCACTTACGTTCCAATCAGTAATTCCCCAGTTATAGTTATACTGAGCGTTACCATATGATCCACCATTTCTATCAACTTTATTACTCTCATAGATGAATAATTTTTGATAGTATAATGGACAAATGTTAACTTGCTCCATTTGATATTCTTGTATTTCAAAGAAAGCAGGTTTTAGAACTTCTGGATCTGCACTTGAATTGATTTTTTCAATTAGCGCATCCATTTTTGGATCACCAGGAGTTTGTGGGTTTAGACCTGTTTTAAAAGTATTGTAATACTCTTGCATTGCAATTGCTGCACGAGCACCATAACCTAAGTCATAGTCAACAGCAGCTGGTCCGTTCACACCATCATCAGGAACTGAATTAAGTTGTGCACCAACATCACCTTGTAATAGACGGTAAGTCATTTTAACACCAACATCAGCAAAGTATGCTTGAATTGCTGCCATGAAGTCAGCAGTCAGCTGATCTCCATAATAGAATACCATGTCAAGTTCTCTATCAGAGTCCCAATTTGCTTCTGCTAACAGTTGACGAGCCTTTTCAGGATTGTAACTGAGATCAGGTAGATTTGGAGATTTCATTGGACCGTTTGGTAATAAACTATCAGCCATTATGATTTGATCTTCAAATAATGTTTCACCGATTGTTTTCATGTCGATAGCCATACACAAAGCTTGTCTAACACGAGGATCGGATAGTTGGTTACTATTTGTAGGTTGAGCTGAAGCTGATGAGATGAACATCAGATGAGCCAACACTGCAACTATAACCACATATAGTTTTTTCATATTTCCTCCTATTGAGTAAAATACGCTACTAGCTAGCATATAATTTGCATATAAACATAATGTTAAACTTTAAACAAGGTATAAAATGTTACAGATTAAGGCTCTTTAAATTATTGAAATTGTTGAAAAAAATTAGTTTTTAATACTAACTCTTTTTAGCATTTTTTCGTGCATTTCTTTAGATCCATCATGATAGGTGCCAAACCATTGATCAAAAGGAATCATGAGATTTCCGTAATTTACTTCGAAATATTTATGATGAAGATAATGATTGTAATTACTGAGATCTATTGCTCTCTTATCATTGATCATCATTTGCTTAAATCCAATATGACCGTTTGCTGAACCTAGGCCAGCATGAAATAAATGATAAGTAGCATGTAATGGATGTGAAAGAATAACCCAATGAATGATAACACCAGAAAAATATAATAAATGTTCAATAGGATGCATTGATAAACTTGACCACGGCCCAGGATTGACATTTCGGTGGTGAACAGAATGAGCAATCTTATACATAAATTTAAAATGCAAGAACCGATGAATTAAATAAAAGTGAGCATCTCTAAATGCTGGAATTAGTAAAAGAATAATAAAGAAATAAATAGGAGCTTCACTAAATTGAACAAAAGGTACCAAACCAGAAGCATAAAACCAAAAAGATAAAACCTCGTAAGCTGTCCAAATAGGAACCCCCCAAAACAAACTCCAAAATAAATTATCAAATATCTGTTTATTAAATGTAAAAATCTTTTGAATCTTTTCTGGCCAGTTTGGATTAAATTTAAATTTAATTCCCTGAGATTTTTTTACGTAAAGAGGTAGATGTATTAAACTAAAAAATATCGTACCTATTATATAGTTCCGAATTAAAATTTCAGAAATCCAACCCGGTGAAAGATTTTTCATTTCGGAAAGTGCAGGTGTAAAAAAATAGTAAGCAATAAATGCAACAGCTAAGTAAACAAGATTCCATGAAAAAATATACGAAAAGATAAACCAATCTAAAATTTTTTTTAAATTAAAAGGAAGTATCCATATAGGA
Source organism: uncultured Alphaproteobacteria bacterium (assembly GCA_902562275.1). Lineage (GTDB taxonomy): Bacteria > Pseudomonadota > Alphaproteobacteria > HIMB59 > CACPNW01. Next base: position 63,860 of record CACESS010000006.1, read on the forward strand.
TTTTTATCAGCCGCTTCTTTAGGAACGAAGTGACCTCTTTTATCTCTGTATCCAAAATTTTCTTCTTTAATCATCTTATTTAATTTTTTACTATATTTAATATTTAATGCAATATTTTGATAATAACATTTTAACTCAGCTTAAATTCTTTTTTAAATTCACTAATTGTTAATACCTCATTAACTGGTTTGTCCCAACGAATGCGGTGTATTCTTGGGAATCTCATAGCTACACCAGACTTATGTCTAGTACTCGGAAACACATCATCGAAGGCTACTTCTAATATAATTTCTTTTTTTACCTCTCTTACAGGACCAAATTTATTGATAGTATTATTCCTAATAAATTTATCTAATACTAATAGTTCTTTATCAGTGTATCCGGAATAAGCCTTTCCTATTGGTACTAATTCACTCTCTTTCCAAACACCAAAAGTAAAATCTGAATAATACGATGATCTCTTTCCGTGCCCTCGTTGAGCATACATTAAAATAGCATCAACCAGTTTCGGATTTTTTTTCCATTTATACCAATATCCTTTTTTTCTTCCTGGTAAATATTCACTATTTTTAAGTTTAATCATGACTCCTTCATTTAAATCATCATGAAAATTATTTTTATATGTAGTTAATTTATCCCAGGATGAAAAATTAATGATGGAAGATAAATCAATTTGATTAGTTTTATTTTCTTGTTGAAATTTTTCTAAATATTTTCTTCTTTCAACGAGAGATAATTTTCGTAGATCTTTTCCTTTATAAAAAAGGATATCATAAGCTCGTATGAAAACAGGAAACTTTTTTTGAAGATCTTTTGACGCTTTTTTTCTATTTAACCTTTGTTGTAGATCATTAAAACCAGAGGGCCTAAAATTTCTCCCCACAAGTAATTCCCCATCAATAACCGCATCACCTTTAGTAGTTTCAATTATTTCGGGGAATGCAGATGATATATTATCGCCTGTTCTCGAGTATAGTGAAACACTTTTTAATGAAACCATAAGCTGAACTCTAATCCCATCCCATTTATATTCTGCTTGAAATTCATTCGCGTTTAATCTTTTAAAATCTTTTTCCTCATCAATAGGATTAGCAAGCATCATAGGATGAAATAATTTTTTAAAATCTATTTTTGGTTTTGATGTTTCATTTTTTAACCATTGAAATAAATTTTCATATGGAAATTCTAAACCATGCCAAATTTCTTCAATCTCATTTACAGATTTGTTATACAGATCAGCTAAGGCCGTTTTTACTAATCTTTCCGAGACTCCAATTCGCAGTCCACCCGTGCAAATTTTAATTAAGGTCCACCTTTCGTTATTAGATAGTTCGCTCAAAATTTTACTAAACTCTGTATTAATTTCAGACTTTTTAATTTTTTTTATATTTTCTATTAAGGTAGATAAATTTTGTGATTTCCCCTCTTTTTTTGTTGGCCAAATTAATGATATTGTTTCCGCTAAATCCCCAACATAGTCATATGAGTAATCAAATAAATGTTGATCTACTTGTTCATAGACAAGCTCTCTAAGTTTAGATGCTTTAATAAATTGAAACGAAAGTTGGTTAGATAAAATTGCAAGCGCATATGCACGGTTGATATCAAGTATTTTAAAATAATCTTGAAGTAATTTAATTTTGGTATTTCGACTTGGTGTTAAAATCAAATTGTGAAGTAAGGAAGAAAATTTTTTCATTCTATTTCCTCGTCACCTCTTCCTTGGATGGAAAGGGGCTTTGAAACAAGATTTTGTTTCTTACAATAATAAACCAATGCATCTTCCTGACCATGCGTAATAAGAATATTTTTCGCTTTTGATTTTTTAATTGTATCTAGTAATTCATTCCAATCGCTATGATCACTAATGACTAATGGTAGTTCAATGCCTTGTTGTTTTGCTCTTTGCTTAACTGTCATCCATCCACTTGCCAAGCAAATTATAGGATTAGGAAATCGTCTTGACCAACGGTCCTTTAAAGCTGATGGCGGTGCAATAATTATTTTGCCTTCATAAAAATTTTTATCTTTTGAAGAAACTTTTTCAAATTTTCCAATATTAATTTTTTCTTTTGAATAATATTCACACAACTTTTCTAGAGAGCCATGAATATAAATTGTCTCATTATATTTCTGCTGGCGTAAAAGGTTCATTACTCTTTGTGCTTTACCAAGTGCATAAGCACCAACAATATGACAATTATGTTTATTTATCTTTACAGATTGTATGAGTTTTTGAATTTCATCTTTGGGATCTGGATGTTGAAATATGGGTAATCCAAATGTTGCTTCGGTAATTAAAGTATCACATTTAACCAGTTTGAAATTTTTACATGTTTCGTCTTTTCCTACTTTATAATCACCTGTGATGACTAAACGATGATTATTTTTTTCAATTAAAACTTGAGCACTCCCTAAAATATGTCCTGCAGGGTATAATGTAAAATCAAAGTTTTTAATCGAGTATTTTTGCCCGTATCTAAGAGGAGTAAATCTCTTCGCACATTTATCTCCGTAGCGAATTTTCATTATGTCTATTGTCTGCCTAGTAGCAATAACATGATCATGTCCAAATCGGGCGTGATCTGCGTGACCATGTGTAATAATTGCTGTTTTTTTCGGCAATATTGGATCTATATGTACATTTATATCTTTGATAAATAGCTGATGGTTAATGAAATCCATATGAATATAAATAAATCGAATCCCATATTATTACACCCCCTAAACAAGTGGATGAAGAAAAAAAAATGGTCCTGGTTTCCTCATCAAATTGAAACGTTTCATCATGTTCGAACTGGGTCTGATGTTGTTGTATTTGCTCCTACTGGTGCTGGCAAAACCTTAACAGGGTTTATTAATCCAATAGATGATTTAATAAAATTAAAAAAATTTAAAGGTCTTCATACTCTCTATATTTCTCCATTAAAATCTCTTGCAAACGATATTGTGAGAAATTTAGAGAAACCTATTAAAGAGCTTGATTTAAATATTTCATTTCAAGTAAGAACAGGAGACACAACACCATATAAAAAACAAAAACAAAAACAAAAACCTCCTCATATCCTTATTACAACTCCAGAGTCACTTGCATTATTAAATTCGTATGAGAATGCGAAAGAATTTTTTCACAATCTAAAATATATAATTATTGATGAGATACACACTTTTTTGGATAATAAGAGAGCTGATCTTCTGAGTTTAAATATTGAAAGACTACAAACTTTCTCCCCAAATTTACAACGAATAGGCTTGTCAGCAACTCTCAAGAATAAACAAGATGCCAAAAAATGGCTTTGCCGCAAAAAACCAAAAATAGTTTCTTATGAAAATTCAGTTTTACCGAAGATTAAAATTCTAGAATCAAAAGAACGTATTCCTTGGTCTGGTCATATGGCTACGTATTCTATTAATGAAATCTATAAAGAAATAATGAAATCAAAATTAACTATTATTTTTGTTAATACGAGGGCGCAAGCCGAATATATGTTTAAAAACTTATGGCTTATTAATAAGAAAAAATTAAAAATTGCTGTTCACCATGGTTCACTAGAAAAAAACTTACGTTTAAAAGTAGAAAATAATCTTAGCAAAGGATTAGTTGACTGTGTTGTTGCGACTTCTTCTTTAGAACTCGGATTAGATTATGGAGATGTAGAAAAAATTATTCAAGTTGGAGCACCTAAAGGAATTAATAGATTATTACAGCGTGTAGGGAGATCAAATCATAATTTAAATACACCTTCAAAAGCAATTTTAGTACCCACTAATCGTTTTGAATTTATCGAAGCAAAAGCTGCTATTGAAGAAATAAAAAAAAATAACTTAGATAAAATAGATTTAAAAGAAGGAAGTTTTGATGTTGTAGCTCAGCACATTTTTGCAACATCCTGTGCTGGTCAATTTAATTTAAATAATCTCTATTCAGAAATTATCAAAGCCTATCCATACAAAAAACTAAAACTTAATGATTTTAAACAATTGATTAATCTCATACAAGATGGCGGATATGTTTTAAAAAATTATGATCAATTTAAGAGAATCTTCCAATTGAGAGAAAATAAAAATATTTATAAGCTAGTACATAAAAGAGAAACACGTAAATACCGCATGAATGTTGGAACAATCATTGAAAATCCGATGTTAAAAATAAAACTTGGAACAAAAACGTTAGGGAATATAGAAGAAGTTTTTATTCAAAATCTTTCTCAAGGTGATTCATTTATATTTGCTGGTCAAGTACTAGAATTTCAAACAATGAAAAATAATTTAGTACAAGTTAAAAGAAGTAAATCTTTAATTTCAAAAATTCCATCATACTCTGGCGGCAGAATGCCATTATCAACAAATTTGGCTAACTCCGTTAGGGCTTTATTGGCAAAAAGTAATATGTGGGATTCATATCCAGAGCAAATTACTTCATGGTTAAAAAGACAAAAAAATATATCTAAAATTCCTAAAAAAGAAGAATATCTAGTGGAACAATTCCCCCGAAAAAAAAATTTTTATACTGTTATCTATACTTTTGCAGGATGGCATGCCAATCAAACACTAGGATTTTTATTGCTTAGAGGCTTTAAGGAATTTAACTATAAACCTCTTGGTTTTGTAGCAAATGATTATGCTATTGTTTTATGGTCTTTAAAAGAAGTTAAAGAAATTAAAAAAATTCTAAATTTAGGATTGTTAGATAAACATTTAGATAATTACCTTGAAGAAACTTCAATAGTCAAAAGATTGTTTAGAGATAATGCAATTATATCTTGTTTAATAGAAAGAAGGTTGCCAGGGATGGAAAAAACTGGAAAGCAAGTTTTATTTAGTTCTGATCTAATTTATACAGTTCTCAAAAAAAATGAACCAGATCACATTCTTCTAAAATCTTCATATGAAGACGCAAAAAAGAATATGATAGATTATGATAGACTAAGAGAAATCTTAAAAAAAATTGATAAGAAAATTATATTAAAGAAACTCACAAGTATCTCACCCTTGGCTGTTCCAATTATTCTTGAAATAAATAGAGAAAATTTATCAAAAAAAGAAACTGATGAATATATTTTAGAGGATTTAGAAAATGAAATATTAAAAGAGGCTAATGTACTATCAACTAATTAATTTTGGCAATGAAGAATTTCATGCTTACCCAAATAAATCTCTTTATTGGAAAAGACTAAATACCCTGATTGTATCAGATTTACATATAGGAAAATCTATTAGTTATGCAAAGAATAAGCAATTCTTACCTCCGTATGATACAAAAGAAATATTAAACAAAATTTTTGTTAGTTTAGATAAGATTAAACCATGTAATTTAATTATAGTTGGTGATTTATTACACGATGTTTTTTCAACTTTGAGTATAAAAGATCAAGATTATAAAAATCTTAGTCAATATATGAAAAATACTGATTTCATATGGATCAAGGGTAATCATGATAAAAATATACAAATTGAAGGTTTTAAAAATTTTACAAATTACAAAATTGAAAAATTTTTATTTACACACATACCTATTGAAACATCCTTATTTCAAATTTGTGGTCACTATCATCCAAAGGTAAAAATTTCACACAGAGGGAAAACTATTTTAAAAACATGTTTTGTACATAATGAAAAAATATTCATTTTACCAAGTTTTGGAATTTTAACGGGTGGATTGGATATCCATTCTACACAAATAAGTGATGTATTGGGTAAGAATAATTTGAGTATTTATCCTGTGGGACAGGACAAAGTTTATAAATTATAATTAAAGTAGTTATTAATCACAATCCCAATTAAAATAATAAAATTCAATACAAACAATAAAACTGAAAGCAAATGCATATATTTAAAACTTGAAGATGCTTTTTTATCACCTTCTAATTCTTTATCTCTAAAATTATTTATTTTGGGCGTTAAATAATTTCTATTAATTATAAAACTTATGGCCACTATTACTAATAAAATAGAATTTAAAATATCATCTGAAATATAACTAAGGATTAAAGATAAAATGGCTATTATAAATCCAAATAAAAACATTCGAGGAAAAATTGTTCTTAAAAATTTACTACTGGCGTTAGTACTTAATGTGGTAAAGACTGAAGGCGAGACAACAGCCATAAAGAAAATCATGGAACCTGTTAGGACCGCTAATAAAAAGTTAAGAGTATAAATTATCATAAGTTAAATTGCTCTTTAAAAAGAGCAATTGTAATAGTTATGAATTATCAATTGCTGATTTTAATTTTCTATATTCCATAGAATTAGTTCCAGCTAAAGTTTCTAACTTTAACAACATTTCATTTGCTTTATTCATCTTTCCAAGTGTGATGTATAGCTCACCTAGATATTCGTGTGCTCCTAAATGTTCAGGGTTTGCTTCTAATGCAGTTTGATATGCATCAAAAGCTTTGTCTAAATTTGGCTCACTATGTTTTCTGTAACTAAATCCAAGCAAATTATACACATCAGCTTTTTTATCACCAAGATCTTTACGCTTAGACATTTTTTCAAGTAATTTGATCGATTTATCAAATTTCTTGTAATAGACTAATTCGTAAGCTTTTTCGTAAAGCTTAGTAACTTGTTCACCTGCAGACATACTTGAGCTACTGTCGTCTGAACTTGCAGCAGCAAATACACCAGAACTAATAAATAATAATGTAATTAATATTCTAATCATAAAATTCAGATATGTTTGTATGAACTAATTTCAATATTCGTTTGTGAATTAATTTAATTAATGGCAGGCAATATTATATTTTTTTAATCTGTAATAATTATATGGCCAGGGCGTTAGAAAGCCTGCAAGAAGCATTATAGGTATTACCCACCATACAAGTTTAGCGCCACCCATAATGATCCAGTCAACTGCATTCATAGCTATTTCCATAGACACCATTGAAATTAAACTCATTCCTATGGCTGTTTTAAAAGCTTTGCTGATAATCATTTGTCTTGATAAAACGACAGTCTCTAAAATGATACTAGTAATAATACCATTAATAATTGCTAGGATCATAATATAAAGAGTAGGCCAAGGAATGCCTGTTAATTGAAAATAGAGTATGGTTCCAAAATCACCAATACTACATCCTAGCAAACACCAAGCAGTATTTTTAGCACTTCTTCTCCATGTATGTTTACATTTCCAATGAAAACGTGGAACTGGTTGTTTTAATGTTTCAGCAACAGACATTCAATTATATTCCTTGTTTAAATTCGAATGTATTATTTATATCATAAATTTCATAACGATCAACTGTACCATTTGTCCATTTGATTGATACATTTTTAATTACTTCACCTTCACGTAAACCATAATGTGCTACTGGTTCCATTTGGCATAAATATCCTGAACCAGCATCAATAGTTTTGGCATGATTTCTTAAATTTGTATGTAAGGTAACAGTTGCACCTCTAGCCGGGGCACCAAAGGTATTGAGAGGTTTGATTCTAATAAAATTTGTATTTGATACATTTGCCTTAAATAAACTAAGCGGCTGAGCACCAGATTCACCATGAGAAATAAGTAATTCTAAAATTCCATCTCCATCAATATCGGCAACAGCAGCACCGGTTCCTAGACCTTGTGCTTCAAGTGCTTCGTCTAATTTGATTTCTTCTAAGTTCCCTTCATCAATAATACGAAAGAGTTTATTTGGTTGACCTATATTATTTAAAAAAATTTCATCATAACCATCATTATCAAAATCAGCCGATATAACTGTTCGTATTCTACTTGGTGATCTAAAATTTAATGAAGACATATCGAGAAAAGATTCTTTTTGTTTTACAAAAATACGATGATAACCTTCCCAGTTACTTGTTATAATATCAAGTTCGCCTCTATACAAAAAATCTGTTAAAGCAGTTCCTCGACCGTTTTGAAAAGTATCTTGGACATTTTTTTCAGTTGCAATATCTTTAAAATTTCCATTTAAATTTTTATATAAAAAATTTGGACCTCTCTCATTAGCTGCAAATATATCCATATTATCAGAAACTATATGTCCTGAGATAACAGCTCTTCCTCCAGTTATTTGATCAATTCCAAGAATTGGTGCTAAGTCTTTAACTTCATTTTCTTCAATTTCATAAAATCTAGTAGGCCCACCATAATTAGCAACATATATACCGTATTTCCCTGATCCATTTCTGTCTACACAAACAACTGATCTACCTGCAGTTAAATTCAAATTTTCTAAGTTTATTTCTAACTCAAAATAATCATAAATATTATTATTGTTATCTAATAATCTATCAGAGTATTTTTTTTCTCCTGCATAGGTATCAGTATTTAAGAAATAAATTTCTTCAAAACCATCCTGATCTATATCGCAAGCTGATACACCAATAGTTCTTCTTCCTTCATCAACGAATAAAGAATTTTGAATTGTATTAATTAGTTTTCCATTTTGATAACTAAGAGCCAGATTAGTGTAACCAAAACCTGTAACAATAAATTCGTAGTTTCCATCTTTATTAAAGTCAGTTACTGAAACTCCATAACTTAATCGATCGTTATTATTTTCAATTATATTTGAAATATTAGAAAAAAATTCTGCCTTAGCCATACTGGATATTAAAATGATAAAAATAAATACTAACTTATTCATTTCAAGTATTTTCAATTCGCCAACCTAATAAAAATGTCACCCATTCCAAAATTAAGTTCATCAAGGGGCATGCTATTTCTAGCTTCACACATAGGGCCAGTTATCTGATCATTTCTTATGTAATCAATATCGTAGGCATTACATATTTTGGCATCATGCAATACACCAATTACAAGTTTGTTATCTACCGAGTATGTATACTCTTTATTTAATTTATTACCCTCACAAAAATAATCTCTATTAACTAGTTCAGGGAAATCATTTTTATTACAAGGATTATCAATAACGATTGCATAAATATCTTTTGATTGATCTTTAAAATCTATGTTTATCTTTTTTGTTTCTGAATATTTCATTACATCACATAAGCAAGGCCAACAACATTTATAATATTGACCACAAATTCTTTCATCATTTTCTAAGTTAGTAAGAAAAATTTCATCTGGTTGAGCATCTGGGGGAATTAAAGAACCTGAAACAGGGCAGTATAACTTGTTAAATTTCATAAACTCTTCATATTCTAAATTTTGATCTAAAATATATTTAAAAAATCTTGGTCCTGCTGCATTTCTATTTCCATCAGGGAAAATAGTTGACCAATCATTAACAAGTCTTTCGTACAACTTTTCTGTATTCGCATTAGCCTTATTAATGGAAATTAAAATTATTAGTAAAGAAATAAAAGTAAGTAATTTTCGCATAAAAATTAAATAGGTTTAGCTTTAAAAATGTAAATCCCCTGTTTTGAATCAATCTTGAATCAGCACAAATCACTTTTTATACTCTTTATTATTGTTTATGGTATTGTCGCACTTGAAAAATTTGACTTATTTTGAGCTAAATACTAGAGAGTAATCTTAATTTGGGGCGTCGCCAAGCGGTAAGGCACCGGTTTTTGGAGTCGGCATTCGTAGGTTCGAATCCTACCGCCCCAGCCAAATTTAAAATCTTTTTTGTATTTTGTTTAGATAGTTAACACTCTTCCAATAGAAATCTTCAAATCTTTGGAAAAAGTTAATATTAATTATTTCTTTTTCTTTAACACCCCAAATATATATTTTATCTACCCAACCTTTGTAATTTTCTAGTGACACTAAACACCAATCAATTTTACATTTTTCTAAAAAAACAATATTTCCCTTTCCTATTTCTCCAATAACATTACCATCCAAAGTGTTTAATAATTTTATAGTTCTATTATCATTTGATAAAACAATGCCTGTCCTAGTACCGGATATTAAACTTTTATGAATCCATCCAAAATTTTTCTGAAAATCTTCAACCTTTCTCCAATCTTCATACTCTTCTAATACTTTCAAAGGGTAATTATTTTTTACGTATTTAATTTCTATAGGATAATTTTTACTTGGACCAACACGAATATTTGCATCATTAGATTTTAAAGATACATACCTTGGAATTTCTAGACCAGTTTCTTGACCAATACCTGCATTACTTGCTTGGCTAAAAATTATAATTGAGATGAATGCTATTACGATTTGCATACTAATTTTTTTTATAAAGTAGCACACGATTTATATAAAGTGTATAATATAATTAGCGCCTGTAGCTCAATTGGATAGAGCGTATGACTACGGATCAGAATTATACGATCTCTCTAGACTTTGATCTACTTGTCATAGCTACTAAGAATGTTTTAATTTCTTAACTTTTTTCATTTTTCTTTTATCACGAATACTATTCGTTTGGAAACTTGGTGGTACCATGGTGGTACCATGCAATAGGGACGTATTATGAAACTAACAAATAAAAAAGTTGAACAACTAACCACCAATACAAAAAGTTATATTGTCTGGGATACCGTTGTTAGAGGTTTTGGAGTTAGAGTTAACTTAAATGCAAAAAAAACATTCATCTTAAAGTACCGAGTAGGTTTTGGGCGATCGGCTAAAGTTAGAAAGCCTGTCATTGGTACTGCTGGAATAATGAAAGTAGAAGAGGCTCGTAGAATAGCCAGAAAATGGCTTTTAGAGGCTTCTGAAGGTAAAGACCCTAAGGAGGTAGATAAAACTAATATACTGTTAAATGACTTTTTTGATCTTTATTTAAAACATTATGCGGAGATTAAAAAGAAACGATTGAGCATTGAGCAAGATAAAGGATTGATGCGTTTGCATATTGCTCCAAGCTTTGGAAAAATTTGCATTAAAGATATTACAAGAGCAATGTTAACCAAGCATCATCAGTCCATGTATAAAACTCCTCACTGTGCTAACAGAATGTTATCACTGTTATCTAAGATGATGAATTTAGCAGAGAAATGGGAATACATTCCTCAGTATTCCAATCCATGCAGACACATTGATAAATACAAAGAAGAGGGAAGAGAAGTCTATCTAAACATGAGTCAAATTGAAAAGATTGGTTTAGCTATTAGGGAACTAGAAAACAAAGAGTCTCCTTACATGTTAGCTGCAATCAAAATGCTTTTATTTACTGGAAGAAGAACAAATGAAATACTAACATTGCGTTGGGAGTATTTAGACTTTGAAACTTCTAAAATGCATCTTCCCGATACTAAAACTGGTGCAAAGACTTTTTATCTTTCTTCAACAACAAAACATCTTTTAGATTCACTTCCAAACAAAGAAGGATATGTTTTTAAAAGTGTTGTTAAAGGTAAGCGTATCACTGTTGTAAGACATGTCTGGAAAAAGATATGTAAGATTGCTGATATTAAAAACATTAGAGTGCATGATTTAAGACATACGTATGCTAGTCTTGCTATTCACCAAGGTTTCAGTCTACCTATCATTTCTAAGATACTTGGGCATGCAGATACAAGAACAACAGAAAGATACGCCCATCTTCATGATGATCCAGTGAATCAAGCAGTTGATAGAATAGATCAGCAATTAGAAAATTTAATTAAGTTTGGTTAATGTCAAAAAACCTCAATGAAAATCAATTATTAGCTATCCCCCTCGTAGCACAGGGGGTTAGCGGTAAAGATATTGCTAATAAACTTAATATTGCAAAAGAAACTATTTCTCGTTGGAAGAAACTGCCAGAGTTTCAAGCCGAGGTTAATGCATTGCTCAAAGAATGCAGAGATGAAACCCAGCATAAGCTTCGGAGCCTTGTTAATACTGCATTAGAAGTTGTTAAAGAAGAGTTAGAGAATACAAATTCAGATCAACGAATCACAATAGCTTTAAAGATACTTCAAAACATGAAACTAAACACATACCTCTATGAAGCAATAGGTTCTAGTAAAGCAGAGAATGTAAAAAGTAAGATGTGGAATGAAGAATTTGCAGAAAAGTTTATTTAAAACCTAATTCTTCAAAAATTTTATCTGGTATCAATGGATAATTGTAATTATTAAAATAAATATCCATAATTTCATTATAATAAGATTGATCAAATGCTAGACACTCACTACTGTTTACTTCTTTGTTAAGCACTTTATCTTTACAAATCCATTTATCATTATAAATATTTTCTTTTATGTAGTAAAAATTTTTATCACCTGCTTTAAGGTATCTTGTTTCTCTGTAATTACTATAATCATCATCACTAAAATATAATTGCAAAATTCTTTCATAAGAATAATAGAAATTTATACGGTTTAATTTATATTGATTATCTTTAGCTT
>CACESS010000007.1 GCA_902562275.1 uncultured Alphaproteobacteria bacterium
AAATAGTACCATAAAAAGATATGATAATTTAATTTCTATAAATAAAGAAAAAAAAGGAGGTCTAAGTGGTAAACCTCTATATGATAATTCAAATTTAGTTTTGAAAAAAATGTATGAATTAACAAATGGTCAAATTCCATTAATAGGAGTGGGGGGTATATCAAGTGGAAGGGATTGTTATGAAAAAATTAAATCTGGTGCTTCTTTAGTTCAGCTATATACCGCTTTGGTTTATTCTGGTCCAAATTTAATCAATAGTATGAAAAGTGACTTGATAGACCTAATTAAAACTGATGGGTATAAAAATATATCTGAAGTTATTGGTCAATCAGTTTAGTAGTGAAAAAAATAAAATCCATTGAAGAAATAATTAATGATTATGACAACTTTATAATTGATCAATGGGGTGTAATGCATGATGGAATATTTGGATATGAACATGCTTTTAATTCTATAAATATTCTCAATAGTAATAATAAAAATTTGTTTATAATTTCAAATTCTTCCAACAGATCAAAGTCATCCATAGATAATTTGCCAAAGCTTGGTTTTAAAAAAAATTCTTTTATAAACACAGTGACAAGTGGAGAAATGATTTGGCAATTACTTAAAGAAAAATATTTAGATGATAAAAATAAAAAAAATTGTTTTCATATTTATGATAAAGAAAAAGAGGATGGTCTAGATTTTAGAGATGGTTTAAATTTAAATTTTGTAGAAAAAGTAGAAGAATCGGATCTAATTTTAGCTTGTACTCCTTTTGTAAATTTACAGCCAATAGACTACATTCCATTACTAGAAGTAGCTTATAAAAAAGAAATAACAATGTATTGTGCAAACCCTGACTTTGAAACAGTTGAAAGTAACACTAACAATACTGTCTTTTGTATGGGCGCAATTGGTGAAATATACAAAAAAATGGGTGGAAATGTTATTATAAAAGGTAAGCCAGATGTAAGCATATATACTGAAACCACAAATCAAATTAATTTAGAAAAAAAAAGAACAGTAGCTATTGGAGACTCATTGTTTCATGACATTCAAGGTGCTAATAATTTTGAAATAGATAGTGTTTTAGTAAAATCTGGTATTCATAAAGATTTAAATCAAATAAATAATTTAATTAAAAATCATCAAATAACCCCAACTTATATCATAGATAAATTTAGTACTTAGAATACTTGACAAAGTAATATTTATATTTACATGCATCTTCATTATGTCAATGAGATGTGAATTAACTGGAAAATCCTTTCAAACTGGTAATAATGTTAGTCATGCTAAAAATAGAACAAAAAGACGTTTTAAACCAAACCTTCAGAATATAACTTTTGTTAGTGAAGTTTTAGGTCAAAAATTCCAATTGAAAGTTGCCGTTAGCACAATTCGAACAGTTGAAAAAAAGGGTGGTTTAGATGAATTTTTAATTAATACACCTAATTCTAAATTACCTTTAAAAGCTAAAAATTTAAAAAAAACTATTCTATCAAAATCTAATTAAATTTTTGTAATGGGATTTTTCTTTGAATTAACAACAATACTTAATTCTCTTAGCACTGAACTAATGTGGTTCATAATGCTCCTTTTTTGTTTTTTTTCTATTCTTATTTTTTTAAGGGTATTTGGATATATAGGAATTTTTATCTATTCTGCACTAGCTGTAATTGCAGGAAACATTCAAGTTTTAAAAACAGTAGATTTTTTTTATTCACCCGAACCTGTAGCATTAGGAACTATTCTTTTTGCATCAACATTTTTATGTACTGATATTTTATCTGAATATTATGGCAAGGAAAAAGCTAGAATTAACATTTTAATCGGTTTCAGTGCATTCTTATTTATGACTTTGTTAATGGTAATTACTATTGGTTTTCAACCATCAGATGCAGATTGGGTACAAGAGAGTTTATCAAATGTATTTACTCCCATGACAAGATTTTTCATCGCTAGCATGATAGCATATTTAATAAGCCAATATTTTGATGTTTGGTTCTTTAACTATTTGAAACAAGCTTTAACAGGTAAGTCTCTCTGGTTAAGAAACAATTTATCTACAATTACCTCCTCTTTGGTTGATAATACTGTCTTTAGTATATTTGCGTGGATCTTATTAAATCCTGAACCAGTAAGTGTGTATAATGTCATAATGATTTATATTTTAGGCACTTATCTTCTTAGAATATTTATAGCTCTACTTGACACTCCTTTTATTTATATAGCTAAGTTTTTTGTCCCAAAAACTAATGACTAACTTTTCTTGGAAAGTTAAAAAAACAAATAAAAATAATAAAGCAAGAATAGGAAAGATTTCTACACCACACGGTGATATTGAAACTCCAGCATTTATTTTTTGTGCAACAAAAGCTGCACTAAAATCTTTTACTACTCATGATGCAAAAAAAAATAATTCACAAATTATACTATCCAATACTTACCATTTAATGCTTCAACCAGGTAGTGAATTAATAGCCCAACATGGAGGTGTGCATAATTTTATGGGTTGGGATGGGCCTATGTTAACAGATAGTGGTGGATTTCAAATTTTTTCTCTTGGACATGGCTCAGTTGCTGATGAAATAAAAGGGCGAAAAACAAATTCAAAAAATAAAAAAACTTTAATAAATTTGAATGAAGAGGGTGCATTATTTAAGTCTTATATAGATGGTTCTACTCATATGTTATCTCCTGAAAAATCAATAGAGGTTCAAAGAAATCTTGGCGCAGACTTCATCTTAGTTTTTGATGAATGCACTCCTTATAATGTAGATAAAACGTACACATCTGATTCTATGTTAAGAAGTCATAGATGGTCTTTAAGATCAATCAATGCGTTTAACTCTAAACTTAATTATAGTCCTAAAAATGGCTCAGCAGGTAGACAAGAAATTTACGGGATCATTCAAGGTGGGATTTACAAAGATTTAAGAGAAGAAAGCATTGAATTTAACAAAGGAAAAATTAATTCTTTTGGAATTGCTATTGGTGGTAGTTTAGGGTCAAATAAAGATGAAATGAAAGATATAGTTCATTTTACTTCTTCTAAATTAGATAATTCTCGTCCAGTACATTTGCTAGGTATTGGCGATCCAAGGGATATATGGGATTTTGTTGCAGATGGAATCGATACATTTGATTGTGTAAGCCCAACTAGAATTGCTAGACATGGATCAGCTTTAGTAAAAGGTCAACAAGGAAAAATAAACTTAAAAAATGTTAAATATAAAAATAATTTAAACCCTATAGATAATGATTGTAATTGCTATACTTGTAAGAACTTTACTCTGGCATATTTATACCATCTTTTTTCTACTCAAGAATTACTAGGATTACAACTGCTGACTAATCATAATATATATTTTATGAATAATCTTATGAAAGAAATTAGAAGATCAATTGATAACAATGATTTTGATAATGCAAAAAAGAAATGGTTAAATTCTTAATTTTCTAAATGAAAAGTAGTAGATAATTGATTTAATAATACTTCGCCTAACTGATCGACATCCATTATTGTTACTGCCTTACTATAGTATCTTGAAACATCATGACCAATTCCTATAGCTATTAATTCAACTTCATCTTTTTTTTCTATCTCACCAATTATGTCCCTCAAATTTTTTTCTAAATAATTACCTGGATTTACAGAAAGTGTTGAATCATCTACGGGTGCACCATCACTAATAACAATAAGAATTTTTCTTTTTTCTTTTCTAAAAGATAATCTATTATATGCCCATGATAATGCTTCTCCATCAACGTTTTCTTTTAAAATTCCCTCTTTCAATAATAATCCTAAATTTTTCTTTGATCTCCTCCATGGTGAGTCTGCAGATTTATAGATAATATGTCTTAGATCATTTAATCTACCTGGATTAGAAGGCTTTCCATTTTTGATCCATTTTTCTCTTGAGTTGCCACCCTTCCAAGCTTTGGTTGTAAAACCTAATATTTCAGATTTAATAAAGCATCGTTCTAATGTTTTTGCTAAAATATCTGAACAAAGGGCTGCAACCGTGATTGGTCTGCCTCTCATTGAACCAGAATTATCAATTAGAAGACTCACAATAGTATCTTTAAATTCAACTTCCTTTTCTATTTTGTAGCTTAATTTATTATTTGGGTTAGCAATTATTTTTGCTAATCTTGAAGTATCTAGAAAACCCTCTTCCATATTGAAATCCCAATGACGGTTTTGTTGTGCTAAAAGTTTTCTCTGAAGTCTATTTGCAATTTTCACAATTAATGTTTGAAAAGAAAATACTTGTTGATCAAGATTTCTTCTAAGCTTCTCCAATTCTTTGATGTCACAAAGCTCCTCCGCGTTAATAATTTCATCAAAATTATAATCATAAACTTTATAACTTTTTAAATTCTCTAAAATTTTTCTATCTGGTAAATAATCTAGTTCAGTATCTCCACTTTCTTCTCCCATATCTTCATTTTCTTCTAATGAAACTGACTGCTCGACTGTTGTTTCACTTGTTTGCATTTCAATATTTGAATCAGTTTGTTCATCATTTTTTTGATCATCATTATTTTCATTTTCATTATCTTGATCTTCATCGTTTTGATTAATATCATCGTTCTGAGTATTATTTATACTATTGTTAAGTAATCCAAGTTCATCTAGTTTTTCAACTATTGTAGATGCATATTTTTTCTGATCGTGTAGATAATTCTTTAATTCTTTAAAAAAATTTGAATAATCTTTTTTTAATTTTTCTTTTACAATATTCTTAAAACTATAATTTTTCTCACCTAAATCAACACCAACTATTTCTTCAAATGCTACGTTTTTAAATGCTTTAATTAATAAATTTTGTTCTTTTTTAGTATTTTCAATTTTGAGATCTTTAACATATTTATTTTTTAGATTTTTTTGTATTCCCTTGAATTCATTACTACCAATAGCTTCTACTCGCGCTTGTTCCAAAACATTTATTATTTCGTTTGATAACTCATTTTGATTTAAAAAGTTTTGGTGTATGTCTTTTGAATGAAATCTGAATTCAAGCGCAAAAGAATCCGCTTCAGCCCTTAGATATTTTAGATTACTTTTAAAATTTTCAATTTTTGGTTCAGTTAAATTTATTGTGTTACCAATAATTGAAGGATTTTCCTTAACAAAATTAATCTCTATATCGTCTTTTTTTCCTATAGATTTTATTGTTGCACTCAATGACTTTTTAAAGTCATCAATAATTTCACTATTCTTTGACATTAACTACCTTGGCATCAGCAATATCAACTCCAAATGATCTTTGAAAATATTCCTGTAAGATAGATCGTTCCATTTCATCACATCTATTTAAAAAAGATAGTTTAAAAGAATATTCTATATCATTAAATAAAAGGTAATTTTCTGCCCAAGTTAATACAGTTCTTGGACTCATAACAGTTGAAATATCGCCATTAATAAAACCTGATCTTGAAAGATCTGCAGTAGCTACCATACATTTAACAATATCTTTTCCATCCTTATTATTAAGTTTTTTTATTTTACTTAAAATAATTTTTATCTCTTGATCATTACTTAGATAATTCAAGGTTGATACAATATTCCACCTATCCATTTGACCTTGGTTTATTTGTTGAGTTCCATGATACAAACCAGATGTATCACCAAGACCAACGGTGTTAGCTGTAGCAAACAACCTAAAAAATTTGTGGGGTTTGATTACTCTAGATTGATCAAGTAAAGTTAACTTACCTTCTGACTCTAGAATACGCTGAATAACAAACATAACATCTGGTCTACCAGCATCATACTCATCAAAGACTAAAGCTACTGGATTTTTGTAAGACCAAGGTAGTATACCATCTTGAAACTCTGTTACTTGTTTATTATCTTTAAGAATAATTGCATCTTTGCCAATTAAATCTATTCTACTGATATGACTATCTAGATTAATTCTTATGCATGGCCAATTAAGTCTGGCAGCAATTTGTTCAATATGAGTAGATTTACCTGTACCATGATATCCTTGTATCAGTACTCTTCTATTAGAAGAAAAACCAGCAAGTATAGAAAGTGTAGTTGCTGGATCAAAAATATATGTTTGATCTATTTCTGGAACATGCTCAGTCTTTTCCTCAAATTTATAAACATCAAAATCGCAGGAAACTCCATATAATTCCTTAGGATCAATTTTGATGCTAGGAGATATTTCGATATTTTTTTTATTTGTCATTTTTAAATTTATTTAAAAGTATCTTATATGAATTATTTATTTCTTTAAATTTTTCTTCTGCTTTTTTATCATTACCATTTACATCAGGATGAAATATTTTCACTAGTTTTTTATAAGTTTTTTTAATTTTGTCCAATGTCAATGGAAGTTCTAGATTGAAACTAGATAATGCCTTATTTTCATCTTTTGTGAGATTTTCATCAACAAGTTTATTTCTAAAGTAATTGTTTTCTCTTTCATTTGGATTCAAATCATTCATTTCTTCATTAAAAAAATTGTTTATTTGATCCATCACTTTATGATGATTTCCTTTCAAAGGCCAGGACGGCCTGTTCCAAATTATATCCTCTCTCATTGAATTCTCTATTTGATTTACTGATAATCCTTTATAAAAATCCCAAGATTTATTGTATTCTTTAATATGATCTAAACAAAAATAATAATATTGATTTAATAATACTCTAGATTTAGGTGCTTTATATTTTCCCTCATTATTGCAATCATTCTTGTCACATTTCCTAAAAAAAGTTTTTTCCCAAGAAAGAATATTTTTATTAATATCTATTTTGTGTTTACCCACACTTATTATATAGTTTAAAAATCATGAATCGTAAGCAAAGAATTGATAAAATTTTATCAAAAAAATTTAATGATTTTTTACTAGAAATTATTGACAATTCAAATTTACATCAAGGACATAACAATTTTACGGGCAATGATGAGACACATATAAAAATTATTTTAACAAAAAAAAATAAAATTCCTATAAATAGATTGTATATTCATAAACATATAAATAATTTACTTGAAGAGGAGTTTAAAAGAGGACTGCATTCGTTAGAAATAAAAATTAATTAATTTTAGAAATTTCAACTTTTGATATTTGTTTTTTTGAATGTGATAAAATTTTATATTTAAAAAAATTATCTTTAAAAGACTCTCCATAAGAAGGTATTTTTTTTGATATATCTAAAATATATCCTGCTATAGTTGATGATTCAACTTCTGGTGGATCTAGATCAAAGCTTTTGTATAGATCTCTAATATTTTTCTCTCCATTAATTATCACCTTACCATAGTTATTAAGTTTAAAATCATTTTCAGGCACATCAATTTCATCAACTATTTCACCGACTATTTCTTCAATTATATCCTCCAATGTTATTAATCCAAGTAACTCACCAAATTCATCTACAACAAAAGCTAAGTGCTCTTTTCTTTTCTTGAATTCCACTAATTGTTCTAATAGATTTGTTGTTTCAGGAACAAACCACGGGCTAGAAATTTTATCAAAAATAATTTCTTTTGACTCACTATGATTTTTTAAATCTATATTTAGAGTTCTTACATTTAATAAACCTATTATGTTTTCGGGATTATCTTTCCAAAATGGAATACGAGTATATCTAGAATTATTAATTTTATTAATAATTTCATTTGTATTTAAAGAAGAATCTATAGAGTAAATATTTTTTCTATGGGTAAAAATTTCTTCTACAGTTATATCATTTAACTGCAGTATGCTTTGTAACATATCCTTTTCTTGTTCATAGTCTGGATTTGAGGTTTTATAAAGATCAATTACTCCTTTCAATTCTTCCTCTGATTGAAGATCTTTATTTTTTATATCATTATCACTTTTTCTAAAAACTAATCTTACAATCAAATTTATTAAAAATACAAAAATAAATAAAATTTTATTTAAATAATAAATAATTGGAGAAATTAATAAAGCTGTCCTGTTTGGTCTATTAATAGCATAAGTTTTTGGAAGAACTTCAGCAAAAATAACAATTACAACTGTCATTATTAGTGTTGCATAAAAAATACCTTCAACTCCAAAGATATCATAGAAAAAAGCTGTAGCTAAAGAGGATGCAAGAATATTAACCAAGTTATTTGATAGAAGCAATGTGGATATAACGTTATCTTTTTTATCTAGGAGTTGAAGAACATATTCTGCTCGCTTACTTCCCTTTTTTTTCTTATAAAGAATTCTTGCTTTTGAAGTTGCAGTTATTGCAGTTTCGGAACCTGATAAAAAGCCTGATAGTATTACAAGAATAATCAGTAATAGAAAAAGAAATATACTTGGCATTTAAATGTTTTGTAAAATTTTATAAACTCTTTGCTTGTCTAGTTTTTTGTAAAAAATTGAACTTCCTATTTTATCTATTAATGAAAAATTAATATTATTTAGAAAATTTTTTTTATCTTTAATTATTTTATTTAATAATAACTTATCTTTTAATATATCATCATAAGTTTTAAGTCTACAATTCTTAAAATGTAATATAATTCTTTCTAATTCAATTGATGACAGTAAACCAAGGTAATTAGATATCTTTGCCTCAGTAATCATTCCTATAGAAATTGCTTCTCCATGATTAAATTTTTTGTAATTATAATGACTTTCTATAGCATGACCAATTGTATGTCCGAAATTTAACATTGCCCTAGAATTATTATTTAATAAAAACTCTTTTTCATCCTTTTTTACATAAAATAGTTTTATCAAAATTGATTTATGAATAGCTTTTTCTAAAATAGAACTATTTAAATTAAGTAATTTATTTGCATTTTTTTCCAACCAACAAAAAAATGAATAATCTTTAATTAGTGCATGTTTAACAATTTCGGCATATCCTGATTTTATTTCTTTTTTTGGTAAACTATTTAAAATAGAAATGTCGATTAAAACTTCTTTTGGCTGATAGAAAGTTCCAATTAAATTTTTCCCATAGACTGTGTTAATTCCATTTTTACCACCAATAGAGCTATCTACTTGAGATAGAAGTGTTGTTGGTATAAGAAAAAAATCTAAGCCTCTTAATACTGTGCTTGCAATAAATCCCGTTAAATCTCCTAATGTGCCTCCTCCAATTGCAATAACAACAGATCTTCTATTTATATCTTTTTTAATCAGTTTTTCAGCTAGATTTTTGTATCCATCAAAAGTTTTTACTTTTTCTCCACAATTAACAAAAATAGTTTTAATGTTTTTCTGATTTTTAAAATTTAAATTAATTCTAATTTTAGAGTCTATAACACAAAACACCTTTTCATTTTTTTTTGCAATATTCTTTATAAAATTAGAAATAAAATTTTTTTTTATTAATATTGAGGTCTTTAATTTTTTATTTTCTATAGATATTTTTTTTTGCATATGAATTGAGTTTAATTTTAATTTTTTCTAATACTTCGAATTTATCATTATCGTTATTTACAATAAAATCTGCTTTTTCATAAAATTTTCGTCTTTCATGATAGAGATTGTCCAATGTTTTTTTTTGGTTAATATTTTTATTTAATAAAGGTCTTTTTTTTGATGATTTTACTCTGTTTGCTAAATTGTTTAATTTAACATGTAAATAAATTGAATAAGAATTCTGCTTTATTGATTGTCTAATTTTTTTACTGATTATACTTCCTCCTCCTATGGATATTATGCAGTCATTATTAGTCAATAATTCAAGACAAATTTTCTCTTCAATTTCCCTAAAATACAATTCTCCATCTTCTTCAAAAATATCATTTATGCTTTTTTTTGTTTTTAATTCAATCTCCTTATCAGTATCATAAAATTTTAAATTATAATACTTACTCAAATCTCTACCAATTACAGATTTTCCGGATCCCATTAGGCCCATAATACAAACATTTTTCTTTTTAATTTCGCTTATATTAAACATAATATGATTATTTCTTATTCTTGACAAATTTTTGTTGAAATTAGAAAAAACTTAAAAAAATGGTAAAAACATATATTAGTCATTTTTTTAACATTATATATGAAAAATAAATACATTATATATTTTTTTGCAATACTAATATTAATAGTTTTAGTCACACTTTATATGATTGAAATTCCTTCACCCTCAGCAATTATTACAGAAACATATACTCTAAATCTAAAATGAAATTTTTTTTTATTATCATCTTATTTTTCTTATCTAATTTAATTTCAGCAAATGAATTAGAAAATAATCAAGTGGAGGTTATTATTTTACATGAAAATAAGAGTTTAGATCAAATGGTTTTAGAAAATCTCAACAATGATAATGAGAATGAAGTGAATATAAAAGAAGTAGTTGAGAATCCAACTTCAGATGACGTAATCAAAAATGAAGTAGAGGTAGAACAAATTGAAATTGTAAACGATGGTTATATTTATAAAAATCAAATAAAAGATCTAAATAAGTATTTCGATAACCTTCAAAATATTACTTCTAAAACTTTACAACAACAAATAATCAAGGTTGTAGAAAATATTCAATTTGATTTAGAAATTGAGCAAGATAGAGATATACTTTTTTTAATCGTTAATTATTTTAAATCTATTGGTCAAATAAATAAGTCCTACGAATTAATTGAAAAATATGAATTAAGTAATGATAAAAATTTCAATTTTTATACAAGTATTAAATTAAATTATCTTTTATCAACTTTTCAACTTAACGAAGCATGTAGTTTTAAAGAAGAAATAAATTTTAATATAATTTTGGATTTCTTCTTTTTGGAGAAACTTGACATATTCTGTTCATTACTAAATAATAATGAGTCTGAGGCAAGATTACTAAACTCAATTTTAATAGAATCAGAGGACAATATAGATAATTACTATCAGCATTTATTTTCACTTATAACTAATGCGCCAGATCAATTACTACTTGATACGGAAATTAAAAATTTAGAAATCAATACAGAATTGATATTTTTATATAGTGCAATGACAAGGATCGCTGAACTTCCTTTTTCTCACGAGTTTTATGAGCTTGACAAAAAAAATTTATCAATACCAATAATTTTAAATCAAGCATCACCTATTGATTTAAGAATTAAAGCAGCAAATGAAAGTTTTTTAGAAAATTTAATTACTGTTGATAGTTTGGCAGCATTATATATGTCCGCTGATTTTAATTCTGATCAATTTAAAAATTCAAAAAATACGTTAGATTCATTTGCAAATAATAAAGAATTAAGCATGGCTTTTTTGTTTCAACTAGTAAATATTCAAATTTTTCCAAATGACAGATTAAATGCTTTAATTCAATTTTGGGACTTTTCAAAACAAAATAACCTTGAAGAAATTGCTTATAAACTATCAAATAATATGTTGAGCTCAATAGAAGTTACTTCAGAGAATGTAATATTTGGCCCAAAAATAGCCTTAGCTTATATTTTTAACAGTAATTTTGAACAAGCACTTGCTTGGATAGAATTATATGAAAATGCAAAGCAAAAAGATGCAAATAGTATTTATACAAGAGTTTTATTAGATTTGTATTCATCTAATGACTTAAATTCATTTATTAATTCTCTAAATCTAACTTTAAATAATTATATTGATGATACAAATAATGAAATTGAAGAATTATTTTTTGTACTTAAGAATGTAATAAACTTGGAAATAAAAACTAATACAAATATTAATTTAGATAAAATTTTTGATGAAAGATCAATGCCATCAATTTTTCTTTTTAATGAGATAAATAACAGTATTAATAAGAATAATCATGAAAAATTTCTTATTTATTCATTAATTTCTTTAAATAATAAAAATTGGAGTGATATTCATCCAGAGCATCTTAAACTTATACTTAAGGGATATCTAATTTATAACGATGGGGTACTCTTTAGAAATTTAATATTAGAGATATTTAAAAATTATAAATTCATAATATAATATGATTAAATATTTTGAATTTGAAACTGAAATTGAAAAAATTGATAAAATCTTAAACCAGTTAAACAATAATAAAGAATTAAATGATGATAGAATTAAAAAATTAGATAAAGAAAAAGAACAGTTATATAAAAAAATTTATTCAAATTTGGATCCTTGGCAAAAAGTTCAAGTTTCTCGACATGGAGAAAGACCTCACACACTAGACTACACTAAGCAAATATTTGATGACATAGTGCTTTTGCATGGAGATAAGAAATATGCTGATGATAATGCAATAGTGGGTGGATTAGCAAAAATTGATGGCAATTCAGTTTTTTTTGTAGGCACAGAAAAAGGAAATACAATGGAAACAAGGATAAAGCATAACTTTGGCATGGCTAAACCAGAGGGGTATAGAAAAGCTCAAAGATTATTAAAGTTAGCAGAAAAATTTAAATTACCATTAATAACATTTGTAGATACAGCAGGAGCATTTCCAGGAAAGGATGCAGAGGAAAGAGGTCAATCAGAATCAATAGCTTCATCAATACTTAGTTTTTTAAAAGTAAATACACCAACAATATCAGTAATAATTGGAGAAGGGGGGTCTGGTGGAGCTATAGGAATAGCAACTTCTGATAGAGTGTTAATGCTTGAACATTCAATATATTCAGTTATCTCCCCAGAAGGGTGCGCTTCTATATTATGGAGAAATACAGAATTTTCTCAGGAAGCTGCAAAAACTCTGAAACTAACATCTACTGATTGTAAAAATTTTAATATTATTGATGATATTATTCCAGAACCATATGGTGGTGCTCATAGGTATCCTAATAAACAAGCAGAAATAATAAAAGAAAAAATTAAATTTTTTTTGAATGAATTGAAGCAAATTTCAATCAAAGATTTAGTTAAAATAAGAAAAGAAAAATATCTTAATATTACTTCAGATATTTAATTACCATGACATTGTTTATATTTTTTACCTGAACCACATGGGCAAGGTTCATTCCTACCGATTTTTTTAGTTATAATTCTTCTTGGTTCTTGTGTTTGTTTTCTATTTCTATTACTATTATTATTATTATCATTATTTTCATTTACTAACTTAATGTTAAAGAGTGTTTTCAATACTCTTTCGTTTTGATTTGAAAGCATTTCATCAAAATAATCAAAAGATTCTTTTTTATATTCGTAGAATGGGTCTTTACCTCCCATAGCTCTTAAATTAACACTTCCGCGTAGGGAATCCATTGCTGCCAGATGATCTCTCCAATCTTTATCTATTTGAAAAAGCATTACTCTTTTTTCAGCAAACTTTAGTAGCTCATAAGAATATTGATGTTGTTTTTCTTTATATTTTTGATTTATTTCATCTAACAATCGTTTTTTAATTTCTTCATCATCAACACCTTCTTCATCAAACCATTTTGATACCGGAATATCTAGACTAAATATTTCTTTTGTTTTTTCTTTCAATAAATTTCCATCCCATTCATGCGAGTATTTTTTTGGAGGAATTGTGACTTCAATTAAATAATTTATATAATCTAAAATCATATCTTCTATAATTTTAGATTGATCATTTGTATTAAGAATTTCTTTTCTATTTTGATAAATTATTTTTCTTTGATCATTCAATATATCATCAAATCTTAAAATCTGTTTTCTCATATCGAAATTATGACTTTCAACTTTTTGCTGAGCACGTTCTAAAGATTTGGTAATCATTGAATGTGTAATAACCTCGCCATCTTTCAGGCCTAATTTTGATAATACATTTTCAAGAGTTTTTGATCCAAATATTCTCATAAGATCATCTTCCAAAGACAGAAAAAAAATACTTTCCCCTATATCTCCTTGCCTTCCTGATCTACCCCTTAGTTGATTGTCTATTCTTCTACTTTCATGTCTTTCTGTACCAATTACTAGTAATCCACCAGCATCAATTACTTCTTTTTTTAAATTATCATCGCCATTTCCTAATTTAATATCAGTCCCTCTTCCAGCCATATTCGTTGAAATGGTAATATTCCCTGGCATTCCTGCCTCTTCAATTATCTTAGCTTCACTCATATGATTTTTAGCATTTAAAACATTATGCTTAAGATTTTCTTTTTTTAATAAATCAGAAATTTTTATTGAGTTTTCTACAGATGTGGTTCCTATAAGGATTGGTTGATTGATATTATTCCGTGACTTAACAAGATCTAATACAGCATTATATTTTTCTCTTTTTGTCATATAAATTTGATCATTTTTATCAATACGATTTACCTTTATATTTGGAGGAATATCAACGACATCTAAATTATATATACTTTCAAATTCTTTAGCTTCTGTTGTAGCAGTTCCTGTCATTCCACTTAGACGATAATATGTTCTAAAAAAATTTTGATATGTAACAGAAGCAATAGTTTGATTTTCTTTTTGGATTACTAAATTTTCTTTTGCTTCTATAGCTTGATGCAATCCATCACCATATCTTCTACCTTCCATAGCTCTGCCAGTCAACTCATCAATAATAACAACATTTCTATCTTTTATTATGTAATCTTTATCTTTTATAAATAAATGATGGGCTCTAAGAGCTTGTATAATATTATGGTTTAAAACCATATTTCCTAAATCCTGAAGTGTACCCTCTTTGATTATGCCGTTATCTTTTAGTAACTTTTCACAAAATTCCATTCCCTCAGTAGTAAGTAAAATACTTTTACTTTCTTCATTTATTTCAAAATCATTTTCTCTAAGAATTTTTATAATTTTATCAATTTTAGGAAACAAATCAGTATTGGAATTTGATTCCGCAGATATTACAAGAGGTGTTCTGGCCTCATCTATTAAAATGCTATCCACTTCATCAACTATGGCAAACGCATTTTTTTTAAAACATAAGTTATTGTAATCGTTTTTGAGATTATCTCTTAAATAATCAAATCCTATTTCATTATTTGTTGCGTAAACAATATCGGCATCATACTGGCTAGATCTATCTTCATGTGCTGTTTCAGCAGTTACACACCCTACGCTAAGACCAAGAAAATTATATATATTCCCCATCCATTCAGCATCTCTTTTTGCAAGATAATCATTAACCGTAATGATGTGTACGGATAAGTTTTCTAAAGCATTTGCGTAAGCAGCTAAAGTAGCAACTAAAGTTTTTCCTTCTCCAGTTTTCATTTCAGTAATCTTGTTTTCATATAAAACCATTCCACCAATTATCTGAACATCATAGTGCCTCATGTTTAATGTTCTTTTGGATACTTCTCTTACTACAGCAAATATTTCTGGTAATAATTTGTTTATTGATCCCGTTTCTTTGAATTCACTTCTAAAATAATTAGTTTTATTTTTTAATTCTTGATCTGAAAGTTGAGAAATTACTTCTTCTAGTTTGTTTACTTTTTCTACAAAACTTGCATATTTTTTAAGCGAATTAGATTTTATAGAACCAAATAATTTATTAACGATATTAATCATGTTATGATAGATGGCAGTTAATATATGAAAAATATTTCTTCTACAAAGGAATTTACGCTAAAATATGGTCAATAAAATGATTTCAATATTTAAGCCAAAAAAAATCAAAGATTTTAATCCTAGTGGCCTCAATATCTATACTTTTAATGCTGGATTTAAAAAAAAAGATAAAGATCTTTTATTAATAATTTTTGATCAAATTGTTAATGTATGTTGTGTCTATTCAAAAACATCAACACCTTCAGCTCCAATAATTTGGGATAAAAAAAATAACAAAGGTAAAGCTAAAGCTTTAGTTGTGAATGCTGGTAATGCGAATGCGCATACTGGTAAAGATGGTCTGAAAATTATAGATAAGTATGTAAAAGCATTAACAAAAAAAATTAAATGTAGATCCAATGAAATATTAGTATCATCTACTGGTGTAATCGGTGAAAAATTTAACCCGAATTTAATTATAGATAAATTTAAAAAAATAAATTCCAAAAATAAAAATGGTTTACTAGAAAGTGCTAAGGCAATTATGACAACAGATACTTTCCCAAAAGTATCAATTAAAAATATTAACTTAGACAATCAATCATTTAAGATTTACGGAATAGCAAAAGGATCAGGAATGATACAGCCAAATATGGGAACTATGTTGGTGTATATTTTTATAGAATGTGAAATTTCAAAACAGTTAATAAACAGGTTCCTTAAAAATAATTTAGATAACACATTTAATTCAATAACTGTAGATAGTGATACATCAACAAGTGATACTTTAATGATGTTTTCTGTTGGTAATAAAAATATCAATTTAAATAAAAAGAATTTTAAAATACTAAATAATAAAATATTTGAATTAATGCATGATTTATCTCTTCAAGTAATTAAAGATGGTGAGGGCGTTTCTAAGCTAATAAGAGTTAATGTTTTGAATGCAAGATCAAAAAATCAAGCTAAAAAAATAGCATTTAGTATTGCTAATTCTCCTTTGGTTAAAACAGCAGTAGCCGGTGAAGATGCAAATTGGGGTAGAGTAATAATGGCAATTGGTAAAAGTGAAGAAAATATAAATCAAAATAAAATTAAAGTTTTGTTTGGAAACAACGTTGTATGTGAAAATGGTTCTATTAGTAAAAAAATAAATATTAGAAAACTTAATAATTATATGAAAAATAAAACTATAGAAATCAATGTAAAATTAAACTTGGGTAAGTATTTTCACACTGTTCATGGAAATGATCTTACATTTGAATATTTAAAGATTAATGCTGATTACAGATCTTAATTTTATTTTTTCCAAGCACAAATTGTATTAAAATTTATATCAAGATTAAAATTATCTTTATAATATTTTTTTTTGAATTGTTCCTCCAAAAGAATAAAGTATTTTTTATTCTCAAAATTATTTTTTTTATCCTTACCTGCATAGGACAAGTTCAAAAATCTTACATCATCAAGTAGTTTATTAAAAACTGAATATTCAATGGTAAAGTTATTGTTATTTATTAAAGGTGCATCAAAGTTATACACTTTAAGTAGTTTAAAAATATCATTTGTATCTAAAATTTGATTAACTCTTTGATACATGCCTCCGTATAAAATATTATCTGTTTCATACATTGAATTTATAAGCTGATACTTATTTTCAGCACTTGGAATCGTTGCTATAAAAAATCCATTGGAATTTAGGCTTTGAAAGATATTTTCTATCAATTTCTCAAAGTTCGATGTTAATTGACAAAAAAAATTACTATAAATTAAATCAAATTTTTTATCTTTGATATTTATATTATCCAAATCAATTTCTATTAATTGTCGATCTGTCTTATTAGTAAAAAATGACAAATCGATATCTGCACTTGTTATAGAGCAAGAAGGAAATCTTTCTTTCAGATAATTAATAATTAATTTGTCATTAATCCCAAGTTCTAAAATATTATTAAAAGAAACTTTCAAAATATCTAGGGAATCAATTATATTTTTACTTATTTCATTATATATAAAGTTTTCTCCATATTTTCTATCCTTAGTTCTTAATAGTTTAAGGTATTTTTTGTTTATCATTTTTTTATAAAGTATAAAAAGCAATTATGGATATTATTCTTAAAGAGATAGTTGCAATTATTAAAGAAGAAACTGAAAATATTAATAAAAAAATTTATGGAACTACTTTTTTAGAAATATTAAAAGAAAAAATTTTAAACAGACAAGATCAAATTTCTTTAAAAAATCTAGTATTACAAAATTCTAATATTGATTTAGAAGAAAATATAAATTTTCTTGAAAAAAATCTTTTTTTTAAATTATCGCTTCACCAAACTCCTAAATCATTATTAAAATTTGAACTGAAAAAAAATTTTCTACTTATTATTTTTAAAGAGCTTGTAAAAATTGATATTTTAAATCAAAATACTCATAAATATATCAATATTAGCTTAAAACCTTTTATGGGTGTAACATTGTCTAAGGGAACAGTATGTAATTTAAATTTTCCAAAAAATTCACTAATTATGCAATTAGAATCTGATGATTTTGATTTTGATATTGAAAAAAAAACAGATGAAACAATATAAGAGATATGATTGTATTTAATCTTAATTGCTCTGATTGTGCTTTCTCCTTTGAAGGATGGTTTGAAAATACGAATGACTACAATAAGCAAATTAAAAAAGGTTTACTCACTTGCCCTTCTTGTAATAATACTCAAATAAAAAAAGGTTTAATGGCTCCAAGTGTATCAAAAAAATCAAATTCAAAAATTTCTAAAAGGAATAAATCAATTGCTTCAAATGTCAAGAAGCTAAAAAAGATTATAGAAAAAGAATTTGATTATGTTGGTGATAAATTTACCGAAGAAGCAAAGAAAATTAAATATGGTGAAGCTAAAGAACGAGCAATATATGGCGAAGCTTCCATTGAGCAAACTAAAGAATTAATAGACGAAGATATCGATGTACTACCATTACCTTTTTCAACAAAAAAGACTAATTAATTAAATTAGCGGTACAAAAATAATTTACCATATAATTTTTTGATAATTTCCATTCACTATTTAGTGGATCAAAAACTAGACCTTTAATATTTTTAAAGTGAAAATTTTCTTTTGATAAAGTATATTTTAACTCTTCAGGTCTAATTAATTTATTATAATCATGAGTCCCCTTTGGTATCCAATTGAGGATATTTTCAGCTAAATTAATTGCAAATAACTTAGAAATTAAATTTCTATTGATGGTAGAAATTATAACTAACCCATCTTTGTTTAAATTTTTTTTTATATTTTTAATAGTTTTTTTCCAATTATCTAGATGCTCTAAAACTTCAAACATTAGTATTAAATCAAATTTTGCATCTAATTTTGATTTTTCAATATCTTTATAAATATAGTTAATTTTAAGTTTATTTTTTTTTGAATGTATCTTAGCAGCTTTGATATTATTTGGCACAAAATCTATTCCTGTAACCTTAGCACCTAGTCTTGCTAATGGTTCACAAATTATTCCACCACCACAACCTACATCAAGTATTTTTAAATTTTTTATGTTCCTATTATTAATTTGATCTAATATATAAGTCATTCTATGTCTTTTAATTTGATGAAGAATCTTAAATTTACCATTTTCATTCCACCATTCATCTGAAAGTTGCTTAAACAACGCAAATTCTTCATTTTTTGATTTTATATTCATCATATATCTTGTTTGTTAGAAACAATAATTATATTAGCTGAAATAATTTAAAATATATTTAAGTCAATGAAACTTGTAGTAATGAAATTTGGTGGTACTTCAGTTGGTAGTATCGATAAAATCAATAATGTTGCAAACATTGTTGAAAACCAATCAAATGATAAAAAATTGATCGTTGTTTTATCCGCAATGTCAGGTGTTACAAATAAAATGCAAGAATATATAGATGAAATTGAGTCAAATGAGATTATTGAAAATGATTTAATTTTAACATCTGGTGAAGCTGTTTCAGTTGGACTGCTTTCGGCTATTTTAAAAAAAAGAAATATCAAATCTATTCCATTACTCGGATGGCAAATTCCAATTATAACAGACAGTAACCATCAAAAAGCTAAAATCTTGAACATAGATAAAGTTAGAATTGATAAATATTTAAATGATTATGATGTTTTAGTGGTTGCTGGATTTCAAGGTATTGATATAGATGGAAACATTACATCATTAGGAAGAGGTGGTTCTGATACAACTGCTGTTGCTGTTGCCGCTGCTGTTGATGCAGATAGATGTGATATTTACACAGATGTTGACGGTGTTTATTCAACTGATCCGAAACTGGAACCCAAAGCTAAAAAAATTAGTAAATTAGCATTCGAAGAAATGTTAGAAATGTCATCTACTGGAGCAAAAGTACTTCATACTCGCTCTGTTGAATTAGCGATGAAAAATAATCTTACTTTGCAAGTGCTTTCTTCAATAACAAAACAAAGTGGTACTCTTGTTGTAGATGAAAATAAATTAATTGAAAAAGAAATTGTAAGCGGAGTAAGCTTTAGTAATAATGAATCAAAACTAACTTTATCTGGTATTGCTGATAAACCTGGTATATCCGCAACAATTTTTGGCTTGTTAGCTAATAATAATATTAATGTAGATATGATTGTTCAAAATACATCACAAGATGGTGTAACTGCAAATATCACCTTTACTGTTCCAAATAATGAAATTCATAATGCTAAAAAAATATTAGAAGAAAATCAAAATTTAATTGATTTTAAATCTATTGAAACCGATAGCAATATTTCTAAAATTTCAGTAATTGGTATGGGGATGATGTCTCAATCTGGAGTAGCAAAGAAAATGTTTACAACGTTAGCTGATAATTCAATTAATATATTAGCTATCTCGACATCAGAAATAAAGATAAGCGTCTTAATTAATAAAAAATTTACAAAAATTGCTGTAAAATCTCTACATGAGGCATATAATCTAGATAATTAAATGAAAACAGTAGGTCAAATTTTATCAATTGAAAGAAAAACCAAAAATCTTTCTATTAGTGATATCTCAATTGAGTTAAAAATTTCTAAAAGTATCATTGTTGATCTTGAAAATGATAATATAAAAAATAATCCAGATATTATTTTTAATATTGGACATCTAAGATCTTACTCAAACTTTCTTGAGTTAGATGCTGACACAATTATCAATAAATTTAAAGATCAAGTATCATTTAACATTAAGGAAGAAAAAAAAAATATTACCCCAATTATAGATAATAATTTTTTTAAAATAGAAAAATTTTTTGCTGCTTCTATAATCATGGTTGTATTCACTTCATTTTACTTTTTATTCGTTGATCAAAATGATAATGAAATTAACTTTGCTTTAATTCCAGATATACCTGAAAGTTTGGAACCTATTGTAGAAAAAGCTAATACGTATGATGATTTATCTCAAAGTAGTGATACTAAAAAAAGTGATTTGATAAATAATTCTAGTGCTATAGCATCAATAGAATTTAATGAAAATGTGAGTACAGTTGCTACATTAAAGATGTTAAATCCAACTTGGCTTCAATTAAGAGATGAAGAGAATAATATTGTTTTAAGCAAGTTAATGGATAAAGATGAAGAATTTTCATATGAATTAAAATTGAATTACAATATTACTGCAGGAAACGCAGGGAACATCTTAGTTCTTATTGATAATGAAGTAAGAGGAAAGATAGGTAAATACGGAGATATTTTAGACTCTTTTGTTTTATATACAGATTTTACAAACTAAATAGATGCTAAGACCGTATCAACATATTAATAGAAGAAAGTCGCGCGTTATTAAAGTTGGAAATGTCAGCATTGGAGGCAATAATCAAATTGCAGTTCAAACAATGACAAATACTCTTACTTCCAATGCCAAAGATACTATTGCTCAAATAGAAAGATCTACAAAACTTGGAGTTGATTTAGTTCGCGTTTCTGTTCCAGATAAAGAATCTTCGCATTCTTTAAAAGAAATTGTGAAACATAGCCCTGTACCTATAATTGCTGATATACATTTTCATTACAAAAGAGGTATTGAAGCAGCAAAAAATGGTGCTTCTTGTATTAGAATTAATCCTGGTAACATTGGGAGTATTGAAAGAATAAAAGAAGTTATCAAAGCTGCAAAAGATAATAATTGCTCAATTAGAGTAGGTGTTAATGCAGGAAGTTTAGAAAAACAAATTTTAGAAAAATTTTCTGAACCTAATCCGGAGGCCTTAGTTGAAAGTGCTAAATTAAATATAAAGATACTTGAAGATAATGATTTTACCAATTTCAAAATCAGTGTGAAATCTTCAGATATATTTATGTCTATAAAAGCATATGAGAAATTAGCTGAATTATGTGATTATCCATTGCATTTAGGTATTACAGAGGCAGGAGGAAAAAGAACAGGTTCAATTAAATCTTCAATTGGTGTTGGGAATCTACTTTTGAGAGGAATAGGAGATACAATTAGAATATCATTGTCAGATGAGCCAGAGGAAGAGGTAAGAGTTGGTTTCGAAATTTTAAAAAGCTTAGGGTTAAGGAATAGAGGAGTGAAAATTATATCATGCCCTTCATGTGCTAGACAACAATTTGAAGTAATAAAAACTGTAAAAAACTTAGAAAAAAAATTAGATGATATTTCCACACCTATAACAGTGTCAATAATTGGATGTGTTGTTAATGGTCCAGGTGAAGCAACTATGACAAATATTGGAATAACTGGCGGTGGCAATGATACACATATGATTTATCTCGATGGTAAAAAAAATAATGTTGTAAAAAATGTTGATTTAGAAAATTATCTTGAAGATCTAATTAGAAAAAAAACTAAAGAAATAGAAGTTAGTAACTAATATGAAATTAAGATCAGTAAGAGGTACACATGATATATTTGGGAAAGAAATAGATAAATTTAACTTTATTTCTAATATTGTTTCTAAAAACGCTAATTTAAAAGAATATAAAGAAATCCAGACGCCAATTTTTGAATTTAGTGATTTATTTGCAAAACCTCTTGGCGAACATTCTGATGTTGTGTTGAAAGAAATGTATTCATTTGAAGACAGAAACAATGAATATTTAACACTACGCCCTGAGTACACAACGCCTATGATTAGAGCTGCCATTACTAATAATCTCTTAAACGATCTTCCGTTAAAAATTTTTGGAATTGGGCCAATGTTTAGAAGGGAAAGGCCACAAAAGGGTAGATATAGACAATTCAATCAAATTAATTTTGAAATACTTGGAACTAGAGATTTTCTTGCTGATGTTGAGTTAATTTCTCTGTCAAATAATATTTTAAACAAACTATTACCTAAATCTAAAATAAAACTTTATATTAATTCTTTAGGAGATAAAAAAACGTTAATTGATTTTAAAAAAAGTCTTACAAAGTATTTTAATACCAATAAAAAAAAACTATCTGAAGAAAGTATTAAAAAAATTGAAACTAACCCATTAAGAATATTAGATTCAAAAAATCGGGAAGATATTGAAATTTCACTATCTTCACCTAAAATATATGAATACTTAACTGATGAAGCTAAGAAGCACTACGAAGATCTTAAAAGATCATTAAATATACTAGAAATTGATTTTGAAGAAAACGCTAATCTCGTTAGAGGTCTTGATTATTATTGTAATACAGTATTCGAATACAAATCAGATAATTTAGGAAGTCAAGATACATTACTGGGTGGTGGAAGATATGACGGTTTAATAAAAATATTAGGCGGGCCTGACATACCCGGTATTGGATGGGCCGCAGGTATTGAAAGAATTGCATTATTAATGGAGTATGAAAAAAAAATAAGCTCAACTATCCATATTGCAGTAACAAATGAAAAATTTACAGATTATTTTCTTTATCTGCAAAAATATTTATCTGAAAATAAAATTTCATATTACTGGAATTATAAATACAATTTAAAAAAATCATTTACAAAAGCAAATACATCTTCAGCATCATATATAATTATTATTGGAGAAAATGAAATTAATGGTGATTTTTTTACTATTAAAAATTTAATAACTGGCGAACAAAAAGAATTAAAGCTTAATCAAATATTTAATCATTTGAATGATAAATCTAGATAAACAATTTTCAATAATTTTAGAAAAATTTAAATTAATAGAAAATTCATTAAACAATATGAATGATATTGAATCTAATGAATTAATTAAATTAAACAGAGAATATTCAGATCTCCGACCAGTTGTAGAAAAAATTCAAGAATACAACAATTTACAAAAAGATATATTAAATCTTAATGAGTTAGTAAAAGATAATGATTTAGAAATTAGTAAAATAGCTGAGTCAGAACTCATTGAAAAAAAAAATCAAATCAAAGATCTTGAACAGCAATTATTGAAGTTACTAATACCAAAAGATGAAAATGACTCTAAAAATTCAATTTTAGAAATCAGAGCTGGTACTGGAGGCGATGAAGCATCTCTTTTTGCTTCTGATTTATTAAATATGTATCAAAGATATGCCGATTTAAATTCATGGAAATTTGATATTTTATCAATATCAGAAACAGGTTTAAAAGGAGTAAAGGAGGTTATTTGTAATATTTCAGGATTAAATGTTTTTTCAAAACTAAAATTTGAATCTGGTGTTCATAGAGTGCAAAGGGTTCCAACGACTGAAAGTAGTGGAAGAGTACACACATCAGCTGCTACTGTAGCAGTTCTTCCTGAAGCTGAAGAGGTTGATATTGAAGTACTTGATAAAGATTTAAGAATTGATGTTTTTAGATCAAGTGGACCAGGAGGACAATCTGTCAACACCACTGATAGTGCTGTAAGAATAACGCACATTCCAACTGGTATAGTTGTTTCTCAGCAAGATGAAAAATCTCAACATAAAAATAAAGCAAAAGCTTTAAAGATTCTACGATCAAGATTACTAGACAATCAAATACAGGAAAAAAACAAAGAAAGATCTGAGCAAAGAAAAAATCAAGTAGGTTCTGGAGATAGATCTGAAAGAATAAGAACCTATAACTTTCCTCAAGGAAGGGTTTCTGATCATAGAATAAATCTTACATTGTATAATCTGTCAGAAATACTTGAGGGTAAAATAGATGAGTTGATAAATCCTTTAATTGCTGAAGAAGAGAGTACAAAGTTAGCAAATATGAAAAATGAATAAATTAATTAAAGAGAGTTTAACTAAATTAAAACAAAAAAATATCATTAATCCAGAACTAGATCTTAGAATTTTACTAAAGCATGCTTCAAAAAAAAAAAATGAAATTATTTTTAGTAATCTTAATCTAGACAATATTGATATTGTTAAATTTAAATCTTATCTTCAACAAAGAATTAATAGACAACCAATAGCTAAAATTATTAAAAATAAACCATTTTGGAAAAATGATTTTTATGTAAATAATTTTGTGTTAGATCCACGTCCTGAAACAGAATTAATAATTGAGGAAGCATTAAATATTCATAGAAATAAAAACCTTAAATTAAAAATATTAGATATTGGTACTGGATCAGGCTGCATTGCAATATCACTAGCAAAGGAATTTAAAAATGCATCTATAACAGCTATAGATATATCTAAAGAGGCATTACAAGTTGCAGAAAAAAACTTAAAAATACATAATTGTTATAATCAAATCCAACTTAAGATGATTGATTTTAAAAATATTAATTCTAAGTTTGATCTGATTGTATCTAATCCACCATACCTAACAACCGAACAGTTTAATAATGCAGATCCAGAAGTTAGAAATTTTGAGCCTGTATTAGCTTTAGTTGGAGGAGATGATGGGTTGAAATTTTACAGAGAATATTCAAATAATCTAAAAAATTTAATGAGTAAAAATGCTTTTTTTTTATGTGAAATTGGTATTAATCAGAGACAAGATTGTGAAGAAATATTTAAAGATTCTGGATTATATTTGAACAAAATAGTTAATGATCTTCAAGGAATTGAGAGAATCCTTAGTTTTTCAAAGATATAAGTTGAAATAAAACAAATGAACTATATAAATTAAAAATATTAATAATTTTATTAAAATTTTTAATTTCCAAACAATATGTATAAAAAAAACGGTAGAACCGCATATAAGAGTAATAGAAGACCCAGTTTTAAGAAACCTGGTGGTTACAAAAATTTCAATAATAGAAATAGAGGCAATGTATCCCAGCAATATAACAAGTATTTAAAATTAGCTAAAGAAGCATCAAGATCAGGTGATAGAATTCAATCTGAATATTATTATCAATTTACTGATCACTATTACAGAATAATGGTTGAGCTAGGTATTAATATTGAAGAAAATATAAATTTTGATGAGCAAAAACAAAGCACTTCAAATGAACAAATTTCAGATACTAATAATGAAACTGTTGAAGTAAGTGATAATGATAAAGCAGAAGATGATTCCATCGAATCTATTCCCTTTATAGCTGAACCATCTAAAGAAAAAAGAACAAGATCAACAAAATAGTTATTCATATAACACGCTTAAATGATCAGCGTATATTATTTTATATTCTTCTTTAAATCTTTCTAATTCCTTACCCTGAAGTATTTTTCCAGAAGGAAGTTTTAGTTTTAACGGATTTATATGTTTATTTTGATAAATAATTTCATAATGAAGATGAGGCCCTGTAGAATTTCCTGTACTACCTACATAACCTATAACTTCACCCTGGTTAACTCTTACCCCTTTAGAAATACTTTTTTTATAATTTGATAAATGTGCATAAGCTGTTTTATATCCATTATTATGTCTTATACGAATATACTTTCCATATCCTCCATTTCTTCCAACGTATTCAACAATTCCATTTCCTCCAGCATAAATTGGTGTTCCAGTAGGTGCAGCAAAATCAACACCTTTATGCATTTTATTGAAACCTGAGATAGGATGTTTACGCATACCAAAATTTGATGAAATTCTTGCGCCGTCTAAAGGTGTCTTTAATATTGATTTTTTAACATTTTTGCCCTCTCTGTTAAAATAATCGATATAACCATCATCTGTCATAAACTTAAAATATTCTAATTGTTTCCCATCAATTATTATCGAAGCATATTTAATATCGTTATATTCTAATTTACCCGTTTCAATTATTTCATCAAATTCATAGGATATTGAAACAACAGTATTAACTCTAATATCTCTTTGAAAATCGAGATCAAAACTAAAAAGACTTATTATTTTTACTAAAATATCAGGTGATACACCATTTTTAATACCGTCTGAAAATAATGCTTCTGTAATTGTATATTCTTTTGATTCAATGTATGAATCCTTACTTAATTCTCTTATATTTAAATTTATTTCTTTATCTAAATTAACTGAGATAATTGTCTCACTGTTCTTAAAAAATTCAATTTTTTTTATTTCTCCAAAACTATTTTCAAATACACTTATAATTTCTCCAGTTTTGATTTTCTTTAAATCAAAAAAGTTTTCTATCTCACTTATAATTTCGTAAATATTTTCTTGTTCAAAGTTTAAGCTTTCTAAAATAGAAACAAAAGTATCACCTTGTAAAATTTTAATTTTTTTCTCAACATATTGCACTTTATCAATACTTTTTTTTATATTAGGTATTGCTACTTCTTCTTCTTTTTTTTCTTGAATAATTTCTTTTTTATCCTCTACTATTTCATTTTTTAAAACCTCTCTCTCTAAAAATTTTTTCTCTGATAAGTTAAAATATTCAGAAATAAACAGATAATATCCTGACGGTATTAAAGAAATTAAAATTAGATATCTTAAAATTCTAAACACTTAAAAATATTTTGAATTAAAATATACAAGTGGTTTCAATTTATCGTTAGATTGTAGTTCTAATATCTTGCATACAAATATTATGTGATCACCTCTTTTGATTTTTTCCATTAGCTCACACTCAAGATTTGCTATACAATTTGGTATAATTACTGTTTTATTTTTCCCTTTAATAAATTTTATATCTTCTAAATTAGGCTCAGTTAAAGCAAAATTGTCAGATAATTTTTTTTGTTTACTAGATAGAATATTTATTGATAAAAATTTAGTTTTTGAAAACTTCTTTATTGAGGACGAGTAATTACCTAAAGAAAACAAAACCATAGGAGGGTTAAGTGATAAAGAGTTAAATGAGTTAACAGTTTTCCCATAAATTGAATTATTATTTTTAACACATACAACAGTAATTCCTGTTGAAAACTTACTAAGTGTTTTTTTAAAATTATTAGTGTTTACTTTTTTCATAACCTTTTTTGCATATAAATAGAATCAACCCACTTATTTTTTTTAAAACCAGCTTTCTTTATAGTTCCAACATATTGAAATCCATTATTTTTATGTATTTTTATAGAAGCAAAATTATTTTTTCCACCAATCACTGCTATCAAATTTTTGATCTTTGAAACTTTATTACATATTTTAACAAGTTCCTTAAGTATTTTATTACCATAACCATTATTAATTAAATCTGGATCAACATAGATTGAATGTTCATATGAAAATCTATATCCACTTTTTTCTCTAAATTTATTTACAAAGGCTAATCCAATAACTTCATTTTCTTCAATTGCTAAAATAAATGGTAATTTATTTTTTTTAATTTTTTTTAATAATAAATTAAATTTTAATTTAGATAATTTTTTTTCTTCAAAATTAGAGAATGAATTTTCAATAAAATAATTATAAATTTTTAGAGCCTTAGAGATTTCATTTTCTGTAAAATTGTTTTTTTTTACTCTCATTTATCTCCTAATATTAATATTCAATTGTATGAATAATTCTAAACTCTGAATATTATTTAATAAAAAATTGATCAATATGTTTATAATTTATTTACTTAATTAATGATTAAAAAAGGTTAAATTAAGTATAATTTAAAAATCTAATACGATCTTTCAATTATTGCTTTACTTTTAAAAGTCATTATATTTCAAATACTATATTTTTATAAAATAAAACTTATTGGGTGTGTAGCTCAGCGGTAGAGCACTGCCTCGACACGGCAGGGGTCACAG
The DNA here is from genome assembly GCA_902562275.1 of uncultured Alphaproteobacteria bacterium. GTDB lineage: Bacteria > Pseudomonadota > Alphaproteobacteria > HIMB59 > CACPNW01. The sequence continues at coordinate 28,341 of CACESS010000007.1, forward strand.
GTTCAATCCCTGTCACACCCACCATATAAATTTAAATAAATATTCTTGAAATTTAATAATATGATATATCTAAAATATATGGTTAAATGTTTACTTGTTGCAACTCTAATTGCTTCTCTGATTTTCTTAATAATAGACGTAATTTGGTTAAGCTTTGCTACAAAATCTTTTTATAGACCTCTCATTGGTAATTTGCTAGCTGACAAGCCCGTAATGTGGGCAGCTGCTCTTTTTTACATATTATATGTCCTTGGTATGTCACTCGTTGTAATTCAACCTTGTGTTGTCTCTGGTGATTTAATGAAGACATTGTACACTGGCTTCATATTTGGTTTGGTTGCATATGGCACATATAACTTAACAAACATGGCAGTACTCAAAGGATGGTCACCAACCGTTACTTTTGTTGATATGTTTTGGGGTGGTTCATTGACGGCTGTATCAGCTACATCTGGATTATATTTAGCAAGAAAAATAGTACATTTTTAATTTAGTCGATCCATTCCAAATTCTATCATTTTTATTAGTATAGGGTTTTGGCTTATTTTATCTTTATATTTTTTTATAAAAGTATTAACTTTATTATTACACAAATCAGTAACTTGTTTTTCACCAATTAATTTTAGTAAGGTGCTTTTGCCTTGCTCAACATCTTTGCCTGGTGTTTTTCCAATTTTTTTAAAAGTTCCAATTTCATCGATTAAGTCATCTGTAATTTGAAATATTAAACCAAATAACATTCCATAATCTTTGGCAAATTGAATATCTATTTTACTTTTATTTTTTAATATAAAAGGTGCACAAAAAGAGAATTCAAATAACTTACCAGTTTTTCTAGAATACATATCTAAAATTTTATTTTTAGTTAACTTTTTATTTTCATATTCTAAATCTAAAGCTTGACCAAGAGCTAATCCTTTATGCCCAATACACAAAGAAAGATAATTTATTAAATTTAATCTAGAAATAACATTTTTATTTTTAAAATTTCCTGAGATCAATTCAAATGCCAAATCATGTAAAGCATCTCCTGCTAAAATTGCAGTAGCTTCATTAAATTTTTTATGAGTACTTAATTTACCTCTTCTATAATCATCATCATCCATTGATGGTAAATCATCATGAATTAAAGAGTAAGAGTGTATACATTCAATACAAGAGGCTATAATAAAGGCATCATTTGATGAGATTTTTGCTATTTTTGCAGACTCCATAACTAAAAATGGCCTTATTCTTTTTCCTCCATTCATAGAGCCATAAAAGATTGCATTTGATAAGTTTGATTTGTCTAGCTTATTTTTTAAAAGTTTTTTAAATTTAATATCAAACTTTCTTTTATTTGCATTTATTAACGTATTTAAGTTCATAGATAACAATTTATATTTGTTTTAATTTCTAAATTATTTAATACAAATATGCGAATGTATTTATGAGAATCGAAGAAGAAATTAAACTTGACTACTCAGATGTCCTTTTTAGACCAAAGAGAAGTACTTTAAAAAGTAGGAAAGATGTTGATTTGAATAGAAAATATACTTTTAAGCACTCAAGGTCATCATGGAAAGGAATACCAATAATAGCCTCTAATATGGATGGCGTTGGTGAAATAGATGTTGCAAAAAAACTAAGTTCTCACAAACTAATGACTGCTTTAACAAAACAGCATGATATTAATCAAATAGGAACTATTTATAAAAGAAATATTTTCTTTGACTCAATTGCTCTTAGCTGCGGCACAAGTAAAGATAGTTACAATAGGTTAAATTCAATTTTAAAAAAATATCCAAAATTTAAATTTATCTGTATTGATGTTGCAAATGGTTATTCAGAAAATTTTAGTAATTTTGTCTCAGAAGTAAGAAAAAAATATCCAAAAAAAACTATTATTGCAGGTAATGTTGTTACTGCAGATATGACTCAGGAATTAGTATTAAGTGGGGCGGATATTGTTAAAGTTGGTATCGGTCCTGGAAGTGTATGCACCACTAGAATACAAACAGGAGTAGGGTATCCACAACTCAGTGCTGTAATAGAATGTGCTGACGCAGCACATGGATTAGGAGCGCATATTATCGCTGATGGAGGATGTACTTGTCCTGGTGATGTTGCAAAAGGATTTGGAGCTGGTGCAGACTTTGTCATGCTTGGCGGAATGTTAGCAGGTCATAAGGAAGGTGGTGGTGATATAATTGAAGAAAATGGAAGTAAGTTTATCGAGTTTTATGGATCAAGTTCTGAAGAAGCAAATGAGAAACATTATGGTGGTCTTGCAAACTATAGATCATCTGAAGGTAAAAAAGTTAAAATACAAATGAAGAATTCGCTAGATAGTACAATTAGAGATATTCTTGGAGGTGTACGAAGTAGTTGTACATACGTTGGCGCTTCATCATTGAAGCAGCTTAGTAAGTGTACTACTTTTGTAAGAGTAAATAATCAGTTTAATGACACTTTTGGAAAAGTGTAAATTAGTAACCTATCGCCATACCATCCTTTCGTGGATCTGACCCGCCAATAAGCACTCCATTTTTTCTATCTATTTTTATACATTGACCACCACCAATAGCATTTTTATTTATTTTAATTTTATAACCAATATTTCGTAATTTTTTTACAATTTTATTATCTAATGAATTTTCAACATTTAAAATGCCATTAAGAGCAAATGCTCGAGGTAAATCCAAGCCTTCTTGTACTGTCATGTTATAGTCGATTATATTTTGAATCAAATGAGACTGACCAATTGGTTGATATTGCCCTCCCATAACTCCATAAGAATACAGTGTCTCATCATTCTTATTAGTTATTAGCCCAGGGATTATTGTATGAAGCGGTCTTTTATGACTATTAATTGAGTTGGGATGACCATCCTCTAATCTGAAATTTACACCTCTATTTTGAAAAAGAATTCCTGTTTTATTACTTGTAATTCCACTTCCGTAACCATGACAAATTGAATTAATAAAAGATACTGAATTCAAATCTCTATCTACAACACTTAAATATATTGTTTCAGGGTGAGAAGTTACATAACCTTTTTTTGAAGAATAAATTTTATTTTTATTTATTCTAGAACATAAAGAGCTTATATATTCATTACTTAAATAATCTTTTATATTTATATTATTAAAATTAGGATCACCAAATATTGTTTCCTTAACCTCAAAACATATTTTTGAAATTTCAGCTTGAAGATGATATCTTTCAAAACTTGAAGGATGATATTTTTTGATATTTAATTTCTCAGTCATTGCCATCATCATCAAGACAATTAATCCAGGACTATTCAGAGGGCATTGATGTATTTTTAAATTTCTATATGAATTTGTTATTGTTTTTGAAAATAACGTTTTTTGATTATAGAAATCTTCTTCTGTATGCAGTCCTCCAAGTTTATTTAGTGTCTTAACCATGTCCTTAGTTATTTCACTTTGATAAAATCCTTTAATTTTATTTTTTGAGATGATTCTTAAAGTATTTGCTAAAGGAATATTCTTAAAAACCTCACCATAACTATAACTTAGATTTTTATTTAAAAATAATCTTTTAGAATTAGAATTTTTTTTAAGTTTTTTTTCATTTTCTTTCCATGCAATAGCTTCAACTTCATGAACAGGAAATCCTTTTCTAGCAAAATTTTCTGCACCATTTAAAACTTCATTAAAATCAATTCTTCCAAATTTTTCATGCATAGAACACCATGCATGAACTGCTCCAGGAATAGTAACTGAATGTGGACTTGTTAAACCAATATTTTTTATTTTATTATCTTTATAAAACTGTAAATTTGCTCTTTTAGGAGCAATTCCAGACCCGTTTACAGCAATTGGTTTCTTCCCATTCATCGAAATAATTGCAAAACAATCCCCACCAATTCCAGTTGCGCTTGGACATACTACAGCTTGAACAGCTGAAGCTGCGATAGCAGCATCAACAGCATTTCCACCTTTTTGAAGTACATTAATAGCCTCTATGGAACTTAATGGATTTGATGTTGCCACCATACCATTTTGAGCTAAAACATTAGATCTTCCTGGGTAAGATAACTTTCTCATATTAATTCAGACAATATATGTTTGACAAAACAAATCACAGAATTTAAAGCGCCTTTTATGAAAGTTAAATGTTCATTAAAAACTGCCAAAACCAGAGATAAGGATTGTAAAATAGTTCGTAGAAAAGGTAGGATTTATGTAATTAATAAGAAAAATCCCAGAATGAAAGCAAGACAGGGATAATTAATTTTCTGCTATATATTTTTCAGCCTCTAAAGCAGCCATACAGCCCATACCAGCAGCAGTTACAGCCTGCCTATAAATTTTATCTTTTACATCACCTGCTGCAAAGACTCCCTTAATACTTGTTTCAGTACTATCAGGTTTAGTAATTATATAATTTTCCTCGTCCATTTTTAACTTATCTATAAAAAGTGAAGTAGCGGGATCATGTCCTATAGCTATAAAAGCACCATTTACATCTATAGTTGTTTTGATGCCGTCTAATGTGTTCTCTAAAATAATTTTTTTCAATGTATTTGGATTTTCTTCTCCAACGAACTCAGAAACCTTACTATTCCAAATTACTTCAATTTTTTTATTGTTAAATAATCTTTCTTGTAAAATTTTTTCAGCTCGTAAACTATCTCTTCTATGAATTAACAAAACCTTTGAAGCAAATTTAGTCAAAAACATTGCTTCCTCTACTGCACTATTACCTCCACCAATCACTGCTACTTGCTGATCTTTGAAGAAAAATCCATCGCAAGTTGCACAAGCTGATATACCAAATCCTTTAAATTTTTTTTCACTTTCCAAATTCAGCCATCTAGCCTGAGCGCCTGTTGCAATAATTATCGATTTGGAAACAAACTCTTTGCCTGACTCAGTTTTGGAAGTAAATGGATTCTTTTCGAAATCAACTGAAGTTATAATATCATTATGAAAGATAGTTCCTACTTTTACTGCTTGTTCTTTCATTTGTTCCATAAGCCAAGGACCCTGAATTACATTTTCAAATCCTGGATAGTTTTCTACATCCGTAGTGATGGTTAGCTGACCTCCTGGTTCTAAACCTGAAACTAAATGCGGTTTTAAATTTGCTCTTGCTGCGTAGATTGCAGCAGTATAACCTGCTGGTCCAGAGCCAATAATTAAGACATCATTTTCTATTTTTTCAGTCATATAATTAAATTAATAATTTAAGCACTTTTTTCAACTGGCCAATCTGTATTAAAAGTAACATAATTTATTTGAATACATCTTCTTTCTTTTTTGATTTCTTTTAATTCAAGTCCATGCCAAGTATCATCCCCTGAAGAAAAAAAATAACCACTATTATGAACATATTTAATTGTTTTAACTAATTTAAAATTTTTATCATATAGGTCGGTACCTAAATTTGACTCTTCATTATATGGGTTCGCCCAAACCATCATAGTCATTAATTTTTCTGAAATATCTTTGTGTGGTTTTAACCAAAATCCTTTTTTATCTCCAATTACTTCTAATCTGACGTATGAATTTGATAAATCTTTATCAATTATTTTTGATATTTTATTTACCATTTCTTTGCTTTGTAAAGACTGAATTAATTGTGTTAGATATGGAAAATTTTGACAATTATTTTTTGTTATAAAAAGTCTTAATTTACCATCAACTCCCTGTCCTGTATGATCGGCAGCTCTTGTTCCATCGTACATTCTGTCTCCTGACGGAATATTACTATAGGAAATTTCATCTAATGCGCCTACTTCTAAACAATTACTAAATACCCAGTGATTAAAGGGAAAATCTGCATGAGTTAAATTCTCAAGATTCATTTTTCCTTTCTATAATTCTTTTTTTTATAATTCCAGCAATTCTTTTGCTTTCCTCTAGTTTCGTATATGTCCAATTTTCTAATTTATCTAAAGTATTAAAATCTCTTGTTATATTCATTTTTTTAAATTCTTCATGGAATCTTAGAAATCTTTTACTTTTTCTCTTCATTGGTAATTGATAAACATAAATTGGCTTACCAGATATACTTGCTTCAGAAATCATAGATGTTGAGTCAGAAGTAACAATAAAATAACTGGAATTATAAATAGCAAATTCGTATGGATTCTTTCCTTCTCCAAGCCATAGTGTTGATATAGTGCTCAATTCTTTTTTCAAAATATGTTTAATTTCTCTATTAGTTCTTCTCGAGGTAAGAACTAAAATTTCATTATTATGAGACTTTAATTTTTTTATTCTTTTACAAAGATCTAAAGTATTTTCTTTTGAAAAATTATAGTGATTATTTTCACCCCCTATAATAAATGTAACCAAATTTTTTGTATTAATTTCATAATGATTTTTCAAATTATTAAATTGTTTAAAATGATGTATTGCACCCAAAGAATTAATTATATTGTCTCCATATAAACCATCATGATTTGGAGCTATAACATAAGAAAAGTTTTTTGAAGAAATTTTTGGGTTTTGAATATGAATATTAATAATTTTTGGATATTTTTTTTTAAGATAGATTGATAGGTAAACACTTTTTCTTCCACAACTGATAACTAAATCAGGTATTTCATCTATCGGTAACTTATTTTTAAATATCCAATTAAAAATAGGAAGTATCCCTGGCTGTAATTTATTCCAAGGAAAAATTATTTCAGTTTTAATTTCCTTTATATTTACACTCAATTCATTTGCCAGGCCTTTAGTCTGACTTATCATTCCTTGTGAACCATCAGTTAATGACCAAATTTTAGGATTGTCTATATTCAAATGTATTTTATTGATAATATTGTATAACTTTTTAAACCTTTTGGACTATTAATTTCAACATTGTCTTCTAATGTTTTACCAATCAAGCCTCTCGCTAAAGGACTAGTAATTGAAAGTTTTTTATTTTCAATATCTGATTCATATTCCCCAACAATTTGATATTGTTGTTTTTCTCCACTTTCATCATCTTCTATTTCAACTGTTGCACCAAATTTTATATCATCACCTTGAACAGTTTCAACATCTATTACCTCTGCTTTACTAATAGCACTCTCTAAATCTATAATTCTTCCTTCAATTAAACTTTGTTGTTCTTTAGCATATTGATATTCTGCATTTTCAGATAAATCACCGTGGCTTCTAGCTTCGGCAATTGCTTCAATAATATTTGGTCTATCCTCAGAGGTTAATTTTTTTAATTCATTTTGTAATTTTTTATAACCCTCTGCAGTCATAGGAATTTTATTCATAAACTCATGATGATTTATTTATTTTTTATAGTCAATAAAATTAATTTATAGTTTGAAGACTTTTTATTGTGAATTCCTGAGTTTTCATATGTTCAATAGCATCTACAGCAACTTTTGCTCCAGCTATTGTCGTATAATATGGAATATTATACATTAATGATGTCCTTCTAATACTATAGCTATCTCTAATAGATGATTGAGTTTTTGTTGTATTAATTACTAGCTGAATTTCATTATTAATTAATGAGTCAACTACATTAGGATTACCTTCTTTTACTTTATTTACTATTTTTGTCTTGATGTTATTAGAATTTAAGTATTCAGCAGTCCCTTTAGTTGCAAGTAGATTAAAATCTAATTCTTTTAACTTTTGTGCTATCTCAATAATGAACTTTTTATTATCATTATCTATTGAGATAAATACCGTACCTTTAGATGGAAGAATATTACCACAGGCTATTTGGCTTTTTATATAGGAAGATAAAAAGGTTTCATCTATTCCCATAACTTCTCCTGTAGATTTCATTTCAGGACCTAATATTAGATCAACTCCATCAAATTTATTGAAAGGAAAAACAGATTCTTTCACATTAAAGTTTTTTAATTCATTAATTTTATAATCATTCAAAATTGAATTAAGATTTTCCCCAACCATTACTTTTGCTGCAATTTTTGCAACTGGAATACCTTTTGATTTGGCCACAAATGGTACAGTTCTGCTGGCTCTTGGGTTTACTTCTAAAACATATATTTTTTTATCTTTAATTGCTAATTGAGTATTCATTAATCCAACAACATTAATTTCATTGGCAATTTTTGATACCCATTCAATTATTTTATTCTGGGTTTCTTTACTAACTGAGAATGGAGGTAAGGAACAAGCACTATCTCCAGAGTGAATTCCAGCTTCTTCGATGTGTTCCATAATTCCAGCTACATATATTTCTCCATTTTTATCTCTAATTATATCTACATCTATTTCTTTGGCATTCTCAAGATATTCATCAATTAAAATTACATTATTTGAAGAAACTTCAAGAGCTTCATTAGAAAATGATTCTAAATTATCTTTATCATATGCAATTTGCATGGCTCTTCCCCCAAGTACATATGAAGGTCTAACTAAAACAGGATATCCAATTTCTTCTGCTTTTTCTAAAGTTTGAGCTACCGTATTTGCAAAAGCATTTTTTGGTTGAGTAATTTTTAGCTTCAATAATATTTCACTAAATCTATCTCTATCTTCAGCTAAATCTATTGCTTCAGTTGAAGTTCCTATAACTTTAATTCCAGCCTCTTCTATTTCTTTTGCAATTTTTAAAGGAGTCTGGCCTCCAAATTGAACTAACACACCAAGAACATTTCCATTACTTTTTTCTTTATTGTAAATTTCAATAACACTTTCAGCTGAAAGTGGTTCAAAATAAAGTCTATCAGCAGTATCGTAGTCAGTTGAAACTGTTTCTGGGTTACAATTTATCATTATTGTTTCAATGCCCTTTTCTTTCAATGCGTAAACAGCATGTACACAGCAATAATCAAATTCAATGCCTTGACCTATTCTATTAGGACCACCTCCAAGAATTATTACTTTGTCTTTTGATGTAGGATTTGCTTCACAGAATTTAATATTTTCAAAATCCCAATCGTAAGTAGAATAAAGATATGGAGTTTTAGAACTAAATTCACCTGCACAAGTATCTACAAGTCTGAAGACAGGATTAATATCGTTATTATTTCTAAATTTTCTTAATTCTTTTTCTTCAATAACTAATATTGATGAGATTTTACTATCTGAGAAGCCTATTTTCTTAGCATATAATATTATATCTTTGTTGAGGCCTTTTTCTTCTAATATTTTTTCAAAATCAATTATAGTTTTAATTTGATATAAAAACCATTTATCATATTTTGTAGTTTGATTTATTTGATTAACTGTTAATCCAATCCTTAGGGCTTCTCCTACAACTAACAAGCGTTGAGAAGATTGTATTTTAAGTTCATTCAAAATTGTATTTTTATCATTTGAGCTAAGTTTTGGTTTATCAAAACCAGTCAGACCGTACTCAAGAGAATTAAACCCCTTTTGAATTGATTCATTAAATGATCTACCTATACTCATTGCCTCACCAACTGATTTCATGGATGTTGTTAAGTCAGAATTAGCACCAGCAAATTTTTCAAAAGTAAATCTTGGAATTTTAGTTACAACATAATCAATTGTTGGTTCAAAACTTGCTGGTGTTGTCGTAGTAATATCATTTTCAAGTTCATCCAAAGTATAGCCTACAGCTAATTTCGCAGCAATTTTTGCTATTGGAAAACCTGTAGCTTTTGATGCTAATGCAGAAGATCTACTAACTCTTGGATTCATTTCAATTACATTAATTTCTCCATCTTCAGGATTTATTGCAAATTGAACATTTGAGCCGCCAGTATCTACACCTATTTTTCTGAGAACCTTAATGCTAGCATTCCTTAAAATTTGATATTCTTTATCAGTTAATGTTAAAGATGGAGCTACTGTAATGCTATCTCCAGTATGAACACCCATTGGATCAACATTTTCAATTGAGCAAACAATAATACAATTATCTTTATTGTCTCTAACAACTTCCATCTCAAATTCTTTCCAACCTGAAACAGATTTTTCAATAAGTATCTGATTTGTTGGGCTAGCATTTAAACCCCTATTACATAAATCAATAAAACCCTCATCATCATAGGCAACGCCACCTCCGGTGCCTCCAAGTGTAAAACTTGGTCTTATAACAAGAGGTAAATTTAATTCATTTTTTACCCTTTTTGACTCTTCAATAGTATTAACTACGTAACTTTTAGGACAGCTTAGACCAATTTCTTTCATAGCATCTTTAAATTTTTGCCTATCCTCAGCTAATTCTATTGCTGTTGGATTTGCTCCAATCATTTTCACTCCGTGTTTTTCAAGTATACGATTATTATAAAGTTCCATTGAAACATTTAAAGAAGTTTGCCCTCCCATAGTTGGGAGAAGAGCATCTGGTTTTTCGATTTCGATTATTTTTTCTACAAATTCTTTAGTTATAGGCTCAATATAAGTTTGATCAGCTAATTCTGGATCAGTCATTATTGTTGCTGGATTTGAATTAATTAATACAATTTTATAACCTTCATCTTTGAGAGACTTACATGCCTGAGCACCCGAATAATCAAATTCACAAGCTTGACCAATTACTATAGGACCTGCACCTACAATTAATATTTTATTTATATCAGTCCTTTTTGGCATTTTTCTCAATAACTTTATAAAATTCTTCAAACAAATAATGACTATCGTGTGGACCAGGTGATGCCTCTGGATGATATTGAACACTAAATACTGGCAAATGCTTATGTCTTAAACCTTCATTAGTTCCGTCAAATAATGAAACATGAGTTTCAATTATATCTTTGCTAAAACTATCTCTATCAACCTCAAAACCATGATTTTGTGAAGTAATTTCAACAATGCCAGTTGTAAGATTTTTGACTGGATGGTTTGAACCTCTGTGACCCTGAAACATTTTTTTAGTCTTTGCATTTAATGCCAATCCCAAAATTTGATGTCCTAAACATATTCCAAATATTGGAATATTATCGTCAATTAATTTCTTAATCACATCAACTATTTTACTACCTGTAGCGAAAGGATCACCAGGACCGTTTGATAAAAAAATTCCTGAGGGATTAGTTTTTATTATTTCTTCGTAGCTTGAAAACAAGTTTAATACAGTTGGCTTAAGATTAAATTCATTTAGGTTTCTTAAAATATTATTTTTGATTCCAAAGTCTAAACAAGTGACATTATATTTAAATTTACTTTTAATTGATTTATCACTTTTCCATATTCCTTTTTTCCAATTATAGTTTTGATCTGTCGATACTATTCCAGCCAAATCTAAATTTTGAAGACCTTTCCACTCATTAATTTGAGTTTTAAGTTTTTCAATTTTATTTTCACCTTCTCCAAAGTGAATAATTGCTGCCTTCCTAGCTCCCTCAACAGATAATTTCTTAGTTAAGTATCTAGTGTCAATTCCAAAAATGCATGGAATATTGTTTTTTAAAAAATATGAATTTAAGTCATTTTCAGCTCTCCAATTTGAATACTCTGATAAAGGCTGGTTTATTACACAACCATCAGCGTAGACTTTTTTTGACTCTTGATCTTCTTGATTTGTACCTACAATTCCAACATGTGGAAAAGTAAATGTAATTATTTGTTTTGTATATGAGGGATCAGATAATGCTTCTTGATAGCCTGTTTGAGAAGTATTAAAACAAAGCTCACCTACGGCAGCCTTTTTCTCTCCCAGTCCATAACCCCATAAGATCTCACCATTTTCTAATACAAGAGCTGCAGTTTTATTGTGTATATGTGGTATTTTTTTTAAAACTTCCATTATATTTTGATGAAGCAAAATGATAGTTAGTAGGCATTTATAACAATGTAGTCAAGGATTAGTTGAAATAAAAAAGAAGAATTATATTATTACATTAAATATATTAGAAAGTGAAAAAATATGAGCTTAAAGGATAAAGTTGAAAGTCATTACAACAATTCTATCAAAGAAAAAGATACAAATTCCATAAATACTCTGCGATTAATAAAGAGTGCAATTAAAGATAAGGAAATTTCTTTAAGAGGTAAGCAAGAGGCTTTGACCGATTCTGATATTTTAGGTTTACTTCAAAGTTTAGTAAAACAAAGAAAAGACTCAATAGAGGCTTTTGAAAAAGCGAATCGGAATGATCTTATTGAAAATGAACTAAATGAAATTAAAGTAATAGAAGCGTTTTTACCCAAGCAATTGAATGAAGATGAAACAACATTGATCATAAAGGATATAATTCAAGAGAATAATTTTACGTCTCTAAAAGATATGGGTGCACTTATGAAAATAGTTAAGGAAAAATATACTGGAAAAATAGATATGGGTTTAGTTGGAAAAATTTCTAAATTATCACTAGGGAACTAATGTCATTTTCAAAAAATGATCTTGAATTAATAAAATCAAAAATTATTCTTTCACAAGAAATCGAAAAAAAAACAAAAGTTATAAAAAAAGGAAAAGATAGTTGGTGTTGTTGTCTTTTCCATGATGAAAAAACTCCATCTTGCAAAATAAATGATGATTTAGGTTCTTATTATTGTTTTGGCTGTGGAGCTAAAGGTGATATATTTACTATATATACTGAACTATATAATTTTCCATTCCCAGAGGCTGTAAAAGAATTAGCTCAAAGAACTGGCATTAGGATTGTAGACAATTTTGATTCAAATATAAATAAAAAAAATGATAAGATTTATAAGATTTTAGAAATTTCAGCAAAATGGTTTCAAGATAATCTTTTTAAAAGTAATCTTTGTAAAGAATATTTAAGTAAAAGAAATTTAACAGATGAAACAATAAAATATTTTAAGTTAGGATTTTCTTCTAATCCAAAAATAACTCTTTACGATTTTCTAAAAGAACAAAATTTTAAAGATAAAGAAATACTAGAAAGTAATGTTGTAAAATTAGATAAAAATAATAAGATTCGTGATTTTTTTTACAACAGGTTGATGTTTCCAATTTCAAATGAATTTGGAAAAATTGTTGGATTTGGAGGAAGGGTTTTAGATAATTCAAACCCGAAATACATTAATTCACCCGAGAGTGATTTTTTTAAAAAAAGAAATATTTTATATAATCTTTATAACGTTAAACAAAACATAAGATCAAAAAAAAATATGTTAATTTGTGAAGGGTACATGGACGTAATAAGTTTGTATGATAAAAATATTAAAACAGCTGTTGCACCACTTGGAACCTCTTTAACTGATAGCCATCTTCAACTATCATGGAAATATGTAAATAAACCAACATTGATGTTCGATGGAGACGCCTCAGGTTTAAAAGCTTCTTTTAAAAGTGCCATAATGTCTTTACCTCACTTAACTCCTTCAAAATTATTACAATTTGTTATCCTTCCAAATGAATATGATCCAGATACTTATATCAACGAATTTTCTTTAAAGAAATTTGCAACATATTTAAAAAATCCACTTTCAATTGTAGATTTTATCTTTCAGGAATCTTCAAAATCAATTAATCTTCAAAAATCGGATAATAAGGTTATTTTTGATAATTATATTGATGAATTAGTGAGCAATATAAAAGATTCCAAAATAAGATATTTTTATAAAAATGAATTTAAGTCTTTATTTTTTAAAAAATTAAAATCATTTTCTAATAAAATAAATACAATCAATATCATTCCTCAAAAAAACTCTTTGAAAGATAAACAAATATTTTCTTTTATAACTGCTTACTTAAATCACATAAAATTAAGAAATCAAATATATTTACTTCTATCAAAATCAGACTTACTGAATAAATATCAGACTGAATTTTTAAATTTTATTCACAAATCAGATCTTGTTGAGGTTAATATAGATGATATTAATACAAATAATTTTTCTATAACATTCTCTGAAATTTATCAAAAATCAAGGGATAGCAGTATTTTCCAACTATTTCCTTATACTAACAAGGATTATGATAAAGAAGATGCCTTAAGAGAAATTGATGAATCTATAAATAATTTAAATACAAGACTTTCAAATTTGAAAAAAATAAATAAAAGCCTAGATGATATAGATAATAATCTATCATCAATGACTTGGGATGAATTAAAAAATATCAGTTTTAATCTTCATGATAATGAAGAGGTGTTAAAATAAAATTATGGCAAAAAAGAAAAAAAAAGTAGTTAAGAAAAAAACTAAAGTATCTAAAAATAAAGTAACAGCTAAGAAGAATTTAAAAAAGAAAAACACCAAAGTAAAATCTAACAAAAATTCTAAACCTAAAATTCTTAAGAAGGCAAAAAAATCAGTTGCAAAAAAAGTCAGTAAAAAATCTGATTTTAAAACTTTAAAAGATGAAAAATTTAAAAAAATACCTAAAGCAATTTCAGGTTTTGAAGATAAGATAAAAGAAATCTTTACAAAATTAATCAATAAACATAAAGTTGATGGAATTTACACAAAAAAAATAATTGAGAAAGCGATTCCAAAAAAACTTAGACTTGAAGAAAATATAGTAAAATTTGAAAATTTTGTTAAATCCAATGATATCAAAATCTATTCTGATGAAGAAGCTCAAGAATTAATTTCATTAGCTAAAGGTCAAGCAAATAAATCTGAAGAAGGTTCTGAAGATCAAGAAAAAAAACAAACAGGAAAAACTGATGACCCTGTAAGATTATATCTGAGAGATATGGGTGCAGTAGAGCTTCTTAGTCGTGAGGGGGAGATTGCAATTGCCAAAAGAATAGAAGCTGGAAGAGAAAAGATGATTGGAGCAATTTGTGAAAGTCCAATGACAATTAGATCAATAATAAATTGGAAAGATGCAATAAAAGATGGGACAATGTTATTAAGAGATATAGTTGATTTAGAAGCCACTTATGACATGTCTGATATTTCTGACTCAAAACTTGATGATACATTTAAATTAATTGAAAGTGGGGCAGATGAAAAAAAAGATGATAAGAAAAAAAATCAAACTGAAGATAATAACGAGGAAAATAGCGACGGTGATCAGCAACAAGATGATGATGATGATAGTTTAAACGTTTCTTTAGCAGCAATGGAAGAGAAACTTAAACCGAAAGTCTTAAACGACTTTAATGATATAACTAAACTATTCAAAAAACTTCAAAAACATAGTCAAGAGTTAATAAATGCAGATAAAAAAAATGAGAAAAACTACAATATCTTAGAAAAAAAGTATCTAAAAATTCAAAAAGAAATGGTTGCTGCTATGAAAGCTGTTCATTTCAACTCTACAACAATTGAAGCACTTATGGAAGCACTATATGAGTTAAATAAAAAGCTCCTTTTACGTGAAGGTAAAATGCTTCGTATGGCAACGGGTGCTGGAGTGAAAAGAGAAGATTTTGTTTCTCAATATTTAAATTTCAACTTTGAAAAAAATTGGATTCAAAGTCTTTTAGCTACTAAGGATAAAAACTGGGAGAAGTTTATTAATAGAAATCATATTGAAATTAATAAAAATATTGAAGAAATTCGAGAAATACAATCTGCTTCTGAATTACCTTTGTCCGAATTTAGAAGAATAGTTGGTACTGTACAACAAGGGGAAAGATCCGCAAACAGAGCTAAAAAAGAGATGATAGAATCTAATTTAAGATTGGTTATTTCGATTGCAAAAAAATATACAAATAGAGGTCTTCAGTTTTTAGATTTGATTCAAGAAGGCAATATCGGTCTTATGAAAGCAGTTGATAAATTTGAATATCGAAGAGGTTATAAATTTTCAACTTATGCAACTTGGTGGATTAGACAAGCAATTACAAGATCTATTGCAGATCAAGCTAGAACAATAAGAATACCAGTGCACATGATAGAAACAATTAATAAAATTGTTAGAACTACAAGACAAATAATGTCTGAGATTGGCAGAGAGCCTACCCCTAATGAGTTAGCAGATAGACTTCATATGCCATTAGATAAGGTTAAAAAAGTTCTAAAAATTGCTAAAGAACCTATAAGTTTAGAAACTCCAGTAGGTGACGAAGAGGATAGTTCTCTAGGCGATTTTATAGAAGATAAAAATGCTCTTATCCCGATAGATGCAGCTGTAAAAAGTTCCCTACGTGATACTACTACAAGAATACTGTCTTCTCTAACACCAAGAGAAGAAAGAGTTTTAAGAATGAGATTTGGTATTGGAATGAACAGTGATCATACCTTGGAAGAAGTTGGTCAACAATTTAGTGTTACAAGAGAGAGAATAAGACAAATTGAAGCTAAAGCATTAAGAAAATTAAAACATCCGACTAGAGCTAGGAAGTTAAAAACATTTCTCGATGAATAATGAAGCTAACGCTTCTTGGAACTGGATGCCCCTCAGTTGATTACAAAAGGTGTGGTGCATCAAACCTTGTATTAACAAAAAAAACTAAAATTTTAATCGATTGTGGTTCTGGAGTAACGCAAAGATTAAATCAAAGTAAAAACTCTTCAGCTGATATTGACGCTTTGCTACTTACCCATTTACATTCCGATCATGTTATAGATTTGTATCAACTCATTATTTCTTCTTGGCACTCTGATAGAGATTCAGTATGGAAGATATACGGACCAAAAGGAACAAAGAAATTTGTTGATAAAATATTTTCAGCCTGGAAAATTGAACGTGAATTAAGAATTTCTTATGAAAAAAGAAAATCAATAAATGCTCTTAAGTATAAAGTTTATGAATTAAAAAAAAATGGCTCAATTAAAATAAATGATATAAAAATTAAATATTTTGAAGTCGATCACAAACCGGTGCCATATGCATATGGTTTTTCATTTTATAATAATAATAAGAAATTAACAATTAGTGGAGATACAAGACCGTGTGAGAGTTTAATGCAAAATGCGCAGAATTCTGATGTTTTACTTCATGAGGTATTCATAGAATATGAAATGAATAAAACGTCTAAACTTAGAACTAAAAAAACATTACATCATGTCAAAGAGTATCACACTCCAAGTAATCTTGTGGGCAAAATTGCTAAATTATCAAATTGTAAAGAACTTGTATTAACACATTTTGTTCCAACAAGATTTAATGTTTCAAGATTAAAGAAAATTGTAAAAAAAGATTTTGGTAAAGATCCTATAATTGGAGAAGATTTATTAACTATAAATATCTAGCCAACTTTATTCAAAAATTTTTCGAACTCTTCATCTTTTATTTCGACGACATTAGAAGGAGTTGGAAATTTTTTAGTATTTACATCTTTAATAAAATTTTTAAGTCCTTCTATGGTATCATCAATAAGCTTTTCGTAAGATTTATTTGTATCCTTAAAAACTTTAGCATGACGAGGTACTCTATCTGTATTTGTTCCTATAACATCTTGAATAAATAAAAATTCTACATCACATTTAGGACCGCTTCCCATAGATAATGTTAACAAATTAACTTTTTTTGTAATAATCTCTGCAACTCTGTCAGGTACGCATTCTACCTCAAGACCAATTGCTCCTACTTTATCATATGCTAATGCATCTTGATAAACTTTATAGGCAGATTTAGCATCTTTTCCAACTGCTTTGAAACCACCGGTCCACGTACTTTTATAAGGTATTAATCCTATATGACTTACAGCCGGCAATCCTTCATTTCGAAGAGCTTCTATATATTTTGGACTATTACCGCAATAAACAGCATCTGCGCCATTTTCTCTTGCAATAAGGGCGGCATCAATAGCTTTTTCTGGAGAAGATAGTTGACCAAGACCATAAATCATAAAAGTGTTTGAAGCTGCTTCTCGAATATCTTTGATATGAGCATCTCTAAACCATCTATTAGTAGATACACCTGTTCTTAATGTGTCTTTTTTAAATGAAACAATTTGAATATCTATCCCAGCTTGTTCAGCTGCATACGCTTCTAAAGCATTTGTTACATATAGTTCTGTTAATTTAACTTTTCCTTTTTTATCAAATAAATCTTTAACTGTAAGTTTTGACATTAATTATATTTGGGTAAGTAATTCCCGTGTGCTTCAATTAACTTATCAACCATTTCATATATTTCATCAATAGATAAATTTGCACCTGTAAGTGGATCAAGCATTGCAGCATGATAGATGTGCTCTTTTTTATTTGTTAATGCTGCTTCAGCAGTCAATATTTGAACATTTATATTAGTTCTCATTAAAGCTGCTAAATGCTCTGGTAAGCGACCAGTTTTTTGCGGTTGATTACCTTTTGAATTAATTAAACAAGGAACTTCGACGCAACAATTTGATGGTAAATTATCAATATATCCATCATTCATCACATTACCATTAATTGTTACTTCATTGTTATTTGTTACGGCGTCCATTATGTATGATGCATATTCTTTTCCTCTTTTTAGAGGTTGATTATGTATGGGCGTCATATCTTTTTCCAAGTCATCCCAAAGCTTGATATTATTTTTACATCTATCAATGTATTCTTCTATGGGAATTTTATATTGATCAATTAAATCTTGTCTGTTCTGCTTGATAAACCATGGAACGTATTCAGCAAAATGTTCACTAGACTCTGTAACAAAATAACCAAATCGTCTTAAAATTTCGTATCTTACTTTTTCATGTAGGACTTTATCTGATTCACTATCTTTGCTTATACTTCTAGTTGATGTTATTTTATCACTGACTATATCATCAGCTAATTTTTTTAATTTTGGATAAAGATCTTCTCCACCATTGCCATTCTTTTTTGTAAACTTTTTATAGAAAGCCATGTGATTAATTCCAGCACATAAATAATCAATATCTTCAATTTTTTCATTCAAATCTTTTGCTAGCATTTCTGCTGTTCCTTGAACTGAATGACACAATCCAACAGATTTAATTCCTTTGCAGGCACTATTTATTGCTATCATATTTGAGCACATTGGATTTACATATTGCAACCAAAAAGAATTAGGGCATAAATCCATTATATCTCTCCCAATATCAACCAAAACAGGAATTGTTCTTAGGCCTCTCATTATTCCACCAATACCAAGAGTGTCAGCAATCGTTTGTTTTAATCCAAATTGTTTAGGAATATTAAAGTCTATAACAGTAGATGGTTTATATCCACCTACTTGGATTGTTGATTGTATAAAATCAGAACCAACCAGTGCTTCTTTTCTATCTGTATATGATTTTATATTAGGAGCAGCATCTAATTTTTTTGCAATTACATCCAATAATTCATGAGAAACTTTCAATCTTTTTTCATCAATATCTACAAGTGCGATATCCATTTTTTTGAATTCATTGATAAACATCAAATCAGTGAAAATATTCTTTGTAAATACAGCACTGCCAGCTCCAATAATTGTAAGTTTAATCAATTTTATTCTCCTAATAAGAATTAGGTCTTAAAACTAAAGACCTGTCTCTATTATTATTTATTTTTATGATCTATAAAAATAAAATATTGTCAATTAATATACTCAGTGTAATAAGGTTTTTTTAAAGGGCTCTTAGCTCAGTTGGTTAGAGCGCCCCGCTCATAACGGGGTGGTCCGGGGTTCAAGTCCCTGAGAGCCCACCAATTATATAGTAATTTCTAAAATTAACTATTTTATTTACATATCTATATGTTAAAAAAATCATAATTTTTATGGGAGGAAAAATGAAAAATTTTTTAGTGATTTTAACTTTATTTATCTCATCTATCGCCTCAGCTGGTACTCTAATTGTTAATAGTAACCAGTCAGGTGCGGAGTCTTCAGCAGCATTTAAAGAATATATTGCTGATTTTGAAGCTGCACACCCTGATGTTACAGTTGTTTTAAATGAATTTGAAAGTGAAGCGTATAAGGTTGCGCTTAGAAACTTTCTAGCATCTGAAACACC
The DNA here is from genome assembly GCA_902562275.1 of uncultured Alphaproteobacteria bacterium. Taxonomy (GTDB): domain Bacteria; phylum Pseudomonadota; class Alphaproteobacteria; order HIMB59; genus CACPNW01. Next base: position 48,001 of record CACESS010000007.1, read on the forward strand.
TGATGTTGCACTTTGGTTTGCAGGTAACAGGATGAAATTCTTTGTTGATCAAGATTTGTTCAGAGATGTAAGTGATGTTTGGGAAGAGTATGGTCTTTATGACTCAATGGCTTCCTCAAGACTTTCAGTTACAGTTGATGATAAACAGTATGGTGTTCCTTGGGGATATTACCAATGGGGTATGTACTATCGTACAGATATTTTTGAAAAAGTTGGATTAAGTGTTCCAACTAATTTTGAAGAATTGGTAGCTGCTTGTTCAACGCTAAGAGAAAATAACATTACACCTGTTGCAATTGGTACAAGATTCTTATGGACTGCTGCCGGTTGGTTTGATTATTTAAATATGAGAATTAATGGCTATGAATTTCATATGGATCTAACTGCTGGTAAAGTAAGTTATGAGGATTCAAGACTAGATATGGTTTTTGATAAATGGGCAGAGCTTATTAATGCAGATTGTTATCTAGAAGATCATGCTTCATTTGGATGGGAAGATGGATTAACACCAATGATTAATGGCGAAGCTGCAATGTATTTACTTGGTAATTTTATAACTGGTAACTTAAATACAGCTGGAGTTTTAGATCATATTGATTACTTTCAATTTCCAAAAATAGTTGATGGAGTCCCAATGTCAGAAGATGCGCCAACGGATACAATTCATATTCCTGCTGGCGCTAAAAATGTTGAGGATGCAAAAAAGTTTTTAGGATTTTTATCTAATCCTAAAGCAGCAACTAAATGGGCTAATGCAAGAAGCTTTTTAAGTCCAAATTCTAATGCTGAGCCTCCAAGTGATAGATTCCAGCTAAAAGGTGTTGATGTATTAAATAACGCTTATGGAATTGCACAATTCTTTGATAGGGATGCTAATCCTGATATGGCAAAAACTGCTATGGAAGGTTTCCAAGAATTTATGGTTAAACCTGACAGAGAAGCGAAGATCAGAGCTCGTGTAGAAAAAGAGAGAGAACGTATACACGGACCTCTTTAAAAAAATTTTATCAAGAGGCGTTAATAACGCCTCTTGTTTTTAATAAAAAAAAAATTATAAAAAATAAATGACTTTTTGGGAACGTAATCAGTTAAAATTAGCACCCTTTCTTTTTCTCGCACCTGCTGTGGGCTTGTTTTTAATATTTGTAATTTATCCAATTGCCGATTCTATTTGGGTAAGTTTTCATGAATGGTCTGGGGTTAACAGATACGCTGTAGATGAAGATGGGAATTTAAAAAATTTTAAATGGGTAGGTTTAGATAATTATATATACTTATTTACCAATGATGATGAATTTTATGTTGCTGTTTTTAATAATATCAAGTGGTTTTTCTTTAGTTTAATAGCAATACCATTTGGAATTCTATTAGCTTTATTTTTAAACCAACAAATCCTTGGTATAAGATGGGTTAAATCGTTCTTTTATTTTCCTTTTGTAATTAATGCTGTTGTCATAGGTATAGTTTTTACTTGGTTCTATAATCCTAAGTATGGTTCTTTAACCTACTTATTAGGTTTTTTTGGTATGGAACCCTTACCAATTTTATCAGATGAAAATTATGCTACATACGGGATTATAGTAGCTTCATTATTTCCTGGAATTGCTTACACAATGATCATTTATATTACGGGACTGACAGCAGTAAGTAAGGACATGATTGAAGCTGGTCGAATTGATGGTGCTTCAGGTTTCACAATGTTTTGGAATATAATTCTACCACAATTAAGGCCGGCAACTTTAATTGCAGTAGTTGTAACAATTGTAGGAGCATTGAGAAGTTTTGATTTAATTGCAGTCATGACTGGTGGAGGCCCTTGGGGAAGTACAAATGTTCTAGCATATAAAATGTATGAGGATTCACTTTTTAATTTTAGAATGGGTTATGGAGCATCCACAGCAGTAGTACTATTCATTTTGATGGATATTTATATTGCTTGGTTTTTGTATAGATTATTTAAGCGCGAAAGTACTGAAAAATAATGTTTCCAACACCTATTCAGAAATATTCAATCCCTGTAAACATTTTATACAGAGTAGCATTAATTGTAACATTATTTATATGGCTAATGCCCCTAATAGCAGTAATGCTAACTTCAATAAGAACATATGAAGATATTCTAGCGGGTAATTATTGGGGTTGGCCAAAAGACATTGCAGCAATTGAAAATTATTCAGCAATTTTTGAAGACGGGAGGATGGCGAGATATTTTTTAAACAGTGTGATTATTACCTTACCTACAGTTTTTGGAACTTTGCTTTTGAGTTCCATGGCTGGGTTCTCTTTAGCAATGCACAAATTTAAATTAAATATTTTACTTTTCTGTATGTTTATTGCGGGTAACTTTGTCCCTTTTCAGATCTTAATGATACCAGTCAGAGGGTTGACTGTAGATCTTGGCATTTATAATACCTATTATGGATTAATTATATTTCATATTGCATTTCAAACTGGTTTTTGTACATTTTTTTTGAGAAATTTTATAAAAGAATTACCATTTGAGTTAATTGAAGCTGCAAGAGCAGATGGAGCCACTGAATGGATGATTTATAGAAAAATTATTTTACCACTTATTGTACCAGCTCTTGCTGCACTTGGAGTGCTTGAATTTACTTTTATTTGGAACGATTATTTTTGGGCTTTGATTTTATCTCAAGGAGATGGCGTTAAACCAGTCACTGTAGGCCTAGATAATATGAGAGGTCAATGGGTTGCAAACTATAATTTAATTTCTGCAGGTTCAGTCATTGCTGCATTGCCACCAGTCATAATGTTTTTTTTAATGCAAAGACATTTTATAAATGGACTTACTTTTGGTGCAGTAAAGGGATAAGGTTTTTTTAAAATTAATTGAAAACTTTCAATTTTTTTCACTGTTTCATTGAATTAATTTTTATAATGTTTAATTAGAAATATAAATGTCATTAATTTCATTACGACAACTATTGGATCATGCAGCAGAAAATAATTATGGTGTTCCAGCATTTAATGTAAATAATCTTGAGGCAATAAGAGCTATTATGGAAGGGGCTAAAGAATTAAATAGTCCTGTAATTCTTCAGGCATCTGGAGCAGCTAGAAAATATGCCGGCCCTATCTTTATTAAAAAATTAGTTGAGGCAGCAATGGATGAATTTTCTGATATTCCAACTGTTTTACATCAAGATCATGGAGGTTCTCCAAAGGATTGCGAAAGTTGTATAGACTTGGGTTTTACTTCAGTTATGATGGATGGATCACTCAAAGAAGATCAAAAAACACCTTCAGATTTTGATTATAATGTCAAAGTTACAAAAGAAACAACAGATATGGCTCATGCGTTAGGAGTTTCTGTAGAAGGGGAAATTGGTTGTTTAGGTTCATTAGAAACTGGAACAGGCGAAAAAGAGGATGGAGTTGGTGCAGAAGGTAAACTTGGTCACGATCAATTATTAACAGATCCTGATGAAGCTTCAGATTTTGTTAAAGCTACCAATGTAGATGCATTAGCTATTGCAATTGGTACTAGTCATGGAGCATATAAATTTTCGCGACCTCCAACAGGTGATATATTGGCTATAGATAGAATTAAAGAAATTCACACTAAACTTCCAAACACTCATTTAGTCATGCATGGATCATCATCTGTACCACAAGATTTAATAAAAACTATCAATGAGTATGGTGGAAAAATAAAAGAGACTTACGGCGTGCCAATTTCGGAAATTCAAGAGGGTATTAAGAATGGAGTGAGAAAAGTAAATGTAGATACAGACCTTCGATTAGCCGCAACTGCAGCTGTTAGAAAATATTTTAATGAAAAACCATCAGAATTTGATCCACGAAAATATTTATTACTTTCAAAAGATGCCATGAAAGAAGTTGTAAAGAGTAGATTGCTTGAATTTGGAACTGCCGGAAATGCTTCTTCAATTAATAGCATTTCTCTTGGAGATATGGCAACTAAATATAAATCTGGAGAATTTAAGACAATTATTAATTAGTAAATTATATCTTGAATTATCTTAATTTTTTTTTAGAATTAGTTAATGAATAAAGTTACAAAGCTTCAAGAGTATTTATTCGATTTAAACGGATATTTAATAATTAAAAATGCATTAGATAAAAAAGAAGTTCAAAGCATAAATAAAATATTAAATAAATTAAATAAATTAAAAAATAATGAATGGCATGGTTATGCTCATGGACATAATTTTGGAACAAAAGATGGACTAAATATTCAACAAATTTATGAAGCTGGGAAACCCTTTCAGAATTTAATTGATCACCCCTCATGGATTAATCATATGATGCATTTTGTTGGAGGAAAAGGAACATTTGATCAACATCATGGACCATTGTTTATTGATGAAAATTTTGCAAACTTTAGAGGGCCTGGTGAGGCTATTGGGATACATTCTGGACACCATGAGGGATTGCAAAGAAATCATTACAGATATCAAGATGGTAAATTTCATTGTTCACAAGTCAATATTTTACTTGCATTGAATGATATTGGGCCTGGTGATGGTGGGACAGTAGTTATTCCCTCTTCGCACAAATCAAATATAGAACATCCTGAGTTTCAAAAAAATAAAATGAAGCAAGGTAAACTTACATCTGCAGAGACTATGACAGCTTCAAAAGAAATTTACTTAAAAGCAGGTGATGGATTGTTATTTGTTGATTCTTTATGCCACGGATCTGCAAAAAGAACTAATAAAGGAGAGAGAAGAATAGTTGTATTTCGTTATGGACCTTCATGGGGTTTTTTTAGACATCCTTATAGACCATCAAAAAAACTTTTGTCTAAACTTACAAAAACTCAAAGAAAAATAGTTATGCCTCACGAAGAAGTACTAACACCGAGCACTTCATAAAATGGAAAAAATTAAATGGGGAATTATAGGTCCTGGAAATATAGCAAATAATTTTGCAGATGGTTTAAAAAGTTCTTACTCTGGTCAACTTGTAGCAATAGCAAGTAAAAGTGAAGATCGTCGAAAAAACTTTGGTGATAAATATGATATTCATTCTGATTTTAGATTTGATTCTTATGAAGATATTATTAATTCAGAGCATATTGATGCTATATATATTTCAACTCCACATAATTTACATGCTGAATGGACAATTAAAGCTGCAGGTAAAGGAAAACACGTTCTTTGTGAAAAACCTGGAGCCGTAAATTTAAATGAAGGAAAAAAAATTATAGAAGCAGTAAAAGAAGCTGGAGTATTTTATATGGAAGGTTTTATGTATCGGTGTCATCCACAAATTCCAAAACTTTTAGAAATAATAAAAAATAAAACAATTGGTGAAATTGAATCAATCGAAACTTCTTTCGGGTATGACACAGGTAAAACAATTCCTGAATCACGTATTTTTAATAAAGAATTAACTGGTGGAGCTATACTAGATGTTGGTTTATATCCAATTTCTTTTTCTAGATTAATCTCAGGGGTAGCAACTGGTGAAAAATTTCTAGAACCAAATTTTATAAATGCTGAAGGTAGAATAGGAGATACCGGGGTTGACGAAGTTGCTCACGCTAATTTAGAATTTAAAAACGGTATTAAAGCTAAAGTCTCAACTGCTATAAGAGAAAGTATGAAAAATAATGCTATTATTTTAGGTACGGAGGGTACAATTGAATTACCTGATCCATGGATGCCTGGAAGAAATGGCGGTCCTTACCACGCAAAAATAATTATAAATAAAAATGGCCAAGAAGAAGTAATTGAACTTAAAGGACCAGAACACCTTTTTTTCTTTGAAGCTGAATTAGCAAGTCAATCTATTGCTAAGGAAAAAATACAACCTCCACACCCTGCAATGACTTGGGAAGATACTTTAGGGAATCTTAAAGCTCTTGATACATGGAGAGAAATAATTAATTATAAACTACCACAGGATGAAATATGAAATATGGAGAAATAGAAGGTGTAAATAAAAAAATATCGAAACTCGTTATGGGTGTTGATAATCAAAATGATTTAAATGAAGCATCAAAATTATGGGATCATTGGATTGATGTTGGAGGAAATATTTTTGATACAGCATATACATACGGAGGAGGTAATCACGAGAAAGTTTTTGGTGAGTGGTTAAAGCAAAATAATATTAGAGAACAAATAGTTATCTTAGGAAAAGGAGCACATACTCCTAATTGTAATCCTGAAGCTATTACATCTCAATTAACTGAGTCCTTAGAAAGAATGAATACTGATTATGTTGATATATACATTATGCATAGAGATAATCATGAATACAATGTTGACGAATTTGTTGATGTCCTAAATCAAGAAAAGGACAAAGGAAGAATAAAAGTATTTGGAGGATCAAATTGGACCTTAGATCGTTTTAAAAAAGCAAATGAATGGGCAAAAAATAATAATAAAAATGAAATGTCTATATTAAATAATAATTTAGCATTAGCTAAAATGATAAACCCACTTTGGAGTGGCTGTTTGTCTTCAAATGACGATGATATATTACATTATCTAGAAAAAACAAAAAAATCACATATGTCTTGGTCAAGTCAAGCAAGAGGATATTTCTTAGATGATGAGATCACAAAAAAAATTGAAGAAAAAATTACCAATGATGAAACCTGGAGAGCACCTGGAGAGCATTCAAGTGGTCCTCTTAGCTGTTACGACAGCGAAGATAATAGAGAAAGAAAAAAAAGAGCTATAGAATTAGCAGAAAAAAAAGGATGTTCTGCTCATAATATTGCAGCTAGCTGGACTATCAATCAATCTTTTCCATCATTTGCATTAATTGGACCAAGAACGTTACATGAGCTAGATACAACCGTGCCATGTCTTGATATAGAGTTGACAGCAGAGGAAATTAATTGGTTAAATTTATCTTAATTTAGACTTTTTAATTTTATCACTTGTACCTTCATTTAATATCGGCTCAATCAAAGTTGATACTTTACTAATTGGTATATCTTGATCTAGATCCTTTAATATTTTTACTGATTGTTTTCCCATTTCCATTAGAGGATGTGAAATATATGTGAGATTTTGAGAGCTTAAATAACTATCTTGGTCATTAAATCCTACAACAGAAATATCTTTTCCAATTTCTAATTTCATATCCTGACATTTTAACAAACAACCTGTAAAAAAACGAAGATGAGAACAAATTATAGCAGTGGGAGGTTTTTTTAAACTTAATAAATACTTTGTTATGTCTGATCCTGACTCAACAGTTTCGATTAAACTATCTTGATAATATTCATTTGAATATTGTAGTTGTAAATTTTTTATTGAATTTTCATAAGCAACTTTTCGTTGTGCTCCATAATTAAAACTTCGATGAACATTGATAAAAGCAATTTCTTTATGGCCATTGTTTGAAAGCTTATCCATTAACAGTTCAATACTTTTCTTATTATCCAGATCAATCCAAGCATGCTCTGTTTGTTTGTTAGTTCTACCCCAAGTCACAAATTTGATACCTCTTTCATTTAAGAAAGTAACTCTTTCATCATTTTTTTTAATTTTATAAAAAATAAATTTATCTGCTTGACCTGTGCTAATGAGTTTTTTGAAATAATTCATTTCTTCATCTTCATTTAAGCAAAATTTTGTTATTAATTCAGTATTTGTATTTTTTATCCCAAGAGTAATTCCTGCAAGAAACTGTAAAACAACGTGATCTGGTGCGTCAGGATCTATGGATGATATAAAAGCAATTGTATCCGTTTTCTTGGAAGCTAATCTTTTGGCATTTAAATCTGGAAAGTAGTTATATTTTTTAGCTGTTTTAAAAATTTTATCTTTTGTATTCTGTGATATATTGTCATATCCATTCAGTGCTCTTGATACTGAACTTACTGATAAACCTAATTTTTTAGATAAACCAACAATATTTATTTTATTTTTTTTCTTCACTTGAACTCCGCTTAACTTGTTAAGCTACCTACCATTATTAGACTTGACAAGTAAAACGTTTTACTAAATTGTCAATCAATTTTAAAAGGGAGGAAAATTATGAAAAAGTTTTTTTCAATTCTATTGACTTTATTTATACCTTTATCTTTTACTAACGCTTCTAAGGCTGCTGGTCACATGGAAGCTGAAGTTATCCACTGGTGGACTTCTGGTGGAGAACAAGCTGCAATTTCACAATTTGCAAAAGCTTGGGAAGATATGGGCAATACTTGGATTGATACTGCCATTACGGGCGGTGAAAATGCAAGAGGAACAACTGTAAACAGAATTATCGGGGGAAATCCTCCAACAGCTGCTCAGTTTAATATTTCCAAACAGTTTGTTGATCTTGTTGAACAAGGTCAGCTTCAATCTTTAGAAGAAGTTGCTTCAGCAGAAGGTTGGAGAGATTTTATATATCCTAAAGCATTAATCGAGACATGCGAATTTGAAGGAGAATTCTATTGTGTTCCTGTAAACATTCACAGTTCTCAGTGGATGTGGATTAATAAAGAAGTATTTGCAAAAGCGGGTGTTGCTGAGCCAAATACTATCCAAGAATTTATTAATGTTGCTCCAGCAATACAAGATGCAGGTTTTATTCCTCTTGCATTAGGTGGACAACCTTGGCAGGAATCATTGATGTTTGATGTTGTTTTATCTTCCACACTTGGACGTGATTACAGCAGGCAAGTTTATGGTGATAAAGATGTTTCAGCTTTCAGAGATGGCAGATATGAATTAGCTTTACAAACATTTAGAGATTTAAATAAATTTATTGATGAAGGTGCTCCAGGTAGACTTTGGAACGAAGCAACTGCAATGGTTGTTGAAGGCAAAGCAGCTGTACAAATTATGGGTGATTGGGCTCGTGGAGAATTTGCAGTAGCTGGTAAAGTTGCTAAAGAAGATTATAACTGTGTTATTCCTGGAGAGGAAAAATACGTTGGTCTTGGGGGAGATGTTTTTGTATTCCCTAAAAGTAGTGATCCAAAAGTTAAAGAAGTACAACTTAAAATGGCAAGTATGATGGTAAACCCTACTGTACAAGCTAATTTTAACAACGCTAAAGGATCTTTACCAATGAGATTAGACGTTGATACTTCTGCTGCTGATGCATGCATGACTATGGGTTTAGAGTTAATTAAAAACCCTGATGCGCTTTTAAAAGACAGTGATGATTATAACTCACCTGCTTTTGTTAATGCGTGGGATGATGTATTGACTGAATTTAGAAACGACTCAGGATATTCAGTTGCTGACGCAATGGATGATCTTGAAAACGTTCTAACAAGCGGACTTTAATCCAAAAAAATATTAAGGCAGGATTTTCCTGCCTTAATTCATTTATTTTATGTTTTTAAAAAAAAATATTGGCGCAAAAATAGCATTGCTCCCTATGATTATTATTTCACTAACTGTTTTTGTTGGATGCATAATATATTCTTTTATTTACTCTCTAACTAATTCTAAATTAATTCCAGTATTTAACTATGTAGGTTTTGATCAATACGAAAGATTATTTAAGACTAGAAAATGGGATGTTGCAGTTGAAAATATATTTATCTACGGATTTGTCTTCACTATTGGCTGCTTAGTAATTGGGTTTTTACTTGCAGTTTTAATTGATCAAAAAATAAGAGCAGAAAGTCTTTTTAGAACAATATTTTTGTATCCATATGCTATGTCATTTGTCGTAACGGGTCTAGTTTGGAAGTGGGTACTTAATCCAACATTCGGTATTGAACATTCTATGCATTTATGGGGTTTCACTTGGTTTGAGCTGGATTGGTTGGTTAATAGAGATTTAGCAATTTATGCTGTATGTATTGCAGCTGTATGGCAAGGGGCAGGATTTGTTATGATTCTTATGCTAGCTGGTTTAAGGGGTATTGATGAAGATATTTGGAAATCTTTGAGTATTGAAGGTGTTCCCAAATGGAAATCATATATTTTTGTGATACTTCCAATGATCAGACCAATGGTAATAACCTCCTTGGTTTTAATAGCTGCAGGTGTTGTAAAAGTTTATGATTTAATTCTAGCGCTTACATCAGGAGGCCCTGGTTATTCAACAACAACACCAGCAATGTATGTAATGGAAAACTTCTTTAGTAGAGCAAATCTTGGTCAAGCTTTTGCAGCTTCAATAATTATGTTTATCAGTGTTGTGTGCATTTTAGCGCCGTGGGCATACTATGAGTTTTATTTTAGAAATAGAGAGGCAAAAGCTTAATAATGATATCAAATAGTATGGAAGCAAACGGACCTAGACCTAAACATTTATCTATAGGAAGAATAGGTATGTATTGCTTTATAATTATGTGTGCTTTATTTTTTTTAATGCCTTTATATGTAATGCTTGTTACCTCTTTTAAAGATATGGATGAAATAAGATCAGGTAATTTACTATATATACCTAAGTCTCTAAGCTTTTATGCATGGCCTAAGGCTTGGTCACAAGCGTGTACTGGGTTTGTATGTGAAGGATTAAAACCAGGTTTAGTGAACTCATTAAAAATTACCATACCAAGTGTAATTGTTTCCGTCTCTTTAGGAGCGATAAATGGATATGCATTAGCATTTTGGAGATTTAAAGGAGCCTACTTCTTTTTTGGATTATGCATGTTTGGTGCATTTATACCTTATCAGGTGATGGTTTATCCTTTGTTAAAAATAGAAAGTGCTCTAGGAATATATTCTTCATTACCAGGTATTATTCTTGTCCATACAATATTTGGGATGCCAATCTTAACTCTTATTTTTAGAAATTTTTATGCAAGCCTGCCAATTGATTTATTTAAAGCAGCAAGAATAGATGGTGGAAACTTTTTAAAAATATTTTTTTATGTAATTATACCTATGTCTACACCCATCACAATTGTGGCTGTGATTTTACAAGTAACAGGAATTTGGAATGATTTTTTACTGGGTTTAGTATTTGCAGGAAGAGATAATCAACCAATGACAGTTCAACTTAATAATATTGTTCAAGTTGATTATGGAGTGGTTGAATATAATGTTGATATGGCTGCAACTATATTGACGTCTATGATACCTTTGGCAGTTTATTTTGTTTCAGGAAGATGGTTTGTAAGAGGTATAGCAGCAGGAGCAATAAAAGGATAATTATGAAAAATAGTGTTGAAGTAAAAAAACTTTCTTTTAACTATGGAAAAGAAGAAATATTAAATAATTTGAATTTAGATATACAGGATGGAGAATTTATGGTTCTCCTTGGCCCTTCCGGTTGTGGAAAAACAACATTACTTAATTGTATTGCAGGTTTATTGGATATTGATGAAGGTCAAATTTGGATTGAAGATGACAATGTTACATGGAAAGAACCAAAAGATAGACATATTGGAATGGTATTTCAATCTTATGCATTATATCCAAGTATGACTGTGGAGAAAAATTTATCTTTCGGACTCAGAATGATGAATACTCCAAAAAATATTATTAATAAAAAAATTGAGAAAGCTTCAAACCTTCTTCAAATAAATGAATTACTTAAAAGAAAACCCTCTCAATTATCTGGTGGTCAAAGACAAAGAGTAGCTATTGGAAGAGCGCTTGTAAGAGATGCTAAGGTATTTTTATTTGATGAACCCTTAAGTAATCTTGATGCAAAATTAAGAGCTGAATTACGCTATGAAATTAAAAAACTTCATAGAGATTTATCTAACACAATGATTTACGTTACTCACGATCAAATTGAAGCTATGACTCTTGCAGACCGTATTTCTGTTATGAAAGATGGATTAATACAGCAATTAGATACGCCAAAGCAAATCTATAATAAACCTGCTAATTTATTTGTAGCTGGATTTATTGGCTCTCCGAGCATGAATTTTTTAAACGCTAAATTTGATAAAACAAATCAAAATTTAATTGTTGGAAAGCAGCACATTAATATTTCTAAATATGAAAATTTTAATAATTTATTTGATAATCAGGAAGTTATTTTTGGCATTAGGCCAGAAAATATAAAAATAGATAATAATGAAAATGCTATACAATGTAATGTTGAATTGGTTGAACCTATGGGTGCTGATACTTTAGTTTGGACTAGTATTGAGGGTAAACCAATATCAATTAGATTTGAAGGAAGTTCAAATTATTATTTAAATGATGAAATAAATATCTCTTTTGATATAAAAAAATCATCAATATTTGATAGCCAATCTGAGGAGAGAATATAATGGATAGAAATGAAATAACAATGCAGTTGTATACAACAAGAAAATTCCAACCTTATGAGCCAATTTTTAAATTCTTATCTGAATCTGGAATAAAAAATATTGAGTTATTTGACTTAGATAAAATTGATTTAGATAATTTTAAATCAATGATGGATGATAATGGTATATCTATAAAATCATCACATATAAGCTTTCAAGCAATAACTGATACAGAAGAAACAATAAGAAGAATGAAATTTCTTAATATTACTCATGCAATAGTGCCATCTGTTCCAGAAAAATTTAGCAAGGATTTTGAATCAAATTTTGATCTTGATGAAGACACTTGGAATAATTTTGGAAAAGATTTATCCTCATATGTACAAGTTTACGAAGATAATGGTCTAACTCTTGGCTATCATAATCATTCTTTTGAATTTAGGCCACTTCCTAGTGGGAAACTTCCAATTGAATGTATGATGGATCATAATGAGAATCTGAAGATGGAATTAGATCTTGGATGGGCAATTGCTGGAAAATCAAACCCTTCAGATTGGATAGAGAAATATAAAAATAAAATTATTGGATGTCATTTGAAAGACTTTTTTGATGAAACAAAAAATCTCTTAGAACACAGTGAACAATCTGCTGTTGGTGAAGGATTTATAGACTGGCCTAAACTACTTGAAGAAGTTAAAAAAACACCATGTGAAGTATTTGTTTTAGAACATGATGATCCTAAAGATTATAAAGAATACACAACTAAATCATTAGAATACTTAGAAAAAATTTAATGAATATTGGAATAGTTGGTTGCGGAAATATTTCTGAGACTTATTTTGAGTGTCAAAAAATATTTAATAATTTTAATATTATTGCTTGTGCTGATATTAATAAAGAAGCTGCATCAAACGCTGCTTCAAAATATAATGTTAAAGCGTTATCTGTTGATGAGATATTGGAAAATAAAGAAATAGAATTAATCATTAATTTAACAATTCCAGCTGCCCATAAAGAAATTATTACAAAATCGCTTTTTAATGGAAAACATTGTTTTAGTGAAAAGCCATTGGCAATGAATTTCACTGAAGGTATTGAAATAGAAAAATTGGCTAACGAAAAAGGTTTATATGTAGGTTGTGCCCCAGATACTTTTCTTGGAGCTGCAGGCCAAAAAGCTAGAAAATTAATTGAAGACAATAAAATAGGAAAAATTGTTCTAGGTACATTTAATTTGATGTCTCATGGAATGGAGCATTGGCATCCTAATCCAGATTTTTTCTTTAAACCTGGCGCTGGACCAGTTTTTGATGTTGGTGTTTATTATATTACTCAGTTAATTAATTTAATTGGGCCAGTTAAACAAATAAATGCAATTAGTGGCACTGCTACAAATGAAAGAACAATAACTAGCCAGCCTAGATACGGAGACAAAATTAAAGTTGAAACGCCAACAACACTGATGGGTTCTTTGGTGTTTCAAAACAGTGCAAAAGTTCAGTTTTTTTGCACTTGGGATGTTTGGAAAAATAACCATTCAACAATTGAACTTTATGGACTAGATGGCTCAATGATTGTTCCTGATCCTAATTTTTTTAGTGGTGATTTATTAATTTCTCAAAAAGATAGTGAATGGGAAACTATTAATAATGATAAGATGTTATTAGGTATTCCTAATAAAAGCGATGGAGAAGGTAATAAAAAAGCAAATTATAGAGGAATAGGGCTCTCGGAAATGATTGATTCTATATCTAATAATCGAAAAGCAAGATGTTCTCTTGAATTATCTCTTCATGTGCTTGAGATTATGGACGGAATTATAAAATCAGCTGAGGAAAACAAATCTTATCAACTATCAACCAATCCTAATCAACCTGCAATATTAACTGAAGAAGAAATAAAAAAATTAAAAATTTAATTATTAGATATTATTCGGTAATTTTCTGATAACTTTCTTGATTTTGATCAAATAAAACTTCATTAAATTTTGAAAGATCATAATCAACTTTTTTTAACATAGAATTAAATTCTGATCTTTTTGTTACTACTAAAGAAATATCTGCAACAATTAAATCAATAACATAAAATCGATCTTTTGATTCTTTTACTCGCCATGTTACAACAACTGATCCAGTACCTGAAAAAATCTCCATATCAATTAAAGTAACTTGGTTTTTGTTGTCATATTTTGATTTTGTTAACTCATATGTTTGATCTGCATAACCTTGCATCATTGAGGCTATATTTAGAGCTAAATGGCGTTTAAAATTATCAATGTAGATTTTTTTTGTATTTTTATCAGATTTTTTCCAAGCTTCTCCTGCAACAAATTTAGCAATACCAGTCCCAGCAAAATTATCATTAATTGTTTTTTCAACTAAAAGAAATCTATTTTCATTTAATAGATTTTCATTTTTATAAGCTTCAAGAATAATGTCTATTTCTCTTTTAAGCCATTCTGAGGTTTCATCAGAATATAGGTTTTTTGAAATAAAGATTATAAAAAAAATAATAATAAATTTAAACTTCATTATTCAAATTCAATACTAATAAGAGGTAGGGGTGTTAATTCAGAGTCATCCACATTGTTAATTGCTGCCTTACGGTTTTGATAGTAAGAGCTTCTTACTGCAGCATAATAATCAACAGAATTATCCCTTAATGCATTAACTTCATCAATTATTTGTGATCTTGTATCAACTGCATTAACTGCTGTTCTCATTGGCACTAACCAAGCTTCCCCTTCACTTACTGCATATGCATTAATTGGATCAGTTAACATAGTTAAGATCATACCTGATGTGTCTCTTAGATTTGAAGGTCCAAATAAAGGCAGTACGATATAAAAACCATCTCCAACACCCCAAGTTGCAAGAGTTTGACCATAATCTTCCTCTTTTTCTTCAAGTCCAATTTTTTCAGCTACATCAAATAACCCAAATAAACCTACGGTGCTATTAACTATAAATCTACCAGATGTTTGAACAGCGTTTTCATCCTGTCCTTGTAATAGTTGATTAACAACAACCAAGGGAGCTCTTAAATTGCTTAAAAAATTATTTATTCCACTTTGTAAAGGAGAAGGTAATTTTTTGTAGCCTTTTGCAACTGGCTCTAAAACAATTCTATCAGCTACATTATTAAAACTAAATATAGCTCTATTTACTGGTTCAAAAGGATCATATATTTCATCCTCTATCGTGGTTGTTTCAAAATCCTCTGAGTCAGTACGTACTTGATCAGCATCACTTGCAATTACTTTATAGGAAAGTAAGCTGAAAAATAGAAAAAATAGAATTATAATTTTTTTACTCATAGACTCATCACTAATATCTAAACTATTATTTAATATAGTTTATAAATTACATTATATATATATCTCTAATATAGCAAAAAAATGACAGAAAATTCGCAAAATTATCTTGATTTATTAAATAAAGAGCAAAGAAATGCTGTACAGCAAACTGATGGTTCATTACTCGTTTTAGCCGGGGCTGGTAGTGGAAAAACTAGGGTATTAACCTTCAGAATCTTAAATATATTAATTAAAAAACTAGCCACTCCTAGGCAAATTTTGGCAGTCACTTTTACAAATAAAGCTGCGAGCGAAATGAAGTCACGAATCGGAGATGCATTAAATTTTCCTATAGACAATATGTGGGTAGGTACATTTCACTCTTTATCTTTAAGAATACTAAGACAACATTATGAGGAGGTAGGATTAAGAAAAAATTTTTTAATTATTGATGTAGATGATCAATTAAAATTGATTAAAAATATTTGTGAGGTAGAAAAAATAGATACAAAAGAAACTTCTCCTAAATATTATTTATCAGCAATAGATAATTTAAAAAACAAAGGAATAAGCTCTAATGAATTGAGTGAAAATAAATATCGTAAAAATGATAAAGAAATTCGAAGAATCTATAGCATTTATCAGTCTGAACTTCTTCGATTAAATAGTGTTGATTTTGGTGACTTAATTTTATTTTGTATAAAAATTTTTCAAAAAAATAGTAATGTATTATCAAAATATAAAAATATTTTTAAATATATTCATGTAGATGAATATCAAGATATTAATCCGATACAACAACAATGGATTCATTTTTTATATAAAGGAAATAAAAATATATGTTGTGTTGGTGATGATGATCAATCAATATACTCTTGGAGAGGTGCTGATGTTACTAATTTATTAAATTTTGAAAAAAATTTTGAGAATGTAACAATTGTAAGATTAGAACAAAATTATCGATCTACAAGAAATATATTAAGTTGTGCATCAACTCTTATTTCTAAAAATAAAGGAAGATATGGAAAAGAATTGTGGAGTAAAAATCAGATTGGTGAAAAAATTACAATTAATGGATTTTGGGAAACAAAAGAGGAGTCTGTATTTGTAACAGACAAAATAGAAAATATAATAAAGGACAAAATAAATTTGAGTGAGATTTCTATCTTATTTCGAGTTGCTGCGCATACGAGATCGTTTGAAGAAAGATTAATCAATCTTGGATTACCTTATAAAATTATTGGAGGATTACGATTTTACGAAAGAAAAGAAATCAAAGATATTATTGCTTATTTAAGATTAACAAATAATTTATCTGATGATTTAGCTTTTGAAAGAATTATTAATGTACCTAAAAGAGGAATAGGAAAATCAACAGTTAGTAAAATTAGTAGCTATGCAAGAATGAATAATATTTCTCTATTTGAATCTGCTCAACAATTGACATTTAAAAGTAACTCTAAAGCTAAGGGTGAATTATATAATTTTACTGATAATATTTTGAAATGGCAAAAGGTTAAAAAGAAATTTGACCATATTGAATTAGCTAAAGTAATAATAGAAGACTCGGGTTATTTAGATTATTTAAAAAAAGAGGAAGAGAGCTCAAATAAACCAGACAGCCTATCAAGAATAGACAATTTAAATGAATTTATAGAAAGTTTAAAAGAATTTGAAAACATTGAGGGTTTTTTGGAACATGTATCTTTGGTAATGGAAAATATATCAAATACTTCAGAAGAAACACTAACTCTCATGACAATGCATGCAGCTAAAGGATTGGAGTTTGATTATGTATTTTTAGCTGGCTGGGAGGAGGGCGTTTTCCCAAGTCAAAGATCAATAGAGGAATCAGGTAATCAGGGATTAGAAGAAGAAAGAAGGTTGGCCTATGTTGCACTAACTAGAGCAAGAAAAAAAATTTATATTACTTATGTAAATCAAAATAGATATTCTTTTGCATCACATGATTATAATTTACCATCTAGATTTATTAGCGAGCTTCCAGAAGATAAAGTAGAGATAAATGACTCCAAATATATTCAAGATAATAACTTTTTAGATAATTTTTTAGAAACTGATTCATTTAGCGAAGAAATAATTACACCGGGAAGAAGAAGACTATTAGAAAACTCAAAAAAAAATAATATCGATTGGGATTTTAATCAAGATTTCGAATATGATGTCGATATATCTAAAGGGAAAAATGTTTATCATCAAAAATTTGGTAACGGAAAAATCATCAAATTAGATGGTGATAAAGCTTTAATTGATTTTGATAATTTTTCTTCAAAAAAAGTATATTTAAAATTCTTGAAAATTATAGATTGATTTTTTTTAGGAATTCTTTTTCATTTAAAATTTTAACTCCTAATTGTGTTGCCTTATCTATTTTTGAACCTGCTTTTTCTCCAGCAATTAGAAAATCTGTTTTTTTACTAATACTAGATAATATTTTTGCTCCTTTAGTTTTTGCTAAGTATTTAGCTTCATCTCTTGATAATTCAGATAAAGTACCTGTAAAAACTAAATGTTTATTTGAAAAAAAATTATCTATCGTTTCATTTTCTATAAATATAATAGTTAAATGATTTTTTAAATTTTTAATAGTTTCCTTATTTATTTCTTTAGAAAAAAAATCTATGATTGAAGATATTGCTTTTGGTCCTAAACCATCAATATTTTCTAAAACGCTTATATTACTTGAAGATGAAATCAATATATTTAGGTCTTTAAACTCGTTTGCTAAAATTTCAGCATTTACTTCTCCAATAAATCTAATTCCAAGAGAATAAATAAATTTATCCAATGATATTTTTTTAGAATTATTAATAGAATTAATTAAATTAGAAAAAGATAATTCACCCCAGCCATCTAATTCAACTATTTCTGCTCTAAATTTTTCAAGATTAAATATATCTTCTACCTTATTTATATATTTTAGATTAAATAATTGTTTAACTTGTTTCTCACCAAATCCATCTATGTTGAAACTTTTCTTACTGACAAAATGAATTATCCTTCCTATTTTTTGAGAATTACAACCATATGTATTTGAACATCTTAGTATTGCTTCATCTTTTTCTTTTAAAACATTACTCTTACAGATAGGGCAATTCCTTGGAGGTTTTATCTTAGTATTTAATTTACTATTTTTTTTTACTAATCTAGTAACATAAGGAATAACATCTCCTGCTCTTTCAATTTCAACGAGATCCAAAACATTTATATTTTTTTTATTTATTTCATCAAAATTATGTAAAGAAGCATTGGATATAATAACACCACCTAAATTAACAGGTTGCAATCTAGCTACAGGTGTAATAGCACCAGTTCTCCCGACTTGGTAATCAATAGATAGAATTATAGTATTAGCTTTTTCAGCAGAAAACTTTATAGCAATTGCCCATCTTGGGTTTTTTCCTACATAACCTAATCTTTCTTGTAGTTTAAAACTATTTATTTTTACGACTAATCCATCAATATCATAATCAATAGTTGAGCGTTTTTGATCTATTTTATTATAATATTTTATAATTTCTTCAACTGATTGACATTTTTTACGTAAATTATTTGGAGCAATGTTCCAATTTTTAAGTAGATCATAATAATTCTCAATTTTATCAAAATTATATGAACATTTACCAATACCGTGAGGTATAAATTTAAGCGGTCTACTATGACTAATAGAAATATCAAGTTGTCTTAAACTTCCAGCTGCAGCATTCCTGGGGTTTGCAAATTTAGATTTATTTTCTAACTTAGAATTAAGTTTCTCAAAATCACTCTTATTTAAGAACACCTCTCCTCTAATTTCTATAAAATCTGGAAAGTCTTTTTTTAACTTTGAAGGAATATTTTTAATATTTAAAATATTTTCAGTAACATCTTCTCCTGTAAAACCATCTCCTCTTGTGCCAGCAGAAATCAAATTTCCATTTTTATAGACAAGATTTAAGGATAATCCATCAATTTTTGGTTCACAGATATATTGAAA
>CACESS010000008.1 GCA_902562275.1 uncultured Alphaproteobacteria bacterium
AAAAGCATGTGTAGAACCACTATCAAACCATACTTCAACTACATCTTTAACTTGTTCATAATCTTCAAGTGAATATTCATCCCCTAAAAACCTTTGTGGATCTTCGGTAAACCACGTATTGCTTCCTTCTTTTTCATATATGTTAGCTATTCTATTGATAATATTTTCATCTCTTAAAGGTTGACCCGTTTTTTTATTTACAAATAATGGTAAAGGTACACCCCACACTCTTTGTCTAGATACACACCAATCTGGTCTAGTTTCAATCATTGATCTAAGCCTTGTTTGGCCTTGAGGAGGATAGAAAATAGTTTCATCAATTGATTTAAGGGCAATGTCTCTTAAATTATTTTTTTCCATAGAAATGAACCATTGTGGAGTATTTCTATAAATAAGGGGAGCTTTAGACCTCCATGAATGTGGGTAGCTATGACGAAGAGTTCCTTTAAATAATAATTTTGAAAATTCTTTTAATTTATCTGCAATTTTGTGATCTACCTTATAAATATGTTCGCCTTCAAAACCAACAGCGTGTTGATTATATTTTCCATCATCTTGAACTGTCTGAATAATATCAACATTGTTTTTTATACCTAAAACATAGTCGTCATCTCCGTGTCCAGGAGCTATATGTACAACTCCTGTTCCCTGTTCTAAGTTTACAAAATCACCATGAAATGGTTTTACAATAAAATCATATCCCAATTTTTTAAATGGATGCTCACATTCGCAAGAAGATAAATTATCTCCTTTAAATTTCTTTTTTGTACTAAATTTTTTAATTCCAATTTCTTCAGTTACACTTTCTACAAGTTCTGAAGCAAATATTAATTTATCATTTTTTTTGACTAAACTATCTTCTTCTAATTCTTCAACAACAATAAGTGAATAATCTAATTCTTTACCATAAGCCAAAGCTCTATTACCTGGAATAGTCCAAGGAGTTGTTGTCCAAATAACGATATTAGAATCAATTAAATCTTTATCGGTAGAATTTTTAATTAAAAATTTCACATATATAGTGTTAGACGTATGATCTTCATATTCAACTTCTGCATCAGCTAGAGCTGTCTTTTCTACAACAGACCATAGAACTGGTTTTGCTCCTTTATACAAACTTTCATCAAGAAGAAATTTTCCGAGCTCTCGAACAATTTGTGCTTCTGCTTGATTTGACATTGTGAGATATGGATTTTCCCAATCCCCTTCAACACCAAGTCGCCTAAACTCTTTTTTTTGTATATCGATCCATTTTTCTGCAAACTCTCTACACTCGTTCCTAAATTGAACAGTTGGAACATCATCCTTGTTCTTTCCTTTTTTTCTATATTCTTCTTCTATTTTCCATTCAATTGGTAAACCGTGACAATCCCATCCAGGTACATAAATTGAGTCTTTACCTGCCATTTGTTGTGTTCGCACAATAACATCTTTTAGAATTTTATTAAGAGCAGTTCCCATATGAATATGTCCATTTGCGTATGGCGGACCATCATGAAGAACAAATTTTTCTCTACCTTTAGATTTATCTCTTAGCTTTTTGAAAATATTTTCTTTATCCCACTCCTCTATTATTGCAGGTTCTTTTGAAGGAAGGTTAGCTCTCATTTCAAAAGATGTTTTAGGAAGAAAAATTGTATCTTTATATTCCATTACAGTTGATGATATTCTTTAGCTTTATTTATATCTTTGTTGATTTGCTTAGTTAATTCTTCAAAATTATTAAATTTTTGTTCAGATCTATTAAATGTAAGGAATTCAACAGTCAATTCTTTACCATATATTTCTTCATTAAAATTAAACATATGTGTCTCTAAAAGGAGTTTACTACCATCGACTGTTGGTCTTAAACCAAAATTTGAAACACCTTTGTATTTTTTGCCTTCTAATAGCACTTCCACACAGTAAACACCTCTTTTTGGTAATATGTGTTGATCTGGTATCATATTAGCAGTCGGAAAATTGATTTCTCTAGCTCTTTTATCACCTTCAATTATTGTTCCATGCATATGCCAAGGCCTGCCTAAAGACTCTGTAACATCTTCCATATAACCATCTTTTATTTTTGATCGAATTATTGAAGATGAATATTTATCCGATTTATCAGTAAGCATAATCGGATCGATTAAATGAATATTAAAATTATTTTTTTCAGCGTACTTTTCTAATGTTTTAAAATTACCTTTTCTATCTTTTCCAAACTTAAAGTCAGTACCTATAACTAAGTATTTAATATTTAATTTATCAATAAGAATTTTAGTTACAAAATCATCAGCTGATAAAACTGATAGATTATTATCAAAAGAAAAATCTATAAATATATCTAGATCCAATTGTTCAAGAAAATTTATTTTATCACTTTGGGTATAAATATTAAAAGGTTCATTAATTTGATTAAAGAAATTACGAGGATGAGGATTAAAACTCATTATAGAAGATAATAAATAATTGTTTGATGCAATCTCCTTAATTTTATTTATTATTTTTAGGTGTCCTTTATGTATTCCATCAAAGTTACCGATCGCTAGACATAGGTCAAGTTTTTCAAAATCTGATTCAGTGTCTAATTTATAAATTTTCATAATATTTATAAATCAATTATTATAGAAACTTATGATTAGTAACTATAAATATTTATTTAAGATATTTTCAAGATATTCTTGTCTTCCCGAACGAGGTTCTGGTTCAATATTATCATCAATTACTTTTTTGTTAATATCATCTAATCCAGTATCTTTATTATGAATAAATTGTCCTAGATTTTCATTCCAATCAGAATACCTATCTTCAATAAACTTAGGAATAACATTATCGTTCATAAGTTTTTCAGTAGCTATCAGTGTCTTTGCACAAACATCCATTCCTCCAACATGAGCATGAAATAAATCTTCAGGATCAATAGATTGTCTTCTTATTTTTGCATCAAAGTTCATTCCTCCCTGACCTAAACCGCCATTCTTAAAGATAAAATAAAATGACATAAGTAAATCAGCAGGATTATTTGGAAACTGATCAGTATCCCATCCTAGCAGAGTATCACCTCTATTTATATCAATACTTCCTAATGCATTGTTTGAAGTTGCATAAGCAATTTCATGTTCAAAATTGTGACCAGATAAAGTAGCATGATTTACTTCAACATTGAGTTTAATTTCATTTTCTAAACCGGCTTTTCGTAAAAAAGCTAAGCAAGTTGCAGAATCAAAATCATATTGATGTTTAGTGGGTTCATGAGGTTTTGGTTCCAATAAAATTTGACCTTTAAATCCTATCTTATGTTTGTAGTTAACAACTAATTCTAAAAATCTTTGAAGATTATCTGTTTCTCTTGCCATGTCAGTGTTAAGGATTGTTTCGTAACCCTCTCTTCCACCCCAGAGAACATAGTTTTGTCCACCTAATCTCAAAGTTGCATCCATGCAATCTTTTACCTGTGCAGCTTTGTAAGCAAAAACTTCTGGATCTGGATTGGTAGAAGCACCGCTCATATATCTTTTGTGAGAAAAAGCATTTGCTGTTCCCCAAAGTAACTGCATTCCAGTGTCATTAATTTTTTGTTCCATTAAATCTATAATGTGGAAGAAGTTTTTTTGCGTTTCAGAATAATTTGAGCCCTCAGGTGAAATATCTCTATCGTGAAAGCAGAAAAAAGGTGTTTTTATTTTGGTGAAAAATTCAAATGCAGCATCAAGTTTCATTTCAGCCATTTTCATTTCATCACCTGCTTGCATCCAAGGTCTATCAAATGTTTGACCACCAAATGGATCAAGGCCAGGCCAAGTAAATGTATGCCAATAACAAGTTGCAAATCTTAAATGTTCTTTCATTGTTTTTCCTAAAACAACTTTATCTTCATCATAGAATTTAAATGCTAATGGGTTCGAACTATTTTCTCCTTCAAATTTTATTTCAGGAATATTTTTAAAATAATTTGTCATATCTTCTCCCTAGATTATTTTACTCTATCTTGATGCCCAAAGCAAACCACGATGATAAATTTTTCTCATTTCAGGATAGTTTAATTCATGAGCAAAATGTCCAAGAGAAGTGTAAAAAATTTTACCTTTTCCAATTTTTCTTTTCCATACAACTGGCATTTCTACATCCTTTATCCATTCAGTTTGATATTGGTCATCTCCAGGCTTTCCAGGTTCTTGTTCTAATTTCCAGATTTCGTGACCTTGGAAAGTAGTAGTGGCAAGGACTTCGTTCATTGGATCTACATGCATGTAATACTGTTCAGAATGATAATCAAAATCCTCAACACCTTCCATTATTGGATCATCTTTTTTAGTTATATTAACTTTATAATCATGAATTCCATTAGGATGACTTACCCATTGACCTCCAGTTAAAAATTGCCAATCAATTGATTGTCTAAAAGCATCACACATCCCTCCATGATGTCCAGCAAGACCGCAACCATTTATAACTGCCTTTACGACATTGTTAACTTCATTCTTTTTAATTTCACCACTAGCTGAATGATGAAAAGCCATTGTTACTATTGGTATAATTAAGTCCATTTCATGAACATAATCTTGCGCAAAAGCAGCAGTTGAATATTCAGATCTTATCTCATAGCCATCAGGTTCTAACATTTCAGTTAAAATTTCATTACATTTTTCTGGTTGGTGTCCAGGCCATCCCCCATAAACAATTAAAGCTTTCTTCATTTACAACTCCCTTATTTTAAAAATTTTCCATTCTCTGTATCTAAAAAAGATTGAGGAATGTTTGTTATACTTTCTAGATTTACTTTTTCATTAATTTTAGCAGATTTTAGAATTGATTGCATTATCTCCAAAACGTGTAGACTTAACTCACCACTACATCTGTTAACTTTATTTTCTTTAATTGAATCAATCATTTCACAAACTCCAATTCCTCTAAAGTTAGCAGATGTAGGATCTTCGTTTGCTTTATCATTTTTTTCTCCACCTGTTCTATTTGTATTTAATCGTCCTAGATTCATGTCATCAGTTTTAATAGTTTTCCAATCTGATTTCTTTTCATCACAAATTTTAATTTCTCCACCAAACATGTTAGGATCAGGAATGTTTATAGCACCTTTTGTTCCAAATAATTCAATATGAGACTTATTATGTTTATAAACATCAAATGAGAAGAAAGAATCAATTAATGCTCCATTCCTAAATTCAATTTGAGAGATCAAAGTTGTTGGGATATCAACCTCTATTTTTTCACCTTTTCTCTCTCCGCTACCAATTTCTCTTTGAGAGTAAACTGTTCGAGATTGACTATAGACACTTTTGACAGGTCCCAATAAGTTTACTAATGCTGAAAAATAGTATGGCCCCATATCTAAAATTGGGCCTCCGCCATATTTGTAATAAAAGTCTGGGTTTGGATGCCAAATTTCATGGCCCACTAAACCCATTGAAATACTACCTAGAACTATTTCACCTATTGTGCCATCCTCAATGACTTGCTTTGATTTTTGTATTCCAGCACCTAAGAAAGTATCAGGAGCACTACCTACATATAAATTTTTAGATTTGGCTAAATCTAATAATTCTTTTCCTTGGGCAATTTCAATCGAAATAGGTTTTTCAGAGTAAGAATGCTTACCTGAGTTTAAAATTGATTTTGATACTTCGTAATGAGCATTTGGAATAGTAAGATTGATAACCAATTGAATATGTTCATTAGACAATAATTCTTCAACTGATAAATTTTTAATATCATATTTTTCAGAATAATTCTTTGAAGCTAAAGGGTTTAAATCAGCACAAGCAATAATTTCAAAATTATTAAAAAAATTTTTTGCATTGTAAATATATATATCTGCTATATTTCCACAACCTATTACACCAACTTTCATAATATATGTTCCAATCTATTCTTTAACAGCACCACCTGTTAATCCAGCAATTATAAAGCGTTGTAAGGCAAGAAAAAATACAACAGCAGGAATTAGTGTTAAAGATACAAAGGCTAGAATCTTTGGCCAATCTGTAATATATTCCCCTCTGAAAACCATTATTCCAAGAGGCCAAGAGTAATAACTTTCACTATTAATCATAATTAAAGGTAGTAAATAATTATTCCAACTTCCAACAAGATTAATAACAGCTACTGTTGCTATAATTGGTGTTGAAAGAGGTAATGTAAATCTAAAATAAAATTGAGAATATGAACATCCATCAACAAATGCAGCATCGAAAAGTTCAGAGGGCATTTGTCTGAAGAAACCTCTAAATAGTATTATTGCAAATGCTAAACCAAAAGCAATTTGTGGCAGTATTACAGCCCAAACGGAACCCAGTAAACCAAGATCTCTTACTCTTAAGAAAAGTGGAAGAATGGCAGTAGCGAATGGGAAAGTTAAACCGAGTATAAAATAATTGAATAAGAATTTATCTCCAAAGAATTTCATATGAGCAAATACAAAAGCAGTCATTGAACCAAGAAGAATGACAAGAAATGTAGTTCCAAATGCATATAATACTGAGTTCCATGTGAATAACCAAAACTTGTTATCTACTAATAGTCCAGTATAGTTTTCAATGTACCATACTGTTGGTAAACCTAAAGAATTAGTTCTAAGATCTCCTATCCCCTTAAAACCACCAACAATTGATACATAAAGGGGTATAAAAATTATTCCTGCAATAAAAAATAAAAACAAATACATATAAAATGATTTTAAATTTTTAAACATTAATCTTTCCTCATTAATGTTCTTTGATAAGTTATTGCAACTGTGAAACAAATAAGAAAAATCACAACCCCTATCGCACTTCCAAATCCAAATTTCATCCTCATAACACCAAAATAATATAAATAAGTAACCATTGAATGGGTTTGATTAGATGGCCCACCTCCAGTTAAAGGCATAATTAAATCAAATAGTTGTAGAGAACCTAGTAACGATAAAAAAACCGATAATCTAATAGTTGGAAGGAGGATTGGGATTTTTATCCGAATTGCAGTAGTGATTGGTCCAGCCCCGTCAACTTTTGCAGCCTCTAAAACTTCTTTAGAAATATTTTGAAGACCAGCAATATATATCATCATATGTATCCCAAAATATTTCCAAAAAATTACAATTAATATGGCCATCATTGCTGTATCTTTTTCTGAAATTAAGTAAGGCGGTTGAGCACCAAAAAAATTCCATATTGCCGCGACCATCCCGTAATTTCCATCATAAATATATGCCCAAATTAAAGCAGTTACAATTTCTGCAAGAATGTATGGTAGAAAAAAAACCGTTCTAAAAAAACTTGCCCCTCTAATCTTATCTGAAATAAGTAATGCTACAAGTAAAGCGAACGGAAGTTGTATAAAAAGAGAAACTGCAATTATATAAAAATTGTTTTGTAACGAAAGTATAAAAGTTTTATTTTTAAATAAATATTGATAGTTTTTAAGACCTACATATTTATTTGGTTCTCCATATCCATCCCACCTATAAAAACTATAATAAGCGGCTTCAACAATTGGCAAAACTACAAACAATGTAAAAATAGTTAATGCAGGTATAATGAATATAATAAGAGTTGAATACTTACTTAAAATAGCATCGTATTTATTCTTGTTCATAGTTATTACGTTGAAAAAATATTAACAAAGTAAGAAGGCCTTTTTTAAAAGGCCTTCTTAGTTATATTATTATTGGTTAAATTCCCATGATTCTTGAACTAACTGAGCAGCCTCTTCTGGATTAATAATTCCTGCAGCTAAATCAGTAGAAACATCGTTAACAACTCTTCCAATATCAGGACCTAAAAACTGATCATAAAACAATTGATGGTATTGTGATGCACCAATATTTGATGCAACATTTGATAAAATTGGATTTGTTAACAGTTTATCTGCACCAAGAACAACTGGTATATAAGCGCCTTTTGAAGCGTCATCATTCTGATATTCAGATGATACCATATGCATCAAAAATTCAACAGCAGCATCGGGTGCAGTTTTTGTGACTAACCAACCACTAATCCCTCCTAAGGTATCTGTTGATTCTCCTAATGCTCCATTAGTCATTGGCATGCTGAAAATACCCATATTCTCAATACCTAAACCCTCTCCACTAGCACTATTCGCTTTTTGAGCCCCTATCATCCAGTTTCCCATAAAAGCCATTGCACATTTTCCATCTCCAAAAAAACCTGCTTGGTCAGGCCAAGTTGCACTCAACCATCCATCCTGAAAAGGATCCAGTTCTACTAGTTGTAACATTTGTTCACCAGATTTAATGTACTCTGGTCTGTCCCAGCCACCGTTTTCAAAAGATTCTAAAAATAGTGCCTTACCACCATTTCTAATATGAAGATGTGTCCAAATAAAATGAACTGGCCATTTATCTTTTCCTCCTAAACAAATAGGTGTGATTCCTGCTTCCTTAATTTGTTTAACTGCAGCAAGTAAATCATCCCACATAACAATTTTAGAAACATCAACACCAGCTTCATTAATTAAATCTTTGTTATACCACCAGGTAACTTGAGATACATTTCTTGGGAAACCTATTCTAGTACCTTTAACTACAAAAGCATCAGATGCTGCGGCACTAACATTATCAAGATAACTTTGTGGAACTAGATCTGTAATATCTCTTAGAAGTCCTGCCTCATATTGAGCAAGCATTACTCCTCCACCCCAACTTTGAATGATATGAGGTCTATCATCTGATTGTAACATTGTTGGAAGTTTAGCCTTAAAAGCTTCATTCTCTAAATATTGTAATTCAACTGTGTGTCCTGTTTTTGCTTCAAAATCTTCAGCAGCTCTTAAATAATTTGGAAATTCAGGTGAACTATCGCCTTGGATGTGAAGCCATTTGATAGTTTCTGCATTTACAGAACTATAAAAGATTAAAGAAAAAGAAATTAAAACTAATTTGAAAATAAATTTCATTATTCCTCCTATTTTTTTAATATTTTACTTAGATAACTAATATAATCAATAAGGATATTGTCTTTTTTTTAATCAAAAAACATATAAAATTTAATAATAAATATGAAAAAAAAACCTAATGTGCTTATCTTTAATCCTGATCAGTGGAGAGGTGATATGTTAGGATATCTTGGTTATCCTGGAGCTCAAACACCAAATTTAGATAATATTATTAATGATGATGCAATTGCATTTAAGAATGCATTCTGCCAAGCTACTGTTTGTACGCCAAGTCGCTGCTCATTTATGACTGGTTGGTATCCGCATGTTCACGGTCATAGAACGATGCATTACATGCTACATACTGATCAAGGTGATTCGAGCATATTATCAGAATTAAAAAATAAAGATTATTTTATTTGGTGGGGTGGAAAAAATGATTTGATAGCAGGACAAGAAGGATATCGTAATCATTGTGATATTTATTTTGAGCCAACAGATAATGATTTTAAGAAATGGGACTATGCTCAACAACCAGGTACTCATGGGGGAGATTTATCATGGAGAGGTCCTAAAGATGGAGATAATTATTATAGCTTCTTTAAAGGAAAATTAGATAAAAAAGATAAAGATATTTATTTCGATGATGATTGGTCTATGGTTTATGGGGCATTAGATTTTATTGAAGATTATAAAAAAGAAAAACCATTCTGTTTATTTTTACCACTAGGATACCCGCATCCACCTTACTGCGTTGAAGATCCATGGTTCTCTTCGATTGATAGAAATATAATTCCTGAAAGATATCAATACAAAACATGGGAAGACAAACCAAGCCTTTTAAAAGGAATAATGGATGGTCAACAAATGCAAAATTGGACTGATGATCGTTGGAATGAATTACGAGCTGTTTATCTTGGTATGTGTGCAAGAGTTGATTATCAATTTGGTCTTTTAGTAAATCAACTTAAAAAAAATAATTTGTATGATGATACCTTAATTATTTTCCTATCAGATCATGGTGATTTCACTGGTGATTATAATCTTGTTGAAAAAACTCAAAATACTTTTCAAGATTGTCTAACTAATGTTCCTCTAATAATTAAACCACCTAAAAGTGAGAATACACTTAATGGTGTAAGTGACACAATGATTGAATTGATTGATGTGGCTGGTACAATATATGACTATAGTAATATAGAACCATCTTATTGGCATTTTGGAAAGAGTATTAAAAATTTTATAGATCAAAAGGTTGATAATCATAGAGAAGAGGTATTTACAGAAGGTGGTAGACTTAGATTAGAAAGACAAGCTAGTGAAAACCAAAGTCTACAACTACCCCATGGTCTTTATTATCCTAGAGTAAGTCTACAGGGTAAGGAAGATGAAATTTTAATGCATACCAAGGCTACAATGTGTAGAAATAAAAAATTTAAATATATTAAAAGAGCCTATGAAAAAGATGAACTCTATAATTTAATTGAAGATCCTGGCGAAATACATAATGTTATCGATGATACACAATATGCATCAGAACTTAAGAAACTAATAGATAAAATGCTTTCATGGTACCAAGAAACTTGTGACGTTGTTCCTTTAAAAGGTGATGAAAGAGATTTTAACTAATATAATTCATTCTCAATTCTAGTGAGCCAATAATCAATATCTAAATTTTTATGACCAGTGAGCATTCTCCAGAACTTAATTGTATTAATTTTGTCTAATCGATTTGTATCTGCCTCTTGCCAAGGATATGATTTCATTAAAATATCATTGACTGTTTTTTCTTGTTTTTCATCTGTCCAATATAATGCTTTATTAGGAAGTGGTTTATATTTTTTTTCAGGATCCCATAATAGTTCCTGTTTTTCTGTTGGTTGCAGTCTAACTTTGAACATGTACCTAATCTCATCTGAAAAATTAACACCTGCACCATGCCACAAGCCATTATGAAAGATCCCAATTGTACCTGCCTTACAAACTATATTTTTCTGTCCTTTAATATTTTGATATTTAGCAATTCCCATTTCGTTTACAATTCTGAGATGTGTACCAGGGTGATATCTTGTTCCACCCATTTCTTTTGTAACATCAGTTGGAAAATAGAATAACTGAATATCAAATGTAATTCTTGGATCGATTGTGCTGTCTTGATGATTAACCTGAGACATCTGTCTTTGATTAGTTTTTTTAAAGTATTTTGTTGGGAATGTTAGATGAAGAAATTGATGATCAACTACAGCCTGAGATCCAACTAAACTATTAATTGCTCCTGCTACAACTTCATTTTTGAAAATTTTTTCTAAAGGAGATTTATATGGATAAGCATTTTTGAGTGGTGTCCCTGCAGGAATTCTAGGAATGCTGCTAGAGGCTTTAATATTTTGAAAATACTTTTGCATATTATCAACATTCTCAATATCTGTGTGTCCAATATCGTTTAAAAATTCTTTGTTAGTTTCATTATCTATTAATCCATCAAAAAATAAGCATCCACTATTAGCGAATTCTGCCATTTGATCGGTTGATAATAATTGTACCATTTTAAAAATCTCCTTCTTCTATTTTTTCAAAAAAAAATTCATGTTTTAAATATGAAGTCCTAAATTCTTCTCCTGGATGCTCTGGTATAGCTTGACTTGATTGAAATAATCTCCACCCATCTAATAAGGCGTCTAGCCCCGTAGGATAAGGAGGCACGTCACTATCACCTGTCATATGGAGTTTTTGACCAGTACCATCAAAAGTAGCCCATGAAATAACTTCAGCTTCTAAACTTGGAAACTTTAAATAAAGTACTAATACTTTTTGTCTTTTGGGCATTTAATTTTCTTTAAAATAATTTTTTAATAATTCTTTTGGTGGATCATATGTTTTAATTTCATTCAGCAAAAGATTTTTATATTTGTTTATTAAATCCTGATCATTAATAGGATGTAGTTGGCCGGGATCTTCCTTCAAATTATAAAGTGCGCATTTAGTATCTTCTAGTGATTTATGTGGATCTGATTTTCTAAGAATTCTATTTACCTTCATTACAGGGATATTTTTAGTAAAGTTAAATGGTTCATGCATAGTTGCAGTTTTCAATTCTTCATGTGAAAAAAATTGCCTCATATTTGTTGGCATCAATGTATATTGAAATCTACTTCTGTCGTATTGATCAAAATTTTCTGGGAAATGAAAATAAGAATAGTTTCCATCAGAAATGTTTATACCCCCACCCCAATATCCATACAAAGCGCAATGTTCATTTTCACTATCTTTATCTAAAAAGTTTAATAGTGATTTGCCTTTAACTTCTTTAGGAAGATTGTGGCCGTGCATTGTCATGAATGTTGGCATGAGATCAATATTTTGTGTTACAACATTTCTTTGCTCTCCCGAATATTGTTTAAATTCAGGGTGATAAAAATAAAAGGGTATATTTGCAATCTCATTGTATAAAGGCATTCTGTTTTTTGCCCACCAATCATGTTCACCTAACATAAAACCATGGTCCGTAGTTAAAATCAATGCGGTGTCATTCCATAAGTTATTTTCATCAAAATAATCTAAAACGGTACCAAGTAAATAATCACATAGGCCAACTAAAGCAATGTAATTGGCTTTTAACTCTTCAACCTCATCATCCGTTTCTTTCACTCTATCGTATTGAGGCCAATCTAATCTTGGACCTGTATAATTTGTTTTTAGTTTTTCTCTAAATCTCTCTGGAGCAAAAAAAGGTTCATGAGGGTCAAAAGTTTCTAGTTGAAGAAACCAATTATCAGAGTCTTTGTTAATATTGATAAAATCTAAACCGGATTCAAAGCATTTAACTGAAGGAAAATCTTTTTCTTCTTTAATAAACTCACTGTTGATTGCATAATGATAGTATCCTGTTTCTCTATTAGTTAAATTTAATTGAGATTGATGATATTTTTCTCTTAATTTTTCAAGCGGCGGTTGTACCATGGCTTTCCATGGGTCGCTTTCTTGTCCCCTGATAAAATCCCAAGAATTAAATCGATTATGATAAGTTGCACCTCCATCCTCAAAATAATGATAATGATCTGTGACAAGATGAGTGTATGTATCATTAAGACGTAAAATTTCTGGAAATGAATTATCAAATGGTTCTAGTGGTCCCCATGCACGATGCAAAAAACTTAATCGTCCTGAATGCATGTCTCTTCTTGCCGGCATACAAGGCATACTACCAATATAATGATTATTAAACTGGACTGATTTTTCTGCTAATCGATTAAAATTTGGCGTTTCAATATATTTACCACCGTAGGAATTTAACATTCTTTTATTTAATGAATCAAATAAAAGGAAAACTGTTTTCATAGAAATAGATTAATATGAAATAAATAATTATTAAAGTTTTTTCTTTAATCGATGAAAAGAATCCGGGCTTAATCCCATTTGACCAGGATTATTCACATTATTAGCTTTTTTAATTTTGGATGTAATATTTTCAACTTTTTTTATTTTGTTTTTAATCTTTTGCCTTAATGAGTTTGTTATTTCATCATAAGTACTAATACCAATTAGATTATTTAATTCATATGGATCAGCATCAAGATCGTATAGGTTTGTTTCCGTGTATTGATTTGATGAAGATTTTTCACTTCCGTTAGAATCTTGATCAGCAATACAATATTTCCATTTTTCAGTTCTTAAACTTCTAGCTAATTGACTTTCACTAATTTGGATGAAAATTTCGTTGTCCCATTTTTTGGAAGTTTTATTAACTAAAGGCAATACTGATCTACCATCACAATGAGAAGTATTTTTGACTTTTGCCAAATCCAATATTGTTGCATGAATATCTAATATGTTTGTTAGTTCTTTTATACGTCCACCTTGTTGGAAAACATTTCCAATTAAAGAAGTAGGAACTCGTATTGAACTTTCATGACAAGAACGTTTATATTCTCTATTTCGTGTTTTAAAATTATTTCCATGATCAGATGTAAAAATAATTGCACTATCATCGAATAATTTTAAGCTTTTAATAACATCGATCATTCTGCCATAAGCTTCATCTATTCTCTTCACCATTCCATAATAGCCTCCTAAATGTCGAGGAGAGGATCCAACTAGAGATGAAAGATCTGGTGGTGACCACTTACCTGTATATTTTTCTCTGTATCCAATAGGTGGCGGATAATCATCTGTATTATTTTGATGATGTGGTTCAATAAGAGAAACGAAAAGAAAGAATGGTTTTTTTTGATTGAGTTTTATAAAATTTATTGCTGCATCAGTTATTGCATCAACTCTATATCCAGGAAGAAATACTTTTTTATTCTGCCCATCATAAACATATGTTTCATAGGCATCAGATGTAAATTCTAATAGATTTGATCCCAACCAATAATCGTAACCGCCTCTATCCTCTTTTTTAACTGGCTCTGAGGAACCAAGGTGCCATTTTCCAATATATCCTGTAGCATATCCTTCTTTTGATAAGTATTTTGCAAGAGTTTTAATATTTTTTTTTAAAGGTATTCTATTTTTAAAACATCCAGTTTTTGTTGCATACATCCCTGATTGTAATGAAGCTCTCGCTGGACCACAAACAGGTTGGCAAGTAAATGAATTAAAAAGATGTGAACCTTCAACAGCATAGTGATCAAAGTTTTCCATTAAAGATAATGGATTGCCATGTAAACCAGATGTATCCCAACGTTGTTGATCAGTAAAAAATACGATGATGTTTGGTTTAGATTTAGTATTCATTATGATTTAGATTTATTTACTAAAAGGTTTTCCTTTATATTTTCTAAGATTATCAGCGTGCTTTTTTCTATCTGTTTTATCAAGACGTTCAACATATGTATTCCAGACTTTTGAAAATATATTTGCATGATGAGGACCACCTTCCCTTATTACACCTTGAAGTGGATCTCCTCTATCAGCCTCATACATATTTTCTTCAATCCACTCATCGATTAAAAACATCCCATGAGCTACGAGATCTTTATGCTGCTCTGCTAGGTTATTCAACTCATGCGGATCTTTTTCAATATCGAAAAGCATATATTTTGGAAAATCTTTTAAACCAGTGTCGTATGTTCTTATTAGTAACCAATTATCCCATCTGACAGATCTTTGACAACTCCAAGCACCATGACTAATAACTAAATAATCTCTTTCATTTGATGATTTACTATTAGTTAGATTTTCAGTGAAATTAATACCATCCCATCTATCAGGTTGTGAAGATGAAGTAATTTGAGAAATAGTAGAAGTTAAATCTAAATTATAAAATTTATTTTCTACAGTACTTCCTTTATTTGTATCTGTTATCCCTGGCCATCTAATTATTAATGGAACTCTATTAGTTATATGATCAGCTGTTTGGTGATCTCCCCAAACATTTAACTCGCCTTGATTTTCTCCGTGGTCTGCTGAAATAATTATTGCAGTATCATCCCAAAGATTCATTTTTTTTAAATCTTCAAAAACTTTATTTAAATAAAAATCAGCGTACCTAATTCCAGTATCATATGCATCAATTTGTTCTTTAGCATCAGAAGTATTTTTAATTTCCCCTACTCCCATTGTATACTTTCCTCCAAGATCTTCATTAAATCCTGGAACTTCTCTAGCGCTATGCGGTCCAAAACTATTCCTTTGTTTTTTAATTAATTCTTCTGTCACCCATTCTTCAATAGGATCATCTTTAAAAGGATTGCCAAAGTCTTCAGGCGTATCATATGGAGTATGAGGATCCCACATATTTACGTGTAAGAACCAATTTTCTTTTTCTCCATTATTATCTAACCATTTTTTTATAACAGGATAGACTTCATCAGCATTTTCTAAACCACCTTTTCCAGTGTCATACGTTTCGGTAAAACCAAACCAAACTTGATAGGCTGTATGTCTTTCAGGAAAAGGACTGATACTTGCTGTATAGTATCCTGCATCTCGAAGAACTTTTCCAAGAGATGTAAAAGCATATTCTCCTCTTAAACCTCCTTTAAATTCTCTGTTCCAAATATTTTTTCTCGGAGCAATATCAGAGAATTCACCACCATGGTTAACAACTCCAGTTTTGAAACCAAAATTGCCGCCGAACAAAGCAGTTCTACTAGGTAGGCACGGTGTGTCAGTTGAATAAAAATTTGTAAATTTGACTCCTTCTTTTGCTATTGAGTCAATCGTAGGTGACGTATTTCTATGATAACCATAACATCCCAAGTGATCAGGTCTTAAAGAGTCTATGTCTACATATAAAATTCTCATCTTTATCCTTTCTTAATTAAGCGCCTGAAACTCTTTTCATTTTTGATGTTTCATCTTTTAATGTGGCTTGCGCAAACTTAAATAATAAATCTTTTTTTAATGTTTGTGCATTCGTGTTGTCCCATAAATTATTATATTCGTTTGGATCATTTTCTAAATCAAAAAGTTCACCGTAGTTAGCCTCTCGATAAATAGAAATTTTATAATTATCATTTATATAAGTTTTTAAATGTGGCATCCTTGGATTATGTCTATTTTCAACGAATATATGTGAACGGATACTTTCCTTGTTGCCATAAAATACATCCGTTTGATCCACTCCTTGCATTTGAGTTGGTATATCAATGCCCGCGACTTTTAAAAATGTTGGTGCAAGATCAACTAAACTCAATAAAGATGAAGATGATGAATTTTGAGGTACTTTACCAGGCCATCTAACAATAAATGGTAAACGGAGCATATCTTCATAGTGGAATGGTCCTTTAGCAATTAAACCATGCTGCCCTATAAAGTGACCATGATCAGTTGTAAAAATAATTATGGTATTATCAAGTTCACCCATTTGATCTAACTTATTAATTATTTTTCCAATATTCTTATCCATAAAACTAACCATGCCATAATAAATTGCCATGTCTTTTTTTAATTCTTCCATAGGATACAAGTGACTCATGCATCCATGTGCGTTAAATGGTGAATGCCAATTTTCGAAATCTGGATTTGTCGTTTGTGTTTTTCCAAAATGTGGTGGATTTAATTCGTGTTCACCTTCTTTTAGAGTTCCAGGTGACATGTCTTCTGGATTATACATTGATGCCCATGGTTCACTTAATACATACGGTGGGTGTGGATCTTGAAAACTTGTCCAAAGAAAAAATGGCTTGTCATCTTTTTGTTGATCTAAAAATTCAATTGATCTTTCGGCTGTCCAATTTGTGTAGTGATGTTTTTCGTCTAACTTCCAAACCCTATCCGGTCTTGCCCAGTAGTCATATTCACGAGCAATTGGAGGAGCATATTTAGAAGTTTCACCAGGCACTGGTTGAAAATATTCTTTCCAATCACTTAGACCGTTTTGTTCCATCCAAATTGCATAATGTTGACCTACATGACTTTCATCTGCATGATTACGTGCTAGCTCAATATGCTCAAAGCCATACCAAGGTCCTTTAAAATTTTTCCAAAATTCTAAATCTCTTAAAGTTGGTTGTCCTTCTATAGATTCCTGGCCTGGAACTGAAGTTAATGGCTGGAAATGTGCTTTACCAATTAAACCAGTAAAGTAACCATTTTTGTATAAAAGTTCTCCGATAGTTTCTACTTCTTCATCTAATTTAACACCAATTGTCCACGCTCCATGAGAGGAAGGATATTGCCCAGTAATAATACTTGCTCTTGATGGTGTACAAACTGGCGATGGACAATAAGCTCTTGTAAAATTCATTCCTTCATCACAAAGCTTATCTAAATACGGTGTTTGTATTTTTGAATTAAATTTTCCAATTGTATCGTGATGCTGTTGATCTGAAGTTATTAATAAAATATTAGGTCTTTTCATGTTTACCCTTTTACAGCTCCTTGGACACCTTCAACAAAATATTTTTGCATAAACAAAAATAAAATAATTATAGGCAAAATAGTTATAACAGATGCAGCTGCCATACCAGACCAATCGACAAAGTATTCTCCTTTAAAGGCATACACACCTACAGATAATGTTCTAATATCAGGATTACCAAGAGTAATAACTACAGGTAGTAGAAAATCATTCCATGCATGTAAGACTTGTAAGATAGAAACAGTTGCTACAACTGGCTTGGTTAATGGTAACATAATCATAATAAAAGTTCTGATAAATCCTGCTCCATCCATTTTTGCAGCTTCTTCGAGCTCGACGGGTATTCTTGAAAAGTATCCAGCAAATAATAAAATATATATTACAGGCGTATGACCAGCAGTTGCGATTGTTAAACCAATTAAATTTTTAGATATTTTTAAATCTGTCAATAAATCAAAAACTGGAATTATAGTATAACCTTGAGGAATAAAAATTGTGGCAATTAAAATTCCAATAAGTATTTTTTTTCCAGGAAAAGCATATCTTCCAATCACATAACCAAACATACCGGTTGTGATCACTACTATAACAACTGAAACAACTGTAATTATAAGAGTATTAAAAAAATACCTTCCCATGTTGGCTCCAAACCAAGCTCTTTCAAAATTTTCCCATATAAGCTTATCTGGTATTAAGCCTAGGCCACCCCAAATTTCGAAATCAGTTTTTAGAGAAGCAGAAAGAACCCATAAAAGAGGGTATATCCAGAAGAAAGAAAAAATAAGAAAGAATACAGTAATTGTCAAATATCTTACTTGGTTTTTTTCAGCGATAAAATTTAAATATTTACTCATATTCTTCGAGTTCTCCTCATCCAAAACCCCTGAAGTGCTGTAATGAATAATACAGCAACACCCCAAAATACACCCGCAGCGCAAGCATATCCAAGCCTTGGCATTGTCCCGGCATCTGTGACAAATGCAGTTCTAAAAATATAAACTTCCATGACCTCACTACTAAAGAAAGGTCCTCCCGCGGTCATTGTTTCAATTAATGGAAAAACATTTAAAGCACTAACCGCCTCAACTAAAATTATTACTATAGCAAAAGGTAATACTATCGGTAAAATTATATGAATCCATAATCTGTAGCCTTGTGCACCATCAATTTTTGCTGCATCATAAACATCTTGTGGAACTGTTTGTAAAGCTGCCAACCAGTACATCATTGTAATACCAAGCCATTTCCAAACGTACACGCCCATTACAGTTGGCAATACTGTGTCTGGATTACCAAGAAAATCAATTGGAGCAGAAGTTAAATTTGTTGCCATTAAAAATTTATTAGCAGGCCCATTAAATGGACTAAAAATAAAAGTCATAACTATACCAATAATAGCAATTGCAGTTACAACTGGCATGAAAATTACTGTTCTAAAAAAAGGAGACAATTTTAAAACCTGATTGTTTAAGAATACAGCAATGATAAATCCTAAAATTATTTTTACAGGAACAGTGCCAAACATAAAAATAAAGGAACGATAAAATGCATTCCAAAAAAATGGATCATTTATTGCTTCAGCATAATTTTGGAAACCAATGAATTTGGCTTCTTTAGTAAAACCACTCCAGTCCAACAATGAAAAGTACCAAGACATTCCAATTGGGTACAAAACAAACATTCCTGTAAGAATTGAACACGGTAAAACAAACAAGTAACACCATCGTGCTTCGTACATTTGCTGGGTTAATGATTTTTTATTCATAATAGAAGAAGGCGAATTAAAAATTCGCCTTTAAATAATTTTTTTATAATTCAGCGTACTTAGCTGCACCATAATTAGAGCTAGTATCCCAATTTGGAAATACCCAATCATCACGAGTTACATTAGCACCGTCCGCTCTTGCTTCATCAACTGCTTTATCAAGTGCATCTTCATATCTTTGGTTACAATCTTTAAGCTGTGCTTCGACACCTTTAAGTTGACCAGTATAAAGACCTTGAATAACTAGAGCTAAAGATGGGTCTGGCATTCTTGATTTTGCAGCAACAATACCAACATCTTTATTTCTAACAATTGGATTAGGTCCAACAAGAAGATTTTCGTTGAACATTTTAAGAGCTTGAGCTGAAGGTCCAGTTAGACCAGCCTTTGCAACAGCTGCTGGGCTTATTGCAGGATCTGCTGCACCAACAGTTTGTGCCCAGTAAATTTGACCTTGCTCAGTTCCCATAAATCTAACTAAGTCACCTGCAAAAGGTCCCATTTTACTATCTTTACTTAACCATAAAGTGTTTGATCCACCCTCAGCTATATAAAGAGGCTCTGCTTTCTTTCCATCAGGAACAGGTTCACTAGCTATACCATACTCCCAGTTTGGAGCATCTTTAGCCCATGTTCCAATACACCAAGGTCCTTGGAAAATCATTCCTGCAGCACCTTGAGGCATAAGAGCTCGTGCTTGAGGAGCATTCATACTCATAACACCTGGGAATGCACTTCCATCAGATTTTAGTTGTAATAAAAGCTCAACAGCTTCCATGTATTGATCAGAAGCAATTACAAATTTACCAGTTTTAAAACTGATATGTCTATTTGTAAATCCGCCTCTTCCACTATGAGCTCCAGCAACCTGTCCAAAAGTATGAACCACATCTTCCCAACGATTTACCTGGTTACCACCAATGATCCAGCCATAGTATTGACCTTTACCATTTGCAGTTATTTTTTTTGCTGCATCTCTTATTTCAGAATATGTCATCCTTCCTGCTTGAGGGTCGTAGCCAGCTTCACTCATGTATTTACTGCTATATAAAAGACAAGTACCTGTTCTTTTATTTGCTGTTAAACATACACCATAAGTTTTACCATCAAACTGATTAACACCTGGTAAATAAACACCGCTAGGGAATCCAGCTAACCATTCATCAATGTTATGAATGTAGTCATCCCAAGGCTGAACCCATCCCTCAGCAACAGCAACACCAGGATCCATGTTCAAAGGAATTTGGAATACATCATGAACAGTTCCATTTCTTACTGCTAGAGGAACAATTTTATTTATTTCTTTCCACGGTAAGCCATCATATTCAATAGTTATACCTCTTGAAGCTGCATATTCTGGAAATATTTTTTTCCAAAAAACACCTTTCATATCTCCACTGTCAATCCACCTCATATTACCACCCGTAGTTGGAAGTGGTTTTAATGGGTCAGGAATATCATATTGACCTGCGAACAACTGTGAAGGAATTGATGTAGCAGACATTACTGCACCAGCTGCTAGAGCTCCTTTCATAACTGTTCTTCTGGAGATTTTTAATTGATTTTTTTTCTTCATTTAATCCTCCCTATTAATATTGATTAAATATTAGGGATATTTAACAAAATAACAATTGAAAAAAAATTTAAAATTATGTTAATGTTTATTAATAAATATGAAGTATTTGCACACAATGGTTAGAGTTGAAAATATTGAAAAGTCTTTAGATTTTTACTGTAACAAACTTGGTCTAAAAGAGGTGCGACGTGTTGACAACGAAAAAGGTCGCTTTACATTAATTTTTTTAGCGGCTGAAAATAGTGATGAAAAAACTGGGCTATTAGAATTAACTTATAATTGGGATCCAGAAAAATATACAGGTGGACGAAACTTTGGTCACCTCGCTTATAGTGTAAAAAATATTTATGAAGTTTGTGAAAAATTAATGAACAATGGTGTCACTATTAATAGACCTCCTCGCGATGGACATATGGCATTTGTTCGTTCTCCAGATGGAATTTCTCTAGAAATTTTACAAGAGGGTGAGTCACTTCCAGAACAGGAGCCATGGAAGTCAATGGAGAATTCTGGTTCTTGGTAATTTAGTTATTTAATTTTACTTTATAATACTTATCTGGATTGGTAGCTAAAGCTATTACTGAAGGTAAAACTTTTCTATAAAAATCAAAAAGGCTATTAAAGGGTTTTGGAAGTTCTGAATCAATTTCTTTACGAAGTTTCTTTAAATTATACGAGGGTACCATTGGATACATATGATGTTCTAAATGATATTCCATATGCCAATACAAAAAACTTAAAATAGGATTTATTCTTACTGAATATGTACTTAAACGATGATCTTTTGTATCTACTTTTGCTGCTAAATGTTGTGTTACATTAACAGCAAACCAGATCGGTTTACCAATATATGTAGGTAAAATGATATATACAATTGGTAAGATGGAACTAATGTAAAAAGAATAAACAATTACTAGCACCCATAACAAAACGTAAAATCTGGAATTCCATAATATTTTTTTCTTTTCTTCTTTAGGCGCAGTTATATCAATGACTGGAGAAAATTTTCCAAAGGCATGTTTTAAAACTTCGTGCTTAATAAGTTTATGAGGATAAAGTAAATCAGTTAGTGGAATAAAGTTTAAAAAGAAAGCTAACAGTTCTACAGGTCTTGAGACTTGTATTTCATGATCATAATCATCTTCAGTTTGAAGAGTTTTTGAATGATGAAATGTATGGCTCCATCTCCATCGAAACCCTTCAAAATCACACATAAAAGAGCTAATGTGGTAAAAAATTTCATTTATCCAACGTGTTTTGAATGCTGTTCGGTGAACAGTTTCATGCCAGTTAGCTACACTGAATGCATAAATTGTTCCGTATATAAAAAAGAATAAATATGTCCACCATGTTCCTAAAGTTACATATGCTAGATAACCTGATGTGAATAATAATAAAAAGTAAAAAAAGAAATGAAGTAACCCTGGTAAATCTTTTTTCTTACTTAAATTTTTTAAAGTTTTTTTATCGATTTTTGGTTTGTACCAATCATCAAGATTAACTTCCATATTTAGTTTTTTAGTTTTTTTAAGTGTCCCAACGTTCTAACCAAGATCCGTCTACTGAAGAATCAAAAGCATCTTTTTTTGAAGTACCTCTAAACTTGGTATGTTGTTCCTCATATCCTTGAAACCAAGCATTCCAATCAGCAGTGTAATTGTCATCATCTGATTTTCTCATAATTATTGGATCAACTAAACCTGTATGAAAACCAGCCTCATCTTTTGGATTTTGAAATCTTAGATCTACACTCCATCTTACATCATCAGACATATTTTCAAGTGAACGATGTGGAACTAACTGATGAAGAAAAAGAACAGAGCCAGCCTTCATTTCACAAGTAACAACTTTTTCATCAGGAATATCTTTGTCTTCAATAAATAAATACCAGGAGTCTTTTACAGACCCATCTTTTTTTTCTAGTTTGTGATTTAAAACTTTTTCTGGTCTATGTCCTCCCGGAACAACTTGCATACATCCATTATGTTTATTTACATCAAGAAATGGAATCCATGCAGCAGGTTGAGTAGTTTTTTCTGCTCCATCTTTTAAATAAGCAGAATCTTGATGCCATGGAACTGTCATCCTAGCTGTCTGAGGTGTTTTAGATCTAATATTCCAAACTGGATGTCCTGAAATATCTTTTCCAACCCAATTTTCAACCATATCTAAAAGTTTTTTTGATCCCCATAGATTAGCAAGTGCGGGTTTTAATTCACCTCTATGATGAATTAATACAGACGATCCTTTAAAATCTTTTTCTAAAGCTGCTAATCTTTTGAATACATCTTTATCTTCATGTTTGTTTGTAATTTTACCTGCTTGAAAAGCTTTATTAGCAAAATCCTCAACAATTTCTTCAAATTCATTTAAAATTGGATTTAATTCATCCATATCAAAGACGTTCTCAACTATTGTATAACCTTCTTCATTGTATTGTTTTATCTGCGCGTCACTAATCATAATTCCTCCCAAAATTATCCATTCACTAACAAATCAGTTAGATGATCTATTGTCGTATCTTTTTTTTCCATATCAGCAATTTTTTCACCCCTAGCCATAACACATAAATGATCAGCAATTGGGTATACATGACTTAAGTTGTGAGTAATAAATATTGATGTTACTCCTTGGCTTTTCAATCCTTCCACGAACTTTAGTACTTTATTTGTTTCTTTTACAGATAGGTGGTTTGTTGGTTCATCTAATATTAAAACTTTTGATTTAAAATACATTGCTCTTGCAATAACAACACCTTGCCTTTCACCTCCTGATAATTGGTTGACTGGAGTATCTGGAGATCGAAGATGTAGTTCTACATCTGTTAATGCTTTCATTGCATCATCCTGCATGGTTTTAGTTTTCATTAAACCAAAGGAGCCAACATTATATTGAGTCTGTTCACGTCCAATAAAAATATTTCTTGCAATAGACATTTCTGGAATCAAAGCTGAATACTGATAAATTGTTTCAATACCTAGATTCATTGCTTCTTTTGTAGATTTAAATTTAACCTTATTACCTTCAAAATATATATGTCCTGAGTCAGGTTGATGTGCACCAGATAAAATTTTAATTAATGTTGATTTACCAGCACCATTGTCTCCAATAAGACCAACAACCGAATCTTTTTTTATCTTCAAGCTTAAATCTTTTAAAGCATGAACTCCAGAATAGTATTTGTTTAAACCCTCGCAAACTATTATATCTTCCATCTTTAATCCTCTGCCTTGTTTTGACCAATTCGTGTTGCTCTTCTACTTATATAAGTATTAAACACTACAGCTATGATAATTAAAGAGCCTAAACCTGCTCTGAACCATTCCGCATCTATTCTAGCCATAATGATTCCACTTTCCAAAAATCTGATTAGTATTGCGCCAATGACGGCGCCAAAAACTGTTCCAATACCTCCAAATAAACTGACACCGCCAATAACTGCTGCAGCAATTGACTCAAGCTCTAATAAGTATCCTTGAGATGGCAGTGGTGCTTCTAATCTAAATGTTTGAATCATCCCAGCAAAGCCAGCTAAGAAACCACATAAGATGAAACAAAACATTTTAACATTTCCAGTCTTTATTCCCATTGAAGATGCTGCATTTTGATCTCCGCCAGTTGCATAGATCCAGTTACCAACATTACTTCTGTGAAGCATAACACCTAGAACAACAGCTACTAAAAGAGCCCAATACAAGGAAGCTCTAAATAATTCAAATTGATAAACGAATAATTCATTTGGTAAAATATGAGGAAATGGCGGTGGAAATCCTGCAGTAGCTACAGTTGTAAGACTTCTAGCAATATAAAGCATTCCAAGAGTTGCAATAAAAGAAGGGATTCCAAATCTTAAGGTAATAAATCCATTAACAAAACCAACTATCATACCAATCATTAATCCTAGAAAGATAGCAAACCAAGGTGGTATCCCTTGATGCACCATTTGTACAATAGTCATAGGTACTAATGCAAAGACTGAGCCTACAGATAAATCAAATTCACCTGAGATCATTAATATTGCAATCCCAATAGCAACAATAATATATTCGGGGGTGATACCCATAACTATTCTTATATTTCTTGCATCTAAAAATCTTTCATTGGCAATATAAAATCCAATCATTATTGCTAGAAACATTAAGAAAGTTGCTACTTCTGGTCTTACTAATAAACTTCTAAGACTAAAATTTTTACTCATATTTTTTTTATTTTAAAAAAAAACCAGGCTCTATTTGAAGAGCCTGGTTAAGATATTTATCTAACTGACATTCCTTTGAATGATCTGATTGTTTCAACATCAGAAGGACCAATCATAGCTTTACCAGTGTTGATATCTAGTGCACTTAAACCATACTTGTTCATTAAGTATAATTGGTGAACTGACATGTAACCTTGGTAGTATGGCTGTTGGTCAACTGTTAGTTGAACATAACCTTTGTCCATTTCTTCGAAAACTACATC
The DNA here is from genome assembly GCA_902562275.1 of uncultured Alphaproteobacteria bacterium. GTDB lineage: Bacteria > Pseudomonadota > Alphaproteobacteria > HIMB59 > CACPNW01. The sequence continues at coordinate 25,477 of CACESS010000008.1, forward strand.
AACTAAGTCAAAACCTGCAAGAAGAATTTCACCAGGTGCATAACCTAGGTTTCTAACAGCTTGAGCAGCACCAGCTTCCCAAAATCCAACATCAAGATATGCTGTTGTATTTGGATTAGCCTGCACGTAAGCTGCAACTCTGTTTCCAACAGTTGAAAGATCTAAACCTGATTCGATTTTTTCGTATGTTACATTTCTATCTGGATTTGCTGCTTTATAATCGTCCATGAATCGAGCTATACCATTACCTCTAGTATAAGCCCAAGATTGGTTCATATCTGCAACACCAATTAAAACGTGAACATCACCATCAGGAAACATTTCAGAAAGTTTAGCAGTTAGTTCATAACCAGCTGCTTCTAAGTCCTGTCCTACATAAGCAAGTCTATTACTGCCTGCAGCTCCTTCTGGATCATCAGTATTAGCTGTAATAACTGGGATACCAGCTGCTAAAGCTTCATCGACCGCTGCATCAAAAAGTGTAGGGTTTGTAATTGTAGTTACAATACCATCAACACCTTGAGCAATTGATGATTCAAAGTTTTGAAGTTGTTCTTGTTGATCACCATCACCTGTTAGTGTTAACATTTGGCAATCTGCATCGATTTGTGCACACGCATCTTTAAATCCTTTATGAACTGCTGCCCAAAAAGCATTGTTCGTATCACTGTGCATAACGAAGTTAAATTTATATTCTGCTTTTGCTGAAGTAGCGAAAAGAGCTACTGAAGCCAGAATAATTGAAGCAAATTTTTTCATGCATTCCTCCTATTTTAGGGAAGCCCTAGCAAGAATAAATTCGTAAAACAAGCAGAAAATCCAGTATTTAGGAGCAAATTATCACATCAATTAAGTGAGAGTTTAATTTAATATTATTTTTTTAGGATTTGCCTAATGAAATCATCATGCATTGGCTCTGGCTTCATACAAGAAGATCTAAGTTCTACTTCTACTTTATAAATTGATGAAATCATGGCACACTCAATTACATCAAGAACATGAAGTGCCAACTCTCCATTACATCTATGCATTCTATTATTTTCAATCGCATCAATCATTTCAGCAAGTCCAATACCTCTATAATTTGCTTGTTCTGCTGCCTCATTGCTTCTACCACTATGATTAACAATATTTGTCTTTCCAAGAGGCTTATCTTCAACACTAATATCTTTCCATTCAGATCCAAATTCTCCTGCTATAGATACTGGCCCTCCAAACATGTTTGGGTCAGGAACTACAATTGATCCCTTTGTTCCATAGAGTTCCATGTGATTACGTTTATGATTTAAAACATCAAAAGAAATAAATCCTTGGATGATAGCTTTATTTTGAAACTCGATATTAAACATATAAGAAGTTGGAATATCTACATTAAAAGTTTCTCCTTTTTTTGGACCAGCTTTATATTCTCTTTTTTCAGAAAACTTTGCACCTCTTCCTCTTATATTTTTTACAGGACCAAGAAGGTTTACCAACGTCGTAAAAAAATATGGGCCCATATCTATAACTGGGCCTCCTCCTTCTTGAAACCAAGACTCAGGACTTGGGTGAAAATCTTGCACACCAGGGAAGGCAAAAATAAAATTACCTGTTAAAATTTGCCCAATATCATCATTATCAATTAAATTTCTTGTTAGTTGTCCTCCGCCACCTAAAAAGGTATCTGGTGCATTCCCAATGTATAGATTATTTTTTTTTGCCAAGTTTAATAATTCTTTTGCTTCATCAAACTTAACACTCATTGGTTTTTCACAATAAACATGTTTATTTGCCTCAAGAGCTCTTTTAGATATTTCATAGTGCGCCTGGGGAATTGTTAGATTAAGAATAATATCTACATTCTTATCATTAAGTATTTCATCGACTGATAAAGGAATAATTTTATATTGCTCAGCTGTTTTTTTAGCGGCGTCTAAATTGATATCAGCACAAGCAACAAAATTTATGTTATTAAAATATTCCTGAGCCCGGAAATAAGTTTCCGCAATATTACCACAACCAATCAGTCCAATATTTTTCATAATTTGTTTCTATAAATCAATTGTAAAAAATGGAATAGTAAAAAAAAAGGCCGTAAATATTACGGCCTTTAAAATTAATTACTGTTTTGACTTACATAAAGTCAGCAGCGTTTTCTGTAGTAACTAAAACGGTTCCTGTATCGATGTTATCAGGAATACTTTCACCATTAGCTAATTTAAGTGCATTTTCTACACCCATGTATCCCATGTTGTATGAGAATTGAGCGATAGTAGCTGACATTTCACCAGCCATTACACTTGCAGCAGCATCAGGGTTGGCATCAAATCCAACAACGACAACATCATCTAGCATATCAGCATTTTTTAATGCTTGGATAGCACCTAGACCCATATTATCGTTAGAAGCAAAGATTGCTTTTAGATTTGGGTTACCAGTTAAGATATCTTCCGTTACTGACATACCTTGTGCAGTATCCCAGTTAGCTGGAAGTTCAGCAACAACGTTCATACCACATGCTTTAAGACCTTTACTAGATCCTTCAGCTCTGTGCTGACCAGTAGTTTGAGTAATCATTCCTTGAAGAATTGCAACATCAGAACCACTTGGAACATTATCACAAATGTATTGAGCAGCTAAAGCAGCACCATTGATATTGTTTGTACCAATGAAAGTTACACCTTCATTAATTCCATTAGTATCAATGTATACAACTGGAACACCTGAAGCCATAGCATCATCAAGAATTGGTGCAACTGCGTTAGGGTCAGTTGGTGCAATCGCAATACCGTCTACACCTTTTGCAATTTGGTCTTCAATTTGTGCTACCTGAGCCATAACATCACTTTCTTGCGGTGGTGAAAGGATAATTAGGTTTACACCAAACTCTTCAGCAGCATCTTTAGCACCAGCTTCAACTGAAGCCCAAAATGGATTTCCAGCACCTGGTCCTTTAGTACTTAGCATTATTGTTTTTGCATGTGAGCCTGCTAAAAGACTACCTGAAAAAAACAATAAAGAAGTAGTAATTATAGAAATAAAAAGTTTCATTTTTCCTCCTAAATTTTTTTTTTAACCATTAATCAAAAATTAAAATCTAATCAAGTAACTGTTTGTCAGAAAGTGATTATTTTTTTATATTATGTTCTGGTTGCAAGTTGTCTTCTTAGAACATCAATATAAACGGCCAAAATAATAATTGAGCCAATAAGAACTTGTTGCCAGAAAACACTAACATTCATTAGATTTAGGCCATTTCGGAGTATACCCATAATCATGACTCCAGCAAACACACCTAAAACTGTTCCTCTGCCCCCAAAGAAGCTTGCTCCACCTATAATAACTGCAGCAATAGCATCTAACTCAGATTGCAGACCAGCATTTGGATAAGCAGAATTCGTTCTTCCAGCTAAAATTAAACCACCGATTCCCGCTAAGAAACCACATAAAGTGTAAACAATAATTAAAATTCGATCAACATTAATTCCTGCTGCCCTTGCTGCGCCAGGGTTACCCCCAATAGCATATATCCATTTCCCAATTCTAGTATGGTTTAAAAAAACCCAGAAGATAAAAAATATAACAATCATTAAAATCAAACTAGTAGGTATGTACTCTCTTGCCCCTTCTCCAAAAAAAGCATCGAGTTTGATTTTACCATTCCCAATAACTCTTATTTGTTCAGCAAATCCTGTAATTGGAACACCACCTGAAATTAAATTTCCTATTCCTCTAAAAATATAAAGAGTGCCAAGTGTCATTATAAAAGGGTGAGGCATACGAAGCAGTGTTATACCGATACCATTGAACATACCGCATAAAAATCCTATTGCAGGAGCAACTAACATAACAACATACCAAGGCATTCCAGCTTTTGACGCAATCGCAAGTCCCATCAAAGATAACATGATAATCGATCCAACTGATAAATCTATACCTGCAGTAACAATAACCATGAAGACTCCAAGTGCCAACATCGACTGCCAAGAAACTTGTTTAAAAATATTTGTTACATTTCTCCATGATAAAAAAACATCTGGTTGCAATAAATGTAAAACTGCAATCATTATTAGAATAAGTAATAATATTCCGTATCTTTCAAAAAATGGAATGAGTCTTACAAATAAGGATTCTTGATTTTTATCCATTAGTCTTTCTTACCCATTATCCAACCAATCACTTCATCTCTTGAAGTATTTCTTAATTCAGATTCAGCAAAATTTGTTCCTTGAAATAATGCCATTACTCGATCACAGACAGTGAATATATCATCCATTCTATGGCTAATTACAATTACGCTAACACCTAATTTTTTTAAGTTTAAAATTAAATCTAAAACTTTTCCAACTTCTTTAACTGCAAGTGCTGCTGTTGGTTCATCCATTAAAACAATTTTCGCATTGAAGGCTGTTGCTCTTGCAATAGCTACAGCTTGTCTTTGTCCACCAGATAATTCTTCAACTTTCTGATCGGCACTTTTAACATTTATTTTCAATTTTGCTAAGTGCTCTTCAGTTAATTGTTTTCTTTTTTTATGATCTAAAAAATTAAAAGGACCAACTTTTCTAGTTGGCTCTCTTCCTAAAAAAATATTATCTCCAATAGGAAGATTACCTGCAAGTGCTAAATCTTGATAAACCATTTCTAAACCTAAATTTTGAGAATCTCTTGGGCTACTTAATGTTACTTTTTCTTTATCAAAAAAAAGTGATCCTTCACTTGGCTTATACAAACCAGATAAAACTTTCATCAATGTTGATTTACCCGCACCATTATCACCTACTACACCCAGAACTTCACCCTTATTTAATTGAAGATTAACGTTTTCAAGAGCAGTTATTGTGCCAAAAAATTTTGAAACTGATTTTGCTTCTAACACTAAATGATCAGACATAATTGTGTTTTTAAATAAATTTTAATTAATATCAACTGGTTTTGATCGTAAAAATTTAACAGTTTCCCTCTCTGCTTTTTTACACAAACGTGGAGGTAACCCTTTAGAAATTAGCTTCAAATCTTGAATAACTAAATCTCCCATTTCTTTAAAAGCAGAATCTAAAGCACCAGCTCTATGAGGTGAGAAAATAACATTTTTAAGTTTTCTTAATTTATGATTTTTTGGAAAAGGCTCTTGAGGAAAAACATCGATTGCTGCAAACACATTTCTATTTTTTAAAAATGTATAAAAATTATCAAAATTTATTATTGCTGCTCTACTCATTAATACAATCACCGAACCATCTTTTATTAATTTTAGCTTTGATGTATTTATCATTGATTGATTGGATGAAGTGATAGATGCTAAAATATATATAACATCTGATTTTTTTATTAATGTATTTAGATTGTTTGGTTTAACATCAAGTCTCTCAATTTCTTTGTTAGGAACCCAAGGATCATATGCTAGTATATCCTTAGAAAATCCCTTTAAAAGAGGTGTTAATGATTTTGCAAGATCTCCAAAACCAATTAAGCCAAATGTTTTATTTTTTAATAAAAAATTTTTTTGACTAATTGATCCTCCATATTTTTCTTTACTTGCAACAAAGTCTGAATGAGCAATATGTATACTCCTGGAAATTGATAAAGTGAGCCCTAAAGCCATTTCTGCAACTGGTTGAGCAAATACAGGAGAAGTTGCAAGAACGTGAATTCCATTATTAAAACAATATTCATAGTCCATATTATCCATGAAATTACTTTCAACATTAAATATTGCTTTAAGCTTTATTGATTTAGAAATTAACGAAGTGGGTAAATTAGGTTGCCCAAAAATATATTGTGCATTTGGTAAATTTTTTTCATAAAAATTTTTTTTATTTTTTTTTGGACTAACGACTAGGTTAAAGTTTTGTTTAAGATATTTTAAATTTGAGTCAGAAAATATTAAATCCATTGTCCTTGGATATGGATCCACAAGAATAACAGGTTTTTTTTTACGCATATTTAAATTTTTTTATTTTAAAAAAATTTTAAAATTACTTAAACGCCTTTTCGTTGTTTATTTTTTCCATCTACAAATTCTTCATAGGCAGCTTTATTCTCTTTAGTGGAAGAAACCTGAAGTGTTGGGCTATCCCAAAAAGCTGTACCTTCTAACCATTCATACCCATCTGTTTTCATTGAAATTACGTATGTTTTATCAGATGCTTTAGCTCTTTTAAAAGCAGCTTCTAATTCCGAGGTAGACTTTACAGTTTCAGCATTTGCTCCCATACTTTTTGCATGAGCCTCGAAGTCAACAAATTGAAGGTTGGTAGCTCCGGCAGCATTTAAATTACAAAGGTATTCTTTACCACCTTTCGCAAGTTGCAGTCTGTTAATAACCATATGACCACCATTATCACATACTACAATGATCAATTTTTTATCATATAAAACTGAGCTATAAATATCACTGTTTTGTAGAAGATAAGATCCGTCTCCAACAAATACGACAACATCCTGATCAGGTTTTGCCATTTTAATTCCTAATGCACCTGATATTTCATATCCCATACAACTAAAACCCCATTCGGTTTCAAAAGTATTAATCTCTTTTGGTTTCCAAATTTGAACAACCTCTCCAACTAATCCGCCAGCTGCTGTTACAACAATGTCAGAGGGATCAGAGTTTCGATAGACGGCTCCTACGGCATGAGCATATGATGGTAGTTCTTGATTTGTTGGTCCACTTTCTTTGGCAACATATTCTTCCCATTTATTTTTTTCTTCAATTGCTCTTTGATACCAGCCAGTAGGAGCTTTCCAATTCCCTAAAGCTTTTGACAATTCCTTTAATCCAATTTTTGCATCACTTACTACAGGAAAAGCTCGGTGTTTAACTGTATCAAATCTTGATGTATTAAGGGACACAAGTTTAAAATTTTCATTTTGAAAATTTGTCCAAGATGCAGTTGTAAAATCTGCCAATTTCGTACCAATTGCTAAAGCTAGGTCTGTATCTCTGGATAAATTATTTGCTGATCCTTCCCCTAAGCCTCCTGTAGCACCTATATAAAAAGGATCATCTTTATGCATACTGCCGATTCCCATGACTGTTGCGATAACAGGAATATTATGTTTTTTTGCAAAAGAAGAAATTTCCTCTTCAGCTTCAGAATATAATACGCCGCCTCCAGAGATAATAATTGGTTGTTTTGAATTTTTTAAATTTTCAGCAGCAATATTTATTTGTTTAGGATCTGGATGAATAGTTCTAATCTCATGAATAGTTTCTTCAAAAAAAATCTCAGGATATTCATATGCCTCACCTTGTACATCTTGCGACATCGAAATTACAGCTGGTCCACAGTCAGATGGATCAAGCATTGTATTTATTGCTTGCGGTAAAGAAGATAAAATTTGCTCTGGTCTTGTGATTCTATCAAAGTATCTAGATACAGATCTAAAAGCATCATTTTGTGTTTCAGAAGGAGAGTTAAAATGCTCAACTTGTTGTAAAACTGGATCAGGAAATCTACTTGAAAAAGTATCACCAGGTAAAAGTAAAATTGGAAGTCTATTACTTAGAGCTACTGCAGAGGCTGTAACCATATTTGTTGCGCCAGGCCCTACTGAAGAAGTTGCAACAAATATTTGTTTCCTGCGTTTTGCTCTTGAATAGGCAATACCCGTTAGAGCCATATTTTGTTCGTGATGTCCTCTGTATGCTGGTAAATCATTTTGAAATTCTTCCATTGCTTGACCAATGCACGCAACATTACCATGTCCATAAATTCCAAATGCTCCAGGGAACAATGGTTCTTTTTTTCCATTAATCAAAATTTTTTGGACAGTTAAATACTTAATTAATGCATGGGAGCATGACATTTTTATGGTTTTCATAATTTCCTCAAACTTATAGAATTATCATATTACATAAAGGAAAAATTTAAAGAGTTAAACAATGTATTTTTTTAATTTTTTATAATATAAAATCACAATGAAAGTAGGAATTGTGGGAGATATTCATCCAAGTGGATATGAGTTTTTTGATAAAAATAATATTAAGTATTTCGTAACAAATAACATAGAAGAAAATAATTTAACTAAGGAATTATCAGATGTCGATGGGATAATTATCCGAACAGCAGAATTAAATGAAAATATTCTTTCAAAAAGTCAAAGTCTTAAAATTGTAGCAAGACATGGAGTAGGTTACGATAATGTTGACACAGAATATTTAAATAAAAACAAAATCGCTATGGCAATTACTGGCAAAGCAAATGCAGTAAGTGTTGCTGAGCATGTGATGACAATGATGTTAAATCTTACAAAAAATATTTCTAAATCTGATAAACTAACACGAGATAATAAATTTAAAGAAAAAGCAAATTTACCAAATTTTTTTGAACTCTATAATAAAAAAATTCTAATCATGGGTTTTGGAAGAATAGGAAAGGCTCTTGCAAAAAGATGTTTAGGGTTTGATATGGAGATATTTGTTCATGACCCATTTATTAGTGAAAATGAAATTACAAGTAATAATTGTATTCCAATAAATAAAGATGAAGGTTTTAAAATTGCTGATTACATCAGTATACATCTACCTCTAAATGATAAAACAAAAAATTTAATTTCTTCAAATGAATTCAAAATTTTCAAATCTAATTTAATATTAATTAACACAGCTCGAGGAGGTATTATTAATGAAGATGATCTATTTGATGCATTAAGTAATAATAAAATATTTGGAGCAGGAATTGATGTATTTGAGCAAGAACCTCCTATAAATGATCACAAATTATTTTCATTGGAAAATATTATTTTAACACCTCATAATGCTGCTCTTACATTAGAGTGTAGGAAAAGGATGGCAATTGAGTGCTGTGAAAATGTTTATAACTTTTTATCTAAAAGTAAAAACTTAATAAAAAGTAATATAATTAATTTAGATATATTAAATTAAATATTTAGGTAAAGATTTCCATCCTCTTCAGTGACATCATATATCTTTAATGGAGTTTGATCTAAATCTGTAATAGGATCTCCAGAGACAATACTAAATTTATTTCCACAAGATGGGCATTCAAGTTCTTCGGCTTCGATGCTTGCTTCACTTAATAGAGATCTTTCCGCACATGGACAATTACCTTCAGTTGCAAAAAAACCTGATTCAATTCTATAAATTGCATAATTAACATCTTCATGTTCAAAATTTTCAACAGAACCTATATCTATATCATCAACTTCTCCTATAAAAATTGGTTCGATTTCATCATTCATAAAAAAATTGTAAGATAAAATTTAATGAGAATAAATAATTTTTTTTAAAAAATTGTGAATTTATCTGAATTTTAGATTTTTTCTTGTTAGTTCCTTTACGTTTGAAACACCCATTAATTTCATATCTCTTTCAATTTCATTGCGTAAATTCGACAAACTTTTTTCGACACCCTTTTGACCTCCGGCAGCTAATGCATATAGATACATTCTTCCTCCAGAACAGGCTTTGGCACCAAGAGATAATGCTTTTAAAACATGAGTACCTCTTCTAATACCGCCTTCACAGATAACATCTATTTTATCTCCAACAGCGTCTACAATTTCAGCAAGTTGGTCAAATGGCGATCTTGACCCATCTAACTGCCTTCCCCCGTGATTAGAAATCATTATTGCTGAAGCACCAACATCAACAGCTTTCTTCGCATCTTCTACTGACATTACTCCTTTTATTGCAAATTGACGGCCCCACTCTTTATTAATATTTTCAACATCCTTCCAGCTCATTGAATTATCTAACATTTTTGTGAAGTAGTCTCCTATGGTTGTCATTACTTTTGTGCCCTCACTAATGTGATCTTTTAGATTGCTTAATTCCCATTTTGGTTTTGTAAAATAATCTATTGCCCATTTTGGGTGCAGCATGAAGCTAGCAACACTGTTTAGTTTTAGTTTCATAGGAATGGTAAAGCCCGTATATAAATCTCTTTCTCGATTTCCACCAACTGCAGTATCAACTGTTACAGCCATTGCTTCAAAATTAGATTCTTTACATCTTTCTATAAGGGCCTTGTTTAATCCCTTATCTTTATGGACATATAGTTGAAAAAGCTTTGGGGATTTAACAAGATCGGATATTTCTTCTATGCTCGCTGTGCCTAAAGAAGAAATACCAAACATTGTTCCAAATTTTTCAGCAGCTTTAGCAACACCAATCTCTCCTTCGTAATGAAATAGTCTTTGAAGAGCAGTTGGTGCGCAATACAATGGCATATCTAATTTTTGACCCATTACTGTGGTCGACATGTCTACTTTATCAACACCACTTAAAACATTGGGAATTAAATCACACTGCTCATAAGCATCAGTATTTCTTTTATAAGTTATTTCATCATCAGCAGCGCCGTCAATATAATGAAAAATAGGACTAGGTAATCTTTTTTTTGCTAAGTTTCTAAAATCTTTAACGTTGTGACAGTTATTTATGCTTCCAAACATTATGCTTGAATAGTTTTTTGAGTTTGTTCTCCTAAACCTTCAATGCCGAGCTTCATCACATCACCTGCTTTTAAAAAAACTTGTGGGTTCATTCCCATTCCAACTCCAGGGGGTGTTCCAGTCGAAATAATATCACCTGGTTGCAATGACATAAACTGGCTCAGATAGCTGATTAAAAAATTTACTTTGTAAACCATCGTACTAGTAGAACCATCCTGCATTCTTTTTCCGTTAACATCAAGCCACATTTTTAAATTTTGTGGATCTGGAACTTCATCAGTTGTGACTAAATAAGGACCTATTGGACCGAAAGTATCACAAGATTTGCCTTTCACCCATTGACCTGAATGTTCTATTTGAAACTCTCTTTCACTTAAATCATTGATGACACAGTATCCAGCAATGTAAGACTCTGATTCACTTTCAGAAATATATTTTGCCTCTTTTCCTATAATAACTCCGAGCTCAACTTCCCAATCTGATTTAACTGATTTTTTTGGTATTTCTACATCATCATTTGGGCCAATAACTGCACTTGTTGCTTTAGCAAATATGATAGGTTCCGGGGGTACTTTTTGGCCTGTTTCCTCTGCGTGATCAGAATAATTAAGACCAATACATATAAACTTTCCAATGCTATCTTTACACACACAAGGGGCAAACCCATCATTCTTTTCAACTAAAGGTAAAGATGTAAGGTCAGTTTTTTTTACCTCATTAATTTTGTCTATAGTTACATTTTTATTGTCCCAATCATTTACTAAAGAAGAAGCATCACGAATATTGCCTTCTTGATCAAGTAATCCAGGTTTTACTTCTTTACCAATTCTGAATCTCAAGATTTTCATTATAAAGTCCATCCTCCATCAATTAAATTTAAAGTACCAGTAACAAAATCTGATTCATCACTTGCTAAATATGTTGCAAGAGATGCAATTTCTTCTGGCTGTGCTAATCTTCCCATAGCCTGCCTAGCAATAAAATCTGATCGTGCCTGTATTGGATCCTCAGCCATATTAACTCTACCCTCCCAAGAAGGTGTTTCAACAGTTCCTGGTAAAATGGCATTACAGCGTATACCATCTTTGACGTGATCAATGGCTATAGCTTTTACAAATCCGTTGAGTGCAGCTTTGGTTGTGCCATAGATAAATCTATTAGGAGCGCCTTTTACATTTGAAGCAGCAGAGGAAACAATAACTATACTTCCTTTTTTCTCTTTAAGCATTTTTGGTAAGAGATTATGAGTCATTAAATAAGCAGAAAAAACATTTACATTTATTGATCTTGAAAATTCATTTTCATCACAATCAAGAATTGTACCATGATGAACAAAACCCACAGCATGAAATAAAACATCTATCTTATCTACAGTTGAACAAAAAGCCTCAACCTCATTTTTATTCGTAGCATCTAATTTCATGGTTTGAATATTATCATTTTCTTTTTTTAAATCTATGAGCCTATCTTCATTAATATCGGTCGCTAAAACTGTAGCTCCCTCATTTGCAAATCTTAATGCTGTAGCTTTACCTATTCCTTGAGCAGCAGCAGTAACAATGATATTTTTTTTATCTAGTCTCATAAATTAAAAGATTTTTTTTAGCATTAACAGACTTTATTTTGAATTCAATAAATAAACAAGTATACGATATTACTCATTTATAAAATTATCAATTTTAAATTAAGTAATAATAATTTATTATATGTTTATATGAATTTTCTTTTAACTGGAGGTGCTGGATACATTGGAAGTCATGCAGCTCTCTGTCTGTTAGATGCTGGTCATAATGTTCATATTATCGATAATCTATCTACAGGAGATGAAAAGTTAATTCCTAAAGATGCAGAATTCACGAGATGTAATATTGATGATGAAGAAAATATTTCAAGTATTTTAAATTCAAATAATTTTGACGTACTAATGCATTTTGCAGGCTTTATACAAGTAGAAGAGTCTGTAAAATTTCCTGAAAAGTATTTTGAAAATAATACAGAGAATGCAATTAAACTTTTTAAAATTTGTAAGAAAAATGGTTTGGATAAAATAGTATTTTCATCAACTGCCGCGGCATACGGATTAGTAAGGGAAAATAAATTAATAGATGAAAGTACAAATTTAAATCCTCAAAATCCTTATGCTGAGTCAAAGATCAAGACTGAAAAATTTTTATTTGAAAATAAAAACAATTTTAAATTTGTTATATTAAGATACTTTAATGTTGCTGGTGCAGATAAAAAATTAAGGTCTGGGCAAATTTCAAAGCGATCTACTCATTTAATTAAAATATTATCTGAGGTTGCTATTGGGAAAAGAGATCATATCGAAATTTATGGTAACGATTATAATACTCCAGATGGAACGGCTATAAGAGATTATATACATGTCTCAGATCTTGCTGATATTCATCTAGAAGTGGCCAAATATTTAATAGAAAAGTTAGAATCTAATTTATTTAATTGTGGTTATGGCAATGGATTCAGTGTTTTGGATGTTGTAAACACTGCAAATAAGATCTGTCAAAATAAAATTAATTATAAATTCTCTAAAAGAAGAGATGGAGACGTTGAAAAATTAATTGCTGAAACTTCAAAAATATCAAAGCATATTCAATGGCAGCCTAAGTATAATGATCTCGAGGAAATAATTAATTCGTCAATTAAATGGGAAGAGAAGATAAATGCCAGAAATTCATAAAAGGAAATTTAAAAGAAATGACGATAAAGAACTTTTACTCTTTGGCTATAAACAGCACAGTGAGTCTCCAAGCCAACAGCTTGATATAAGTGAAATTCCTGAACCTCATATGCGATGGAATCCATCAAGAGAAGAGTGGGTTACATATTCGGCAGGAAGAAAAAATAGAACATCATTCCCACCGAAAGAATATTGTCCATTATGTCCAGGAGGAAATTTAAACTATCCAACAGAAATACCTTTTTCAGACTTTGAAATTGCAGTCTTTCCTAATCGTTGGGCAAGTTTTAATTCAATGGGGAAAGATATATTTTTAGAAAATATTCCAACTAGACCATCAAAAGGTGAGTGTGAGGTTGTGGTATATTCTTCAGAACATCTAAGCACTGTTTCTGAAATGCCACTAGATAGAATAGAATTGCTAACTAAAGTTTGGATAGACCGTTATAAGGAGTTACAAAAAAATCCAGATATTAAATATGTACTTCCTTTTGAAAATAGAGGGGAAGAATGCGGAGTCACGCTTCATCATCCACATGGTCAAATTTATGCTTATCCTTTTATTCCTCCTGCAATTGAAAAAGAAGTAAGGGCATTTAAAAAAGAGAACTTTTTAATTAAAATTATGAAGCAGCTGGAGGAGAAATATTATGTGTATCAAAATGATAATTTTATTGCTGCTGTACCACCCTTTGCTAGATATGCTTATGAGATATGGATAATACCAAAAATTCAAATTGAAGGACCTTGGAAATTTAATGATAAGCAAATTGAAGATTTTTCTAAATGTATTCAACAGGTTGTAAAAGGATATGATAGTTTTCTGAATAAAAGATGTCCATATATAATGGGTTTACATGCCTCCCCTGAATTAGATGATAATCAGTTTCATTTTCATGTTGAATTTTACCCACCTTTACGACACGGGGATAAACCAAAAGTTTTAGCAGGTTCTGAGTCAATGGCTGGTGTTTTCATTATGGATGTATTGCCAGAAGATTCTGCTAAAGTATTAAGAAAATTTATGTCATGAAAACCATAGAAGAAAAAATAAATTATTATAAAGAAAGTCTAGATCTATTCGATGACGGAATGGATAAGTATAAGTTTTTAATTGATCAGGCGAAAAAAGCTAAAAATTTTCCAGAAGAATATAGAAATGACTCGTTTAAAGTCTCTGGATGTCAGGCACAAGTTTGGTTGGTTCCTAAATTAAATGAAAATAAACTTTCATTTTATTATGACTCAGACGCATTTATATCAAAGGGTATGGTAACAATTCTATGTGATATTTATGGTGAGAGAAGTCCGTCTGAAATTAAAGAATCTGATTTTAAGATGCTAAATATTTTAGAGCTTGATACCCTTTTAACTCCAGGAAGAAGGAATGGCGTATATTCAATGCTTGAAAAAATAAAAGAGTACGCAAATTCTTACACATAAAAATTAATTATGTTTTATGAGCCAAAAAGGGGAAATCCTTTTACAATAGATCCATTTAAATCATTAGTTTTTCCTCGACCTATTGGATGGATTTCTTCAATTAATAAAAATGGAATAGCTAATTTAGCTCCATATTCATATTTTAACGCTGTGGCTGATGACCCTCCACAGGTTATGTTTTGTTCAAATGGTAGTTCAACACATGGGAAATATAAGGATTCGTTATCAAATATTTTGACTACAAAAGAATTTGTTGTAAATTTTGCAACCTCAACATCACGTAATCAAATGAATATATCTTCCAGGGATTTCAAACCAGATGAAGATGAATTTATTTTATCAAATTTAAGAAAGAAAAAATCAAGACTTGTTAAGGCTCCGTCAGTTAAAGATAGTCCTGTTAATTTAGAATGTAAATTAGTTAAAACAATTAAATTAAAATCAGATTCAAAAAAAATCTCTACAATGATTATTGGTGAAGTAATTGGAATTTTTATAAATAATAAATTTATTAAGAATAATAGAGTTGATAGCGTTGCAATGAGATATATAGCAAGAATGGGATATAGTGAGTACACAACTGTTTCTTCAAAATTTAATCTTAAAAGATGAAAATTAAACTTGAAATTTCTAATTTGATTTAATTTTTTTTTATAACCTACTTGATAGTGACTGAAATTAGGTGATCTGATCAATTGATATATAGATAATCTTCATAAAAATAAATAATAACTAATTAAAACTAAAATACTCTTAAATGAATTCTTACAAACTAAAAATCATAACTAAATTTATTAATAATATATTTATCCAAATTATAGATATAATCAGTTGTTTCTTGATCATAGTAATCTCTATAATTTAAATATTTTTGTTTTTTATTTTCATGAGATAAATTTAAATCAAATTCTTGTTCTAAATTTTGTAAATCTTCAAAAAGGAAAATTTTATCAACTTCATCATCTGTTTGTTCATCAATTAACCACCAACTTTGAGGAAGGATATTAAAATTAGGATTTAAGTTAGGTAAAACTTTTATATTGTATCCTAAATAAAATAGCCAAAATTTAAATAATTGTTTTATTTTGTCATTATCAAATAATCCTAAATCGTTTAGCAGATTATTTGTTACATATTCATAATTTCTAAAATACGTATTTCTTATTTCTCTATTTATTGATTTTCTTTTTAAACCTACTTTATGTCTTAATACTATTTGCTCAAATAAACTAGCCATTCTTATCCAAGGATTTCTAATAATTGTAAAATATTTTATTTTTTCATTTAATCTATTTTTTTTAATAAAATTATTTTTTAAAAAGCTGAATGGTACATGATCATGTTTGCAATTTAATTTTTCCATATAGTTTTTTAATAAAAGGTTGTGTTTTTTATTTTCTAATTCATTTTTTACAATAGTACTTTGAAAACTAGTACCGGCAGTTTTAGGAATGTGTATAAAACAATAATTAATTGAATTAAATTCGAAAAATATCACTTTAATTTTAAATTTTATTTTAGCTGACAATATACCCAAATGTAATTAGCCAAGACTATTTATATATCGATATATCATAATAGGCCTCAATTTAAAAACCCAGTATACGTTTTTATGATTCCTTTTTGATTCCCTGTGAACTCAATTTTGTATTATTTGTTCTTATCTCGTGTTAAGGTGTAACTAGAAACTGTGTAGGAATTTGACGGATTAGCTAACAATATTCTTATATGGGATTACTTGGGAGTATGGCGGAACTGGTAGACGCGCCGGATTCAAAATCCGGTCACTTCGGTGGTGTGGGTTCGATTCCCTCTACTCCTACCAATTTATCTTCACGCATTATAAAAAACATTAGTAAAGCAATCAAAAACATTATTACGCCTAATGCATACATATTAAATGTTAAACCAAAAGTTTCAGCTGAAATTCCAACGACAGCAGGTCCAAATATAGCTCCGAGAAAAGCAATACTTGAAACATGAGAAATAGTTATAGGGATTGGATTTTGAGAATTTTTAACTGCTTCTCGAAATACTATAGGCATAACATTGGAAATTAACATTCCAAAAAGTGTTATTGCTATGAAGATAATAATTATATTTTGAGAAAAAATACTTAATACTAATATTATTGAACCAATCATTGCAAAACATGGGCCAACAATTACTTCACCGAGTTTTGAAATTAGTTTTGATGCAAGCATATTACTTATAATTTCACCTATATTAAAAAAAATTACAATTGAGCCGACTAAAAAAATTGGTGCAGAAAGATCTGTAACTAACCATAGAGGCGACCACTGAATAATTATTCCCATAAAGGCAATGATAAACATATTAATTGAAGCGAACATGATAATTTTATAATTTGGAATTGAAAATCTAGGATTTTTGTTAACCACATCATACTTTACATGCAATCCAAAAAAGTACATTGTCAAAGTTGATATAAAAACAAACAAACCTAAAATAAAAGTAGTGTTGACAGGGTCAATTTCTAAACCTAGACATAAACTAGATATTCCTGCACCAAAAAGAAATCCAAAATTAAACGATGATTTAAAAATTGGATTAAGAATATTTTTTGTTTTTTCTTCTATTATCGCAACTTGCGTAAAAATATTAGGAGCTTGTATTCCAATAGAAATACCCCACAACATAGATACAAAAATAAAAAAATTATAAGAAGAGAAATAAAAGATAGAAAATGGAATAAATGCATACAATACCCTGGCAATAATTAAACAATTTGTGCTTCCTATTTTTGGGAGTAAAAAACGTGTTGTTAGTTGATTTGTAAGTACATTAAAAATACCAAAAATAATAAATCCTATAGAAAATTCTGTTTTTGTCATATCAATCAAATCAAAAAGAATTGGTGAATTTACCATGAACATACTGAAAGTAAGTGTTGCAAAGAACCCTTGTGAAAAAGTTGCATAAAATGCGGTTTTTAATTCTTTAGTCTCTATATTTTCCATTTGGCTAATATTTATGATAATTTAGATATAAAATCATTAATAGTATAAATCAAAATTATTAAAAAAAATAAATTAAATGAATTTTCTTAAAAAAACTTACAATTGGACTTTAGAAAAAGCACGACATAAAAATGCAAAGTGGTATTTAAGTTTAATATCATTTGTAGAAAGTTCATTTTTTCCAATCCCCCCAGATATACTTTTGATACCAATGGCGTTAGCTTCAAAAGCAAAGGCTTTATTTTATGCTTTTATGTGTACACTGTTTTCAGTTTTAGGTGGAATTCTCGGATATGCAATAGGATATTTTTTTTATAATTCATTAGGTATCTATATTGTCGAGTTTTATCATTTGGAAAATTCTTTTAGTGTCTTTGAAGATTACTACAGAGAATTTGGCATTTTAATTGTTTTAGGTGCCGGCATTACTCCTTTTCCATATAAGTTTATTACAATTGCAAGTGGTGTATTTGGATTAAATATTTTTTTGTTTATTATTGTTTCTATTATTGGTCGAGGATTAAGATTTTATTTAATAGCAATACTTGTTTATTTTTTTGGTGAAAAAATTAAGTTAATTATTGATAAATATTTTAATATTTTAACTGTTGTATTTTTTATTTTACTTGTTGGAAGTATTTTTATAATTAGATTTTTATGATAATTCGTAATTGGACGACACTTTTATTTATTATTTCACTTATCTCAATATCATCAGCATTAATTGCAGAATATTTTTTTAATCTTCAGCCATGCGAGTTGTGTTTAAAGCAAAGACATCCATATTATTTAATTTTAATATGTTTAATTTTGATATTTTTATTCAAAAATTTAAATAAAATTTGGCTTTATTTAGTAATTCAGTTTGCATCAGTTTACGGACTATTTTATTCTATATGGCATGTTGGAGTTGAAAATAAAATTCTTAAAGGACCAGCAGGTTGTTCAGCAATGCTAACAAACAGTGAGAATGCTTCAGATCTCAAAGCGCAGATATTATCAAAGCAGGTAATCAGTTGTGATGAAGTTATTTGGAGTTTTTTGGAATTTCTGCTGCTTCAATTAATACGCTTGTTTTACTAGTTATTTTTATTTTAAATGCTATTTATTTATTTAGAAACTATGGCTTTAAAAAAGAAAAAAACATATAAAAAAAAATCCTCGTCAAATACAACTACTCATAGAGAGATTTTAGAAGAAATCATAAGAGTCGATCATGCTGGTGAATATGGTGCAACTAAAATATATGATGGGCAAATAGCAATTTTTGGGAAAAGCTCAAAGCTTGGCAAAACTATTCAACATATGGCTGATCAAGAACAAGAGCATATTGATAAATTTAACGAATTAATATTAGAACATAGAGTTAGACCGACTGCTCTGCTTCCTTTGTGGAATGTTGCTGGATATGCGCTTGGAGCATCCACTGCCTTAATGGGTGAAAAAGCTGCCATGGCGTGCACCGTTGCTGTTGAAAAAGTTATTGGTGAACATTATCAAGAACAATTGGATCTTTTAGGTGATGATCATAAAGATTTAAAAAAAACAATTTCAAAATTTCGAGATGATGAACTTGAACATCACGATATAGGAATAGAACATGATGCAGAAAACGCACCAGGATATAAAATTATGTCAAAAGTAATAGAGCTTGGATGCAAAACAGCAATCGCTATATCAAAAAAAATTTAATTTTCTAATTCTGTATCCCAGTATAAATAATCTCTCCAAGTTTCATGCAAAAAATTAGGGGGGAAATTCCTACCATTATTTTGTAATTGAATTGACGATGGTCGAAGAGGTTTTTTAAAAAGTTTCATATCAGTGTTCTGAATAAGTTTTCTTCCCTTTTTTAAATTACATGACGTACATGCTGAGACAACATTTTCCCAAGTAGTTTTTCCATGCAGACATTTTGGCACTAAATGATCAAATGTTAATTCGTTAGCTGGAAAACGATTGGTACAATACTGACAAGTAAAATTATCTCTCAAAAAAACGTTAAAACGTGTAAAGGCAGGTCTTCGTTGTGGGGTTACATAATCCTTTAAAGCTATTACACTTGGTAACTTAAAAGTAAGATTTGGAGAATGAACTTCATGCTCATAATTTTCGATTACTGAAACTCTCTCAAGAAAAACAGCCTTTATGGCATCTTGCCACGAACATAAAGAAAGGGGGTAATAGGATAGCGGCCGAAAATCAGCATTAAGAACCAAAGCTGGATTTTCTGCAGTACTCATTTTATTTTCTACTCACCCAAGTCATATTATTGAAATAGTAATATAATATTAAGATTCGATTACTTTAAATATTTTTTTTAATAAAATTTTGGAATAAAGTTATTGTTTCTTGCGACATTGTGTGCTCATCTTTTTCAATTAGGTAATTCTCATAATTGTAATTATAATTTTTTAAAACTTCAATTGACTCATTATAATTAGAAATAGGCAAAACTGCATCTCGGCCGCCATGAGAAATAAAAATTGGTGTTTTTAAAAATGCATTATTAGGTTCGTGTTCTTTAGATATAATTCTTGACGATATGATTGCCAGGCCAGCTAAATGTTTTTGTAATATCTTACCAAGTTCAAAAGCCATCATACCTCCTTGGGAAAAACCCATTACAAAACAATCAGACATATTTAAATTTGAATTTTCTAATAAAAGTGAAATTGAATTATAAATTTTTTCTATATTCTTAGATATTTTATTTTTTACAACATCATCTTCTTTTGCACTAGCATTAGAAATATGAGTTCCATTGAGATATAATTGAAACCATTCATAGCCCATAGGATAATCTTGAATTGTATCTGGTGCATTTAATGCAATATATTTCATCCTCCAGTCATCTTGATCAATTAAATTTGCAATTTGAATGAAATTAGTAGCGTTATCTCCATATCCATGAAGCATAATCATCAATTTTTTTGGATTTTGGTGTTTTGTAATTGAGGGGCCCTTTAAAATATTATCCATAATGTAACACTTTATTTAAGTAATCTTGTTTCATAGAATAAAAGTTTTATATAGATATATGTATGAGTACAATGCAAATAATACTTGTCTTATTCATGGCTGCAACACTAGCAGTTGTTGTGGTTGGTGTTATTGCCATGGCAGTAAATGGAAAGCTCAATAAAAATCACAGTAATAAACTAATGCGGTTAAGAGTATTATTTCAAGCAATTGCTATATTTGTCTTTGTTGTAATTGTTTGGTTAGCTAGAAATTAGCAAATTAGAGTCTAGAAATATTTCATAATATTTAGTATATAGTTGTCAGGTTTATATGGGTATTCACTTTAATCACAAATCTAAAGCGGGAGACCGCAAAATGCAGAAAGAGCTTAAGCTAAAAATGAAAGCTGAAGAGCGCAAAAAGAAACGTGAAGAGCAAGAAAAGCTTAAAATGGAAGAGGAAATGCGTAAACTCGAGGAACTTACAAGACCTGATAAAGAAGAAAATCAGTAATTGCAGAAATAT
Organism: uncultured Alphaproteobacteria bacterium; assembly: GCA_902562275.1. GTDB lineage: Bacteria > Pseudomonadota > Alphaproteobacteria > HIMB59 > CACPNW01. The sequence goes on from CACESS010000008.1 coordinate 46,489, forward strand.
TAATTACTAAAAATTTTAAAATTTACTAACTGGGTAAAGGATAATGTTCGGCTATAAATTTCTTTAGAATTTCTAATGTTTGATCTGCTTCTTCTAAGAGCATCATATGACCACAATCTTCAATAATCTTTACTTCCGAACCTTTAATATAATCAGCAAGAATTTTTCCATCTTTTAAACGGCACATTCTGTCTTGTGCACCTAGTATAGAAAGAGTAGGTAAATCCAATTTCTTAGCAACCTCAGGTCCATTTTTATAATTATCACATGCTCTAAAATCAACACCTAGAGTATCTTTGATTTCTTTATTTTGAACAATCATGGAACCAACATTTAGGTGATATAAACCTGGAACAGGATGACCTCCAAAATGTCCTGCTGGACCGTGCGCAAAATCCATCATAAGATCAACAGCCTTAGGATTACTCTCTTCAGCTAGCTTTAGTAATTCTGGGTTCATGGGAATAGCAGACGCACCGCCCATAAGAGTTAAAGTTTTAATTTTTTCTGGGTGTTGAGCAACACATTCCATTGTTACAAGACATCCTTGAGAATGTCCAACTAGTGAAGCTTCTTTACACCCAACTGCACCAATAACATCACCAACCCAGTTTCCCATTTCTTCTATAGTTTTTAAACTTTCACCAGAAGATAATCCGTGCCCTGGTAAATCAACTGCTAAAACACTGTATCCACGGAATGCAAAGTAACGTGTTTGTAAAACCCAAACCATGTGACTTAGTCCACTACCGTGAACAAAAATAATAAGAGGTTTATTTTTATCAAAAGGTCTGCCTCCAGTGGAGGCAAACGTATCGATACCACGAACTTTAAACTTCATTTATTTGTTTGCGACTAAACGAGGTTTTTTTGCAGCTCTAAATCCATCTTCGAAATCGTTTACGATATCTTCAAAGTCTTCTAGGCCAACAGACAATCTAATCATATCATGAGATAACCCAGCAAATTTTAAAGTTGCCTCATCCATTTGTGAGTGAGTTGCTGATGCCGGATGGATAACTAATGTTCTTGCATCACCTACATTTGCTAAATGCGATGCAAGCTTAACATTATTAATAAACGCAGCACCTGCTTCTTTTCCACCTTTAATTCCAAAGGCAATCATTGATCCAGTTCCTTTAGGAAGAATTTTTTCTGCTAGTTCCTTATCAGGATGTCCTGGTGCACTTGCATGTGAAACCCAAGCGACACTTTCATGATTAGATAAATACTCAACCATCTTTAAAGCATTGGAGCAATGTTTTTCCATACGAAGAGAAAGAGTTTCAAGTCCGTGTAATATGTTCCATGCATTTTGAGGAGCTAAGCAAGGTCCCATGTCTCTCATTCCTTCAGCTCTTGCCATCATTGTAAATGCTGTTGGGCCAAATTCTTCTGCAAATGATAATCCGTGATAGCCTTCATACGGTTCTGTCATTGATGGAAACTTATCATTTTGCATCCAATCAAAAGTTCCACCTTCAACTAATATTCCTGCCATAGAAGAACCATTACCACTCATCCATTTAGTTAGTGAGTGTACAACAAGGTCAGCTCCGTGTTCAAAAGGTCTACACAAATAAGGAGTTTGATACGTACTATCAATAATAAGTGGAATTCCAGCTTCTTTTGCTATGTTTGAAACTTCAGGCATGTTCATCAATTCATTACCAGGATTACCAACAAGCTCACCAAAAATACCTTTGGTATTTGGTTGAATTGCTTTTTTAAAACCTTCTGTATCTCTTGGTTTTACAAAAGTTGTTTTAATACCAAACTTAGGAAGCGTTAATCTAAATAAATTTACAGTTCCACCGTAAAGCTGAGAAGAAACAACCATGTGATCACCAGCGTTACAAAGAGTCATAATAGTTAAAAATATTGCACTCATTCCAGATGCAGTTGCAAGAGCAGCTGTTCCTCCTTCAAGTGCACAAACTCTTTCTTCTAGAACTTGTACTGTTGGGTTGGACATACGACTATAAATATGACCACCTCTTTCTAAATTAAAAAGTGCTGCCGCATGATCAACATCATCAAACATATATGAAGTTGTTTGATAAATTGGTACTTGCCTTGAGCCAGCGTTTTTACTTGGTTGATAACCAGCATGTAGACTTAGTGTGTCAAATTTATAAGTTTTTGGATCCATTTATAACTCCTTTGCTTTTGTTCTTAATTCAAACTTTTGTATCTTCCCAGTTGATGTTTTTGGTAATTCACCAAAGATTACATGCTTTGGTCTTTTAAATCCAGCCATATTTTCTTTACAAAACTGAATTATATCCTCTTCTGTGGCATTTTTTCCAGGAGCTAATTCTACAAAAGCACATGGTGTTTCACCCCACTTCTCATCTGGTTTGGCAACTACTGCAACCAAGGAAACAGCTGGGTGTTTAGCAACAACATTTTCCACTTCCACAGATGAAATATTTTCTCCTCCAGAAATTATGATATCTTTCGATCTATCTTTTATTTGAATATATCCATCAGGATAGACAACCGCTAAATCACCAGAGTGAAACCATCCATTATTCATGGATGTTTCAGTCGCCTCTTTATTTTTATAATATCCTTTCATTACTACATTACCTCGAATTAAAATCTCTCCCATGGTTTCTCCATCCATAGGAACTTTTTCATAGGTCTCTGGATCAGCAACACATACTTCTTCAGTATTTGGGTAACGAACACCTTGTCTTGCTTTAATATCAGCTTTTTCAGATTTTGATTGTGATTCCCATTTTTCATTCCAAGCGCATTGAAGAATATGGCCGTATGTTTCAGTTAACCCATATACATGCATAACTTCAAATCCTAAGTTATCCATCTTTTCAAGAATTGCACTCGTTGGTGGAGCACCAGCAGTTAATACATATACTTTATGATTTATTTCTTTTTTATCTTTCTCATCTGCGTTAGCAATTAAACTTAAAACTATAGGAGCGCCTCCAAAATGAGTTACCTTATATTTATCTATTAAATTATAAATATCTTTTGCAACAATATATCTGCAGCAAATAATCTTTGCATGTATTAAAGCAGCTGTCCAAGGATAACCCCATCCGTTACAGTGGAACATTGGAACGGTATAAAGAAATGTTAATTTATTAGGCATGTTCCATGCCGTAACACTTCCTGTTGACATTAAATATGATCCACGGTGGTGATACACAACACCTTTTGGTTTACCAGTTGTGCCTGATGTATAGCTTAGTGAGATTGCTTGCCATTCATCTTCCGGTAAAGACCAATTATAATTATCATTACCCGTTTGTAAAAATTCTTCATATGTCATTTCTCCAATTTTTTCACCCTCACCATCTTTAAAAACTGCCTGATCATCATGAATGTCAATAATAGGAATATTCTTCCCATATATTTTTAAAGCCTTTTTCATTGTAGGTGAAAGTTGAGTATCAGTTATAAGAAGTTTTGCATCACTATGATCTAGAATATACGCAATTGTATCTGCATCAAGTCTAGTATTGATCGTATTAATAACGCCGCCAGTCATTGGGATAGAATAATGTGCTTCGAATAATTCTGGAGTATTTGCCGCTATGATTGAAACGGTACTTCCTTTTGTAATTCCTTTTTTTGCTAATGCACTAGCAAACTTGGTACATCGATTATATGTTTCAAGCCAAGTGTAACTTCTTTTACCATAAACTATAGAGTCATAGTTTGGATAAATATCTTTCACGCGAGTTATAAAACTTAACGGTGATAATGGAACAAAATTGGCTGAATTTTTATCTAGGTTTGTATCAAAATTACTCATCTGTTTCCTAAAAGGATCAAATACTACAAGAAATTAATTTAATTTACTAATGGTTTTCCAGTTTCAAGTGTATGTTTTATTCGCTCTTGAGTTTTAGGCATCTGGATAAGTCTCATGAAAGCTTCCAATTCAAGATTATAAAGATCATCTTCACTTAATTCATTATCAATATTTGTATTTCCACCACTAAGTACAAAAGCAATTTGCTTACCTACTTCTAATCCGTGGTCTAAAATTTTATTTTCATTATATAGTGCTTCAAGTTTTTCAAACATTTTATCTCTGACAGCACTACCGCCTAAATTGAATTTAGGTTGAGATGGTTTTTCATAACCTCCTTCAATATTATTTAATAAATCGATAGCCGTTGATAATTGTCTGTCTCTATTTATTACCACCTTATCCTTTTCTAAAAAGAATTGATTTGGCAGAGCTTCATTTGGTGAGGTAGCAGTAATAGCATAACCAATGAGATCAAAAACTTTCATAGACGCATGTTCAGAATTTTCTTTACCTTCTGGAGTTTGTAACCAACGCCACAGCATTTCCTTACAACCCCCACCAGCAGGAATGAGTCCAACTAAAGATTCAACTAGTCCAAGAACAACATTTGTATGAGCAACGTTATAATCACAATGCAGTACCACTTCAAAACCACCGCCAATAGCAAGTCCTGATGGCGCAGCAATAAAAGGCTTATCTGCATATTTTATTGTTTTACACGTTTGTTGGAAATCAACTATAAATTTTTCAATTTTAGACCATTCATTATTTTTAGCAAATTCCATGACATAATTTAAATTTACACCAGCAGAAAATTGCATTGCATCATTAATCACAATTGTGCTTTTATTATTTTGCGCAGCTTCTTTTAAAGCTAACATAGAGTCAGTATCTAAAGCGTTTGCCTTAGTAGTAAATTCAACAACCTGATATGATGAAGCATTTTTAATATTAGCAGAAGGGTTCTCAAAAGTTTTTTGTAAATTTAACGATCTTAAATTATCAATACTTGAATCTAAATACCCAGGTCTTTTATTAAATTCAAAAACTCCCTTTAGATCTTTAAAGAAGTTAATATCAGTATTTTGATCAATAAAATTTTTTGTATCAATATTTGAAAGCATTTCAAAAGGGCCAACAGTCCAATTAAAACCTAATCTTAGCGCATCATCTATGTCTATATATTTTGATGAGACATCAGGGATTAAATATGCAGCATACCTAATTACTTTTGTCAGAATTGATTTTGCATATTCACCGTATTTGTCTTTTCTTTGAATGAGTTTATTTATGTCAATTTTATCTCCCATACCTAAATTAATTTTCTGACTTGGGTGATACTCGCCAGTTTCTAAATTAATTGCTTCAAGAATTTTTTTACCATCAGATTTATTCATTCTATAAAAACCACCCTTACCTTTTCTTCCTGTATACCCAGTTTCAATAAGTTTTGTGACCAATGGAATTTCTTGTGCAACCTCGTGGAAAGGATCTTCTTTTGGGAGTTCTTTTATAAAACTTTTTAAAACATCAGCCATCAAATCGATACCAATTAAATCGTATAGCCCAAAAATTCCAGTCTTCGGGATACCCATTGGTCTTCCAAATACTGCATCAGCTTCTTCAATTGGTATCTTCATTTTAAAAGCTTCAGTCATAGCAACTTGCATTGCATAAACTCCAATTCTGTTTCCAATAAATCCTGGAGTGTCGTTACAAATAATTACACCTTTACCAAGTTTTTCATCACAAAATTGTTTTAATAAATTTATTTTTTCAATGTCATTAACTTCTTCAGTTACTATCTCGAGCAATGCCATATATCGAACTGGGTTAAAAAAATGGGTGATGCAAAAATTTTTTTTCATTTCATCTGACATATTTGCAGATAAGATTTTCAATGGAATTGTAGATGTATTAGATGAAATTATAGAATTGTTCTTTCTTGTAGTCTGAATTTTATCATAAATGTTATGTTTAATATCTATTCTCTCAACAACAGCCTCCACAACCCAATCAGCTTCCGCAACTTCATTAAAGTCATCCTCAATATTTCCAACCTTAATTAATTCTGCTTTGTTTTTTTCTACTAAAAGTGGAGGTCGTGATTGTTTAATTCTTTCTTTAGCGTTTTCTGTAATTTGGTTTCTAGATCCTTCTTTTGAAGGTAAGTCTAGAAGTGTAACATCAATATTAGCATTTGCTATTTGGGCTGCGATTCCACTGCCCATAGTGCCAGATCCTATTACTACTACTTTTTTAATATTCATGTGAGTTCTATAAAGGTAAGCTTATATAAGAAAAATTTGCCGTATGAAAATAATTTAAGCATAAGGGTGGAAATTAATATAAATATCTCTTATAGGCGCGCAAAATGAAAAAAAATCCTTCAAGAAATGTCCATTTTTCAAAAGGACCTAGTGAGATTTTAGATGCAATTAATACGTCTATAGATATCGATCAACGTCTGTATAAAGAAGATATAACTGGGTCAATAGCGCATGCTAGAATGCTCGGTAAACAAAAAATAATCAATAAAAAAGAACAAAGTGCAATAGTCTCTGGACTTAAAGCAATTGAAAGAGATATTGAAAAAAACAAGGTCGTATTTTCAAAAAAACTTGAAGATATTCATATGAACATTGAAAGTTTATTATTTAAGAAAATTGGAAAAATTGCAGGAAAACTTCATACTGCAAGATCTAGAAATGATCAGATAGTAACTGATTTAAAATTATGGGTTAAAAAAGAATCTAAAATTTTAGATAGTGAACTAAAAAAATTTCAGAGAACTTTAATTAATATTGCAATAAAAAATACTGAAACAATTATGCCAGGTTACACTCATTTACAGATTGCTCAACCAATAACATTGGCTCATCATGTTTTAGCTTACGTTGAAATGATTGGTAGAGACAGAACAAGACTTGAAGATTGCTTATATCGTCTTAATGAAAACCCATTAGGTGCAGCTGCACTTGCAGGGACTTCTTTTCCTATTGATAGAAAATATACAACTAAAGAGTTGGGATTTAGAGAGCCAACAAAAAATGCTATGGACACTGTCTCAGATAGAGACTTCGTAATAGAATTTTTATTTGTTCTATCACTAATTGCTGTTCATTTATCAAAAATAGCAGAGGAAATAGTACTTTGGTCAAATCAACAATTTAATTTTATCAATTTACCAGATGATCTTTCAACTGGTAGTTCAATTATGCCTCAGAAAAAAAATCCAGATGGTGCAGAGCTTGTTAGAGGAAAAACAAGTATTATTATTAGTAATTTAAGTTCAATGCTTAATATTATTAAAGGGTTACCACTTTCTTATAGTAAAGACTTACAAGACGATAAACAAATAACATTTAATTCATACGACAATGTTTCTTTGTGTATAAAAGTTATGAATGAAATTTTATCAAAATCTACATTCAACAAAACTAGAATGAAAGAGTTGATTGATAATTCAAATGCAACCGCTACCGATTTAGCTAATTGGTTGGTTCAAAATCTTAGATATTCATTTAGAGATGCTTATGTTGTTACAGGAAAGATTGTTTCTTATTGTTCAAAACAAGATAGAAACATAGATTCATTATCTCTTGGAGAATTAAAAAAATTTGACAAAAATATAACAGCTGACGCAAAAAAAGTGCTATCAACTACTAACAGTGTTAAATCAAAATCAGGTTTTGGGGGTACGGCTCCTGAAATTACTAAAAAAATGATAAAACTTGTTATAAAAAAATACTTATAATGATCAGATTAATATTATTATCATTTTTGTTGTTTACTTTTAGCTGTGGTAAAGTTGGCCCTTTAAGTTTACCAGAAGATCAAGTAGACAAATCGGTAATTACATATCCATGTGATGAAGCCTGTTTAGAGAAATTAGAAGAAGAGAAAAAACGTCAACAATCCGTTATTATAAACACTGAATAAATGCTCACTTATAAAAATAACGACCCGTATATTGAGGGCGCTTCTCTATATGACTTGGTAAAAGTTTGTGAAACACCTTTTTACGTGTATTCACAAGAAAAAATTATTAATCAAGTAAATAAAACTAAAGATATTTTAGGTAAAAATATTTTTTATTCAATTAAGTCTAATTCAAATCAAGCTATTTTGAAAATAATGAACTCGTTAGATATTGGAGCAGATGTAGTGTCAGTTGGTGAATTAAAAAGGGCCTTGGAAGCTGGTTTCGATCCAAATAAAATAATTTTTGAAGGTGTTGGAAAATCTGAACAAGATTTACTCTATGCTATACATAAAAATATACGTTTAATTAATACTGAATCTTTAGAAGAAATAAAACTACTCGATAATTTAGCAAATGAAAAAAATAAAATCGTTAATATTGGTGTTAGACTTAATCCAGATGTTGATGGTGAAACTTTAAGTAAAATTTCAACAGGAAAAAAAACTGATAAGTTTGGTATTGAATTTGAAAATTTAGATAAAATTATTAAATTAGTTAAAAGTTGTAAAAATGTAAATTTAATTGGTATTAGTTGTCATATTGGAAGTCAAATTAGTAAAATTGAGGCATATAAAAATACGTTTTCTCAAATGAAAATGGCTGCAGATAAGTGTATTGAATCAGGTATTAATATCAAGCATGTAGATTTGGGTGGAGGTTTTCATGTTAAATATGAAGTTTCTGATCCTGACTTTAATATTGAGATGGTAAAAGAAGAACTTGATAATTGTTTTAGGCAAACAAACTATGAATTATCGTTTGAGCCTGGTCGGTATTTAATTGCTGAGGCTGGAGTTACAGTTACTTCTATTGTTACAATTAAAAATAATGGAGGTATAAATTATTTGATTGTTGATGCAGGAATGAATACATTGATACGTCCGGCAATGTATGGTGCACATCATGAAATATTAGCAATTGATGTAAAATCAGAGGAATTTATGGATTATTCTATTGCTGGTCCAATTTGTGAAAGTTCAGATGTTTTTTTAAAAAATATTAAATTGGCTAAACAAAAAATTGGCAATCTACTGGTTATAAAAAATACAGGAGCCTATGGAAAAGTAATGTCTTCAAATTATAACTCTAGACCACTGCCCTCTGAAATTTTAGTACACAATGATAATTATGCAATTATTTATTCTCCAGAGAAAATTGAGAAAACCATTGAAGCTGATATTATTCCTAGCTGGTTGTAACTAATTTAAAGTATTGTGTATAATTTTGGCTAAGTCTGAAATTATCAAATTTAAATTAAAGAAGAATTCCCTAATATAGAAATCAATAATAATAAAAGTATTTACACCGTAGGATCGATAAATCCATATTGCTAAAATTACAACTATAGCTAGAATAATTACTATAGTTGAATTAATAACACTTGGTTTTTCTTGTCTTACAACTGTACTTGGTAAATTTCTGACTGGACCTTTTTCTAATTTTTCTTTTTGTTTATTATTTTTTAAATTTTGATCTAATTCTTCTTTTTTTGTAGATGGGACTGATGATGTAATGTCAGTATCGTCTAATTCTTGAAACCATTGATGATTACAATTTGCGCATTCAACCATTCTACCATTTGGTTTAAGATCTGCAGAATTTACTAAATACTTGAATTCACAATTAGAGCAAACAATGAACATAAATTATATATAGATCAGTCAGGCTAGTATATAAAACAAAATCATTAAGTATGTTAATTTTAAAAAGTATAATATTTTATATTTCCTTGGTTATATGGACTGTGTTGATGGGTGTTGTATGTTTACCTTTTCTCTTATTACCAAGTTATTTACTTAAATATCCAACCAAACTTTGGATACGTGTTATTTTTGTTTTTCTTAATCTTATATGTAATATTAAACATAAAATTGAGGGTTTAGAAAATATTCCAAATGAAAGTATCTTAATTGCGTCTAAACATCAGTCCACATTTGAGACACTGGCACTCTATTACTATTTAAAAGATTGTTTCTTTGTCCATAAAAGAGAGCTTTTCTTTATACCAATTTTTGGCCAATATTTATTCAAGTCTAATATGGTTGCGATTAATAGAGATGGTGGAACAAAAGCTATGAGAGATATGTTACAAAAAGTTCAATCAAAATTATCTTTTGGATCTTCAATTATTATTTTCCCCGAAGGAACAAGAAAGCTGCCTGGTAGTAAACCTGATTATAAGACAGGTTTTATTGGAATTTATAATCATACAAAAAGAAAAATCCTTCCTGTAGCTTTAAATTCAGGTTTATGTTGGCCAAAACAATCATGGGTATTAGAAAAAGGATTAATTACTATAAAATTTTTACCGACAATTGATGAAGGTTTAGATAAAAAAGTTTTATTAAACGAAGTTCAAAATAGAATAGAAACTGCTTCAAATTTATTATTGGATAACTAATTCTTTTCTGTAGGATCAAAAGTTCCTGCTTGACCAATCTCTTCAATAATTTTTCTAATTTCTTTTGATTTTATAAATTTTTCTTCCAAATATTTTAAATCATTATTTCTTATTGCTTTTTGATAAGTAAGTAGATCTTCACTGAAACGACCAAGCATTTCTAAAACGGCTTCTTTATTTTTTTCATAAACATCACGCCACATTACTGGATCACTACCTGCCAATCTTGTGAAATCTCTAAAACCTGCAGCTGAATATTTAATTACTTCATCTTTCATTTGAGATTCAAGCTCTGTTGCAGTTCCTACGACAGAATATGCAATGAGTTGTGGAATATGAGATGTCATAGCTAGTACTCTGTCATGACGTTTAGGTTCCATGATTTCTATATTCATTCCGAATGACTCCCAAATATCTGAAACTGATCTTGTTATCTCACTCTGAGTTTCTGTTGGGGTCAAAATACAATACCTATTCTCAAACAGCTTTGCGAAACCAAATTCTGGTCCACTTTTCTCTAATCCAGCAATAGGGTGGGCAGGAACAAATAAAATTTTTTTATTATTAATTGATTCTTTAAAATCTTCTATAACACTTACTTTTGTTGAACCAACATCTGTTACTAGTGTGGTTTCATTAACATAGCTATTCAATTGCTTAAATATATCCCTATATGAACTCAAAGGCGTACAAATAAAAATAATATCAAATTGTTGATTATATTTATTTAAATCACTCTCTATTACATCCACAAGATTTAAATTTTTTGAAATATTTATTACCTCACTGTCCTTATCAATAGCAAAAATTTTTTTTGACAATTGTTTTTCCTTCAGAGCCCTTGCTATGGATGATCCAATTAATCCCATACCAATGACCAGAGCTGAGTCATAAATTATTTTAGACATTAAATTTCTTCAAACTTTCAACTGTCAAATTCATTTCTTCTTTTGTACCAATACTAATTCTCAAAAAATTGGGCAAATTATAACTATTTAAACGCCTTATAATAATGCCATCATTCATAAGATGATTACTAATTTTCTCAGCTTCTTCTTCTGAAGTTTCAATTAAAGTAAAATTACCTTCAGTTTGTCTGGTTTTAATATTTAGAAGTTTGAGCTCTTTTTCAAACCAATCTTTAATTTCAGAATTTAATTTAACAGAGTTTTCAATATGTTCTTTATCCTCCAAAGCTTTAATTGCAAGAGACTGTGAAATAGTTGTCGTATTAAAAGGAGGTTTTATTTTATTAATTATATCAGCTATTTTTTGACTGGTATAACACCAGCCTACTCTTAAAGCTGCGAGTCCATATGTTTTTGAAAATGTTCTTGTTAAAATAATATTCTCAAATTCATCCGTTAAACTAAATCCTTTATCGTAATCGTCTTTTTGCACATATTCGACATATGCCCCGTCTATAACAACTATAATATTTTTAGAAATACTATTCATTAATTTAACAAGTTGGTCTCTAGACAAATAAGTTCCAGTTGGATTATTAGGTGATGCAATATAAATTACTTTAGTAGCGTCATTTGTTTGATCTATGAGATTTTCAATATTTAAATTGAAATTTACATCTTCCTTAATTTTTTTTGGAACTGCACCAACTACTTTACTCACAATTGAATACATCTCAAAGCCGTGGTTTGCATGGAGAATTTCATCACCATCTTGACAAAATGCCAAAGCTGCAAATAATAAAACTTCATCTGAGCCAGAGCCAAGAATAATTCTATTACTATCAATAGAAAAATTTTTAGCTATTGCTTCTCTTAATGATGATCCATCAATTTCTGGGTATCTATGTAAATCATGATTAATATTTTTTGTTTCTAACAATTCAATTGCTTTCGGTGAAGCACCATAGGGATTTTCATTTGAAGAAAGTTTGATAACTCTTTTATTGTTATTTAACTTTGCCTTACCACCTTTATAAACATTAATGTTTTCTATAGATCTTTTTGATTGAATATTTTCTTTAGTTAACTTCTGAAGTTTTTCAGAAGATTGAAAAATCTCTCTCCAAAGTCTAACAATAGTATCTTTCGGATAAGATCCTGTAAATTTAGAGCTTAATCTGTCGAGAATTTTTTGTTCTCTATCTAGATCAACAACTGAATTATCTTTTTTGTGTTTTCCAATTTCTAAAACAATTTTAGATCGATTAGATAATAAAGATAAAATTTCATCATCAATGTTATTAATTTTGCTTCTTAAATTGTCTAATTCTTTATTTTTCATAATTTTGGACGTTTCTTTACAAACTATCTTACGATAAATCAAAATAAAGTAGTATTTAATTTAAAAAATGACGATTTATTGACTTAGAGAGATATATACATATAAGACCGATTATCACCGATTTGAGACAGCTTGCGGGTGGAGCAATAATCAGCTAAAGCGTTTACACTCCTCCATCATTCTTTCAAATAGTGTTAGACTAAAGAGATATGAAAACAAAATTTAATACTGACACAAAACTTGAAAGCGAAATAGCCTATTTCGAGAATATTAATTTAAAACTAGAATCAGGAGATATAATAGATAGTTTTAAACTAGCATTCAAAACATATGGCAAATTAAATGCTGATAAAACTAATGCTATTCTTGTTTGCCATGCTTTAACTGGAGATCAATATGTTGCTGGGAATAATCCCATTACTGGGAGAGAAGGTTGGTGGTCTAGAATGGTTGGGCCTAATAAACCAATTGATACAAACAAATTTTTTGTAATTTGCTCAAATGTACTCGGCGGTTGTGCTGGCTCAACTGGTCCTAAAGAGTTACAAAATGGAAGTGATGTTGCATATGGTGGTAATTTTCCTTCCGTAACAATAAAAGATATGGTGAAGGCTCAATCTTTATTGATTGAAAGTTTAAATATAGAGAAGTTATTTTCTGTCATTGGTGGTTCGATGGGAGCAATGCAAGCACTTCAATGGGCAATCGATTTTCCAGATAGAATTTTAAATATAATACATATTGCGGGTGCTTTAAAACATTCGGCTCAAAATATTGCATTTCATGAAGTTGGGCGACAGGCAATAATGAGTGATCCTATTTGGAAAAATGGAAAGTATTTTGAAAATAATGAAGTGCCAGAAAGAGGTCTATCAGTAGCAAGAATGATTGCACATATCACATATTTATCCGAAAATGCGATGCATAGAAAATTTGGAAGAAAGCTTCAATCAAGAGATATTATTTCTTTTGGATTTGATGCTGATTTTCAAGTTGAGAGTTATCTGAGATATCAAGGTAAATCATTTGTTGAAAGATTTGATGCAAATTCATATCTTTATTTAACAAGGGCTATGGATTATTTTGATCATGATGAAACATTTAGAAAAAATATTGAGTTTAGTCATAATCCAAATAACCATTTAAAATATTTAATTGTCTCATTTACCTCAGATTGGTTATTCCCTACAATAGAAAGTAAAATGATTGTAAATCAATTAAATTCTCTATCAAGAGAAGTAAGCTTTCTAGAAATTGATACTGATAAAGGACATGATAGTTTTTTATTAGAGGAACCACAGTTAGATGATGTAATAAAAGGTTTCCTAACAAACAATTTTGCGAAGATAGATGAATAAAATTAATAGCATAAGAAAAGATTGGTCTCTTATTGAAACACTTATAGCAGAAGATAGAAAAATCCTAGATATTGGATGTGGTGATGGCGGCCTTATGGAACAATTAGAAAATAATCGTAATGCGATAACTCATGGCATTGAATTAAATAGAGATCTAGCTGCAAATGCTATCGCAAGAGGTTTCAATGTTGTACATGGAAATGCCGAATTAGATTTGTCTCAATATTCAAATAATAGTTTTGATTATGTAATTTTAAGTCAAACTTTACAAGCAATGATGAAGCCCAAAGATATTTTGTCTGAATTATTAAGAATAGGATCAAAAGCAATAGTTTCTTTTCCTAACTTTGGACATTGGAAAATAAGATTACAGCTTTTAATATCTGGAAAAATGCCAGTAACAGAAAGTTTACCTTATACATGGTATGACACACCTAACATTCATTTTTTTACAATTAAGGATTTTTTGAATTTGTGTAATGAAATGAATATTGTGATTGAAAAAAGTATTGGATTAACATCAAAAGGTAAGCAATTTGATATAAGTGAATCAGTTACTGGAGTTAATTTTTTCACTCACGAAGCTATCTTTTTATTAAGTTATAAAAATTATGAACCAATAAAAATTAAATCATCAAAAAAAGTTTTTGCAAAAAATTCTGTTATTGCAAATTAGTTATTAGATGAAAGTTGAAATTTTAAATCAATTAAAAGATAACTACTCTTTTGTTTTATATAATGACACACTTAAGAGCTGTGTTATAGATCCTGCTGATAGTAATCCTATATTAAATTTTGCTTTTGCAAACAATTTAACCATAGAAGATATATTTATTACACATCATCATAAAGATCACACATCAGGTGTAAAAGGAATACTTAATGCTTTTCCAGAAGTTAATATACACTCTCCAAGTGCTCAGATTGAAAATACAAGATTCGTTTTACGTGATGGAGATGAAGTAAACTCCTGCTTAAATACATTTAGAATAATAAAAACACCTGGGCATACATTAGATCATATAATTTACTATGATGAAAACAATGGTGTTTTATTTTGTGGTGATACACTGTTCAGACTTGGTTGTGGTCGTGTGTTTGAGGGAACATTAAATGAAATGTTTAACAGTTTAAAAAAAATCAATGAGTTAAGTAAAAATACAATTATTTATTGTGGTCATGAATATACAATAAGCAATTTAAATTTTCTTGAGAAAACACTTAAAAAAGAAAGTGCTTATTTGACAGTTAGAAACAAAATTAATGATGATTTTAATAATAAAGGAAAATCCGTACCTTTTTTATTAGAAGATGAAAAACAATATAACTTATTCCTAAATCAAAATTCAAAATTAGGTACTATAATTAAGAAAGAGCTAGGTTTTACAGACTTTGAATTATTTGCTTATTTGCGAAAAGCAAAGGATAGCTTTTAAGGTCTTTATTTCCAGTATTTACGCCATATTTTTAATTTGACTATTAGCATAGTTCACTATAAACCCCGCCATCAAAAGATATGTTAGCAATTTTCAAAACTGGTGGAAAACAATACTCAGCAAGAGCTGGTCAGATACTTAAAGTAGAAAAACTTGAGGGATCCAAAGGTGATAAAGTGTCTATTACTGATGTATTAGCGATCAGTGATCAAAGCACAAATAGCTTAGGCGAGCCGTTATTAAAAGATGCTTCAATTGAAGCAAAAATTGTTGATCAAATCAGAGATAAAAAAATAATAGTTTTTAAAAAAAGAAAAAGACAAAATTACAGACTAACACAAGGTCATAGACAATATCTAACTATATTAAGAATAGAATCAATTTCTTATGGTGGAAAAAAGTCCACTGCTGAACCTGAAACAAAAAAAGTTAAAAAAACTGAAACTAAAGTTATTAAAGAAAAAATTGACTCTAAAGAAGTAAAAGTTACAAAAAAGAAGACAGTTGCAAAAAAAGCAGTAGATAAAGCTTCACCTACTAAGAAAAAATCAGTAAAGAAAACTGTTAAAAAAACCGTTAAAACTAAAAAAGAAGATAAATAATGGCAACGAAAAAAGCAGGTGGTAGTTCTAGGAATGGAAGAGACTCGGCGGGTCGAAGACTTGGAGTTAAGAAATTTGGTGGTGAAAACGTAATAGCAGGAAACATTATTATTAGGCAAAGAGGCACAAAGTTTCATCCAGGTGATAATGTTGGCATAGGTAAAGATCACACAATATTTGCTACAATAAATGGAAAAGTAGCTTTTAAAAAAACAAGAGTAAGAACTTTTGTATCAGTTGTTCCCACAGAACAATAATCCCAATTAATTAAAAATTTATTATGAAATTTTTAGATCAAGCAAAAATATATATTGCATCTGGTAATGGTGGAGATGGCTGCGCTAGTTTTCGTAGGGAAAAATATATTGAGTTTGGTGGTCCTAATGGAGGCGATGGAGGCAAAGGTGGAAATATAATTTTTAAAGTGGATGATAATTTAAACACACTAATTGATTTTAGATACCAACAACATTTTAAAGCAAAAAAAGGTGAAAATGGAAGGGGAAAAAATCAAACAGGGGCGAATGGAAGCAACATGGTTATTAAAGTTCCACCTGGAACAGAAATTTACAATGAAGATAAAACGGTATTGCTAACTGATCTAACAAAAATTGATGAAGAATACATTTTATTAAAGGGTGGTAATGGCGGTTTAGGAAATAATCATTTTAAATCATCAGTTAACCAAGCTCCAAGAAAATTTACAAAAGGTGAATTAGGGGAAGAGCGATGGATATGGTTATCACTAAAATTATTTGCAGATATAGGGGTAATAGGCTTACCTAATGCAGGTAAATCAACTCTGTTATCAACAATTTCTAATGCTAACCCAAAAATTGGAGATTATCCATTTACAACCTTACATCCTGTGCTTGGTACCGTGAAGCGCTTTGATAAAGAAATTGTATTAGCAGATATCCCAGGGTTGATTGAAGGTGCGCATGAGGGAAAAGGTTTGGGAGATAAATTTTTAGCACATATTGAGAGATGTAAATATTTACTTCATTTAGTAGATATAAATGACGACAATTGGTACGAAAACTATATTACAGTAAGAAACGAAATTTCAAAATATAGTGAAAAAGTATCTTCAAAAAAAGAAATAATTGTTTTAACCAAAGTTGATCTACTTCATGAAAATTTAGAGGAAAAAAAAATTAAAATCAATCAAAAGTTAAATTCTGATATTCTTTTTATATCAAGTTTTAATAATGAAGGTATAGATGATCTAATTGATTATTTATTCAAATATAATGAAATCACAAATGATTAAAAAATATAAAAAAGTAGTTGTAAAAATTGGTTCAAATTCAATTGTTGATTCGAAAACAAAAAAGATCAAATCTAAGTGGTTAGATAATTTATGTAAAGACATTGCGGAATTGAATAAAACAAAAAAAATTGTGATTGTGTGTTCTGGCGCTATTGCTTTAGGTGCGAAAAGTATTTCAAATACAAAGTTAAGAAAATTAGAAGATAAACAGGCAGCAGCTTCAGTTGGTCAAATTGAATTAGCCCATCAATGGCGAAATAAACTAGGAAAATACAAGATAGGTGTTTCTCAAATTTTATTAACATTAGAAGATAGCGAAGAAAGGCGACGATATTTAAATGCTAGAAATACAATATCATCATTACAAAGTAAAAACATAATCCCAATCATTAATGAAAATGACACTGTTGCTACTGAGGAAATTCGCTATGGTGATAATGATAGACTTGCAGCCCGAGTAGCACAAATGATTGAAGCGGATTTATTAATTTTATTAAGTGATGTTGATGGTTTATATCAAGGTAATCCAAAAAAAGATAAGGATGTCAAAAAAATTTCAGAGGTATTTAAAATTGATAAAAAAATTGAAGAACTTGGTAATTATCAATCTTCTGAACTAGGCAGTGGAGGAATGGCCACAAAAATTTTAGCAGCAAAAATATGTGCGGGAAACGGTTGTGCTACAATAATCACTAATAGTGATAAAAACAGACCAATCAGTAATATTAATAAAAAAAATTCAACAATTTTTTATCCCTTAACTTCTACAAATTCGTCCAAAAAGAAATGGTTATTAAATCATTTAAAACCATCAGGATCGATTATTATAGATACAGGGGCTCAAAATGCAATTTTGAAAAATAAAAGTCTTCTTCCTGCAGGTGTAATAGATATCAAGGGAAGGTTCAAAAGAGGTGATGTAATATCTATCTTAGTTGAGAATGGTCAGAAGGTAGCAATAGGTATATCTGCTTATGATTTTAATGATGCAAAAAAAATTATTGGAAAGAAAAGTAAAGAAATTTATAAAGTTTTAGGTTTCGAAGGAAGAGAGGAAGTGGTACATAAAGATAATTTAGTTAAGCTTTCTACATGAGTATTGAAAATAATATTATTGAATTAGGCAAAAGAGCAAAATCTGCCTCTCTAAAT
>CACESS010000009.1 GCA_902562275.1 uncultured Alphaproteobacteria bacterium
GAGAACATATCCCTTCTTTATGCAAAGCTGCTATATCTATTGGTGTAGCTGGTTTATTTTTAGAAACACATAATGACCCAGATAATGCCCCTAGCGATGGACCAAACATGATTAATATAAAAGATTTAAAAAATTTATTAATTCAACTTAAGCAATTTGATGATATAGCGAAAAATCATGCCTAAAATAACAAATATAAAAGCAAGACAAATAATAGATAGCAGAGGAAATCCAACTGTTGAATGCGATATAGAGTTTGAAAATTCTATTTTTGGAAGAGCTGCGGTTCCGAGTGGAGCATCTACTGGAGTGCATGAGGCTCTAGAATTGAGAGATAATAATAAATCTATATACAAAGGTAAAGGAGTTTTGAAAGCAGTAGGAAATATCAATGATAAAATTTCTAATGAACTAGTTGGAAAATCATTTGAAGATATTTCTTCTTTTGACGATTTTTTATTAGAACTTGATGGTACGGAAAATAAATCTAACCTAGGCGCTAATGCAACACTTGCTGTAAGTTTAGCTTTTGCAAAATGTTTAGCTTCTTCTGAAGGTCATGAACTTTATTCTTTTCTTGGTAAAGAATATACAATGAGTCTTCCAGTTCCAATGATGAACATTATTAATGGAGGATCACATGCAGATAATGACGTTGATATTCAAGAATTTATGGTTGCACCTATAGGTGCAAATAATTTTTCAGACGCACTTCAATATGGTTGCGAAATATTTCATTCATTAAAGTCACTTTTAAAATCAAAAGGCTTAAACACAAATGTTGGTGATGAAGGTGGATTTGCTCCTAACATAAATAGTTCTAGTGAAGTCATAGAAACTATTTTGAAATCAGTGGAGGATGCGGGTTTTAAACCTGGAAAAGATATTTATCTTTCACTTGATGTTGCATCAACTGAATTTTACAAAAATAATAAATATGACTTAAAGGGAGAAAAAATTGTTTTGTCTTCTGATGAGATGATAAAATATTTAGAGAAATTGGTAAATTCTTATCCAATTTATTCTATTGAAGATGGGATGTCAGAGGATGATTGGGATGGTTGGTCTAATTTAACATCAACAATAGGAAAAAAAGTTCAGTTAGTTGGTGATGATTTATTTGTTACAAATAAAAAAAGATTACAAAAAGGTATTGCAGAGGGTGCGGGTAATTCTATTTTAGTTAAAGTAAATCAAATAGGTACACTAAAAGAAACTTTGGAGTCGATTAAATTAGCAAAAGAAAATAATTTCACTACTATAATTTCACATCGTTCTGGTGAGACTGAAGATACAACGATTGCTGATTTATCAGTTGGTGTTTCAGCAGGTCAAATTAAAACAGGATCATTATCTAGAACAGATAGAACAGCAAAATATAATCAATTGTTAAGAATTGAAGAAGCATTACAAGGTAAAGCAAGTTATGTTGGATCATCTATCTTAAATAATAAATAATTGACAGTTTCGATCTTAAATATGCTATTTGTATAACAAATGAATAAATCTTTAGTTTTAAAAAATAAATTTTATTTCTATTTATCTTTTTTGTTAACTTTTTTTCTATTTGTTTATCTTCTCTATTTTCTTATAAATGGTGAGAGGGGATTACTGAAATATTTTAGTCTTAAAAATCTTAATGCTCAATACAATGGACAATATATGTCCTTAAAAAAAGAAAATGAATTTTACCTAGATAAAATTAAAAGATTACAACCAAATACTATAGATTTGGACTATTTAGATGAGACATTTAGGAAAGTTACAGGATTTACTTCAGAAAACGAAACAGTTATAATTATAGAATAGATTGATTTATTTGACAAAAAATCACCCTAATTATAATTAAAGATTATCATATGAATAAACTTCAAAAAGCCGATTACATTAAAATGTATTCTTTTATGCTCAAAATAAGAAGATTTGAGGAAAGGGCAGCTCAACTTTACGGAATGGGTAAAATAGGTGGTTTTTGTCATTTGTATATTGGCCAAGAAGCTGTTGTTGTTGGTATTTTAATGACAATTGATAAGAATGACTCAGTTGTAACAACTTACAGAGATCATGGCCATATGATTGCTAGGGGATTAGATCCAAAACGTATTATGGCAGAATTGACTGGTAGAGAAGATGGTTATTCAGCAGGTAAGGGTGGTTCAATGCATATGTTCTCTAAGGAAAATAATTTTTATGGCGGTCATGGTATTGTAGGAGCTCAAGTACCAATAGGAACCGGTATAGCATTCACGCATAAATATAATGGAGAAAAAAATATATGCAGAACATATATTGGTGATGGAGCAATGAACAATGGACAAGTTTTTGAAGCTTTTAATCTAGCTGCTTTATGGAAGCTTCCTGTTTTATACATTATTGAAAATAATAAATATGGAATGGGCACATCTGTAGATAGAGCAGCGGCGGGATTAGACTTATATAAAAGAGGGGAGGCATTTGGTATTCCTGGTGAGAAGGTAGATGGAATGAATGTTTTCTCTGTTATAGAAGCAGCAGATAAAGCAGGTAAGTATGTCAGAGAAGGGAATGGGCCATATATTATTGAAGTACAAACATATCGATATAGAGGACATTCAATGTCAGATCCTGCAAAATATAGAACAAAAGAAGAATTAGATAATTATAAGCAAACTGATCCTATTGAAATAGTCAAAGCTGAAATTTTAAAGAAAAAAATTGCAACTAAGGATGAAATTGAAAAAATTAATAAAGATACTTTAGAAGAAATTAAAAATGCAGCAGAATTTGCAACCAATAGTCCTTTTCCAAAGGACAGCGAACTTTATACGGATGTTTATTTATAAATTATGAGCACAGAAATTTTAATGCCCGCATTATCTCCAACAATGACAGAAGGGAATCTGTCTAAGTGGTTAATTAAAAAAGGAGATACTGTTAAAGCTGGTGATTTGATTGCTGAAATTGAAACTGATAAAGCAACAATGGAAGTAGAAGCGGTAGATGAAGGTGTTGTACTCGATCTTTTATTTAAAGAAGGAGAAGCCAATATTCCAGTAAATAAAGCTATAGCGATTATTGGTGATCCAAAAGAAAAAGTTGAAGTAAAAAAAGAAGCTCCCATTGAAAAAGTGATTGAAGAAAAGAAAATTGAAAAAAATATTGAGACAAAAATTGAGAATAAGAAAACTGATATAATCGATACACCATCACCTAAAATAGAAGAAGATAGAAATTTAAGTTCAGAAGAAATTACTATGCGCCAAGCACTAAGAGACACAATGGCCGAAGAAATGAGAAAAGATAATAAAGTTTTCATACTTGGAGAGGAAGTTGCCGAATATCAAGGTGCGTATAAAGTAACACAAGGTCTTCTTCAGGAATTTGGCAAAGAAAGAGTATTAGATACTCCTATTTCTGAACATGGGTTTACTGGATTAGCAGTTGGAGCAGCATTTAAGGGATTGAGACCAATCTTAGAATTCATGACTTTTAATTTTTCTATGCAAGCAATTGATCAAATTATAAATTCAGCTGCAAAAACACTTTACATGTCTGGAGGACAAATTAATTGCCCTATTGTTTTCAGGGGACCTAATGGTGCTGCGGCCCAAGTTGCTGCACAACATAGTCAGGATTTTTCTTCCTGGTATTCTCAAGTGCCAGGTTTAAAAGTCATTGCGCCATCTACTCCTTATAACGCAAAAGGTTTATTAAGATCTGCAATATCAGATCCAAATCCTGTAATTTTTCTAGAAAATGAAATTCTTTATGGATTAAAAGGTCCTGTTAATAATGATATTAACTTCTCAATACCAATTGGAAAAGCAAATATAGAAAAAGAAGGAAAAGATTTAACGATCGTAACGTATTCAATAATGTTGCAGAAATCAAAAGAAGCTGCATTAAGACTAAAAGAGGAATACAATTTAGATACAGAAATTATTGATTTACAAACTTTACGACCTTTGGATACAGAAACAATTTTAAATTCAGTTAAAAAAACTAATAGACTAATCACTGTCGAAGAGTCATGGCCATTTGGTAGTGTTGGTTCTGAAATTGCAAATATTGTTCAAAGGGATGCATTTGATTATTTAGACTCACCAGTGATAAAAGTTAATAGTGCGGATGTTCCAATGCCATACGCATTGAGCTTAGAAAAATTATATCTTCCTCAAGTTGATGACATTATAAATGCTGCAAAAAAAGTAAGTTATATAAAATAAATGGCAATTAAAGTTTTAATGCCTGCATTATCACCCACAATGTCAGAGGGTGTAATTAATAAGTGGTTAGTTAATATTGGTGATACTGTTTCAGCTGGAGATATATTAGCTGAAATTGAAACAGATAAAGCAACAATGGAAGTAGAGGCAGTTGATGAGGGAGAAATTACTCATTTAATTGATACAACACCAGATAAACAAATTGCTGTTAATTCTGTAATTGC
The DNA here is from genome assembly GCA_902562275.1 of uncultured Alphaproteobacteria bacterium. Classification (GTDB taxonomy): domain Bacteria; phylum Pseudomonadota; class Alphaproteobacteria; order HIMB59; genus CACPNW01. Next base: position 4,430 of record CACESS010000009.1, read on the forward strand.
TCTAATCAATGGTAGCAAAGATGAAAGATTAGAAGATTATAATTATAAAGATCACACTGTAAGCAGTGAAGAAAAAAATGAAGTTTCAGAAACACCTAAAGTAATTACTGAAGTATATAACAGTCAAATAATAGAAAGAAGTAAAGATTCAAACACTAAACAAAATACTAATTTTGCTTCACCGTTTGTTAAAAAATTTTCGAAAGATAACAATATTGATCTAACTCTTATTAAAGGGTCTGGACCTGATGGTAGGATAATAAAAAAAGATATTCAAAATTTTGAACTTCATATCAATGAAGAAAATATTTCTGTAATTGAGCCATCTAGTATTAGAAAAATAATTGCTGAAAGAACAACACAAACAAAAAATGAGGTTCCACATTTTTATCTTACTATTGAAACAAGAATGGCTAAGTTAATAAATTTAAGAAAAAAAATAAATTCAAATAGTAATATCAAAATCTCGTTTAATGATCTCATTGTAAAAGCATGCGCAATGGCAATAGCGAAAAATCCAGAAACAAATATTTCTTGGGTTAATGGTAAAATTCATCAATATAAAAATATCGATATTGCTATAGCGGTAGCCTTAAAAGAAGGATTGATAACACCTATTGTTAAAGAAGCCGATACAAAAGGATTAGCTGAAATCTCAACAGAAATTAAATCATTAGTAAAAAAAGCTAATCAAAATAAATTATTACCAGAAGAATATAGTGGAGGATCTATAACTATCTCAAACTTAGGCATGTTTGGAATCACAGAATTTCAAGCAATTATTAATCCGCCACAATCAAGTATTATTGCAATTGGATCTATAATTGAAAAACCTGTTGTGAACTCTGGCAGTATTGAAATAGGGCATACAATGAAATCTACTATTTCAGCAGATCATAGATCACTAGATGGTGCCGTTGCGGCAAAATTACTCAAAGATTTTAGTGATATTTTGGAAGATCCCTTCCAAATATGGTTGAATAGCATGGATATGGAAGTTATTTAACCTAAATGAGTGGACCACGTCATCCTGAAAAAGTTAAAAATAAATCAAATCCAATTCCTAAAAAACCAAGTTGGATTAGAGTAAAAGCACCAACTTCAAAATTTTTCAAAGAAACAAATAAACTCCTAAAAGATAAAAAAATTGTAACTGTATGCGAAGAAGCTGCATGTCCAAATATAGCTGAATGTTGGCAAAAAAAACATGCAACATTTATGATACTCGGAGATATATGTACTAGAGCTTGCGCATTTTGTAATATTAAAACTGGCAAACCCCATTATATAGATCACGGTGAAGCTATTAGAATTGCTGAGTCAGTTAAGCAATTGAATTTAGAACATGTTGTAATAACAAGTGTTGACAGAGACGACCTAATAGATGGTGGAGCACTACATTTTATCAACGTAATACATTCAATTAAATCTTTAAATCCAAGTTGCACAATTGAAATCTTAACGCCTGACTTTAAAAATAAACCTGAAGCTATAGAAATTTTATCAAAAAATTTACCTGACGTCTTCAATCATAACTTAGAAACAGTGCCAAGATTATACCCATCAATTCGTCCGGGTTCACGTTACTTTGTAAGTTTGAATTTACTTAGTCAAATTAAAGAAAAAAACCCAAGTATATTTACAAAATCAGGTCTAATGGTTGGTTTAGGCGAAACCAAAGAAGAAGTATATCAGGTAATGGATGATTTAAGAGCAGCTAATGTTGATTTTATTACAATAGGGCAATACTTACCTCCAACACCGAAACACGCTAAGCTAGAAAAATTTATTACTCCTCAAGAATTTGATGAATATAAAAAAATGGCATACGCAAAAGGATTTCTAATGGTGGCATCATCACCGCTAACTCGTTCAAGTTACCATGCTTCTGATGATTTTAAAATCATGCAAGAAAATAGGAAAAATAAACTTTATTCAATTCAATGAAATCTTCAAATAGAGAGGAAATAGTCGATCACGACGCAAGAGGACTTTTTGATATTGTTTTAGATATTGAAAGTTATCCATATTTTATTCCTTGGTGTTCAGCAATGAGAATTCATTCAAAAAATAAAAATGAAATATATGCTGATATGGTCGTATGGTATAAATATTTTATGCCTCAAACTTTTGGTTCTCACGTCACTTTTGATAAAAAAAAACTTTCAATAAGTACAACTTATATTGAAGGACCTTTAAAAGACCTTAAAACTAATTGGATTTTTGAATCATTAAAAAAAAATCAAACAAGAATTCATTTTAATGTTGATTTTGAATTTAAACGATTTTTTCACCAAAAAATTGCTGAAGCTTTTTTTCCTTTAATTGAAAACAAAATGATTGAATCATTTAAAGTTCGTGCTGATGAAATTTTAGATTAATTGATTAATTTTGTTAAATATAAAATCTCTAGTTCTTCTCTGTATGTCCAATCGTTTCCCTTTGTATATTTTCTTGAAAATATAATTACTTTTATTAACTTTAATTCCAATATACACTAATCCTACTGGCTTTAACTTTGTTCCACCATTAGGACCTGCTATGCCAGTTGTAGAAATGCAGATTTTTGTTTTTTCATTTTTATACAGACCATTTATCATGTCCTCAGCTACTTCTTTACTTACAGCTCCAAATTTAGAGAGATTACTTTTTGAAACAGATAAATATTTAGATTTAGCTTTATTTGAATAACTAATAATCCCGTAAGAGAAAATTTTTGAAACTCCACTATATTTTGTGATAGTGTTTGCTATTAGCCCACCTGTGCATGACTCAGCAACTGAAATTGAGATATTTTTTTTTATTAATTTATCAATAACTTTTTTAATAATAGGCATTTACAATATAAAGAATTATTATTGTATATATTCCTGCTATTAAATCATCAAGAATTACACCAAAAGCTGATTTAAGTTTCCTGTCTACTATGTTGGCTGGAAAAATTTTCAATATATCAAAAAAACGAAATAAAATAAAAATTAGCGTTATTGTTACATAAGGATTTATTATTTTAATTTGATCATAAAATATTAAAATTAAGTATACCCCTAAGAATTCATCAATAACTATTATTTTTGAGTCATGTGATTGGGTATGTGAAGAAAATTGATTAATAAAAAATAAAGATAGTAAAAAGATTATAAAAAAAATAACTACAAATATTTCTAAAGAAATAATTTTGTATTCAACAATAGGAAATAAAATAACTATTGATAAAAAAGATGCGAAGGTTCCTGATGGTATTAATTTAATATATCCAGCAAAAGATAAAGATACAAAAAAATTAGTTAATTTTATCATCTGTTATATGAACTATTGACTCGGCTGCAATTCCTTCACCATTACCAATAAAACCAATTTTTTCATTTGTAGTTGCTTTAATAGATACAGAGGCATTTTGAATTTGAAGTAATGTTGAAATATTTTTAATCATTTTTGAAACATATTTATTAATTTTAGGTTTTTCAGCTATTATATTTATATCTAGATTGATTACAGTATAACCTTTTTCTTTGAGTTTATTTCTACAATAAATAATGAAATTAGATGAATCTGCATTTTTCCACTTTTTATCTGTGTTTGGAAAATGATAACCTATATCTCTCATAGAAAGTGCTCCAAAAATACTATCACAAATTGCATGCAGTACAACGTCTGCATCAGAATGACCAATCAATTTAGAGAAAGGAATTTTAATGCCTCCTAATTTTAATCCATTTTTGGTATTTTTATCAATTTGATGAATATCGTAACCAATACCGTATTTTGTTATCGGTTTTTTGTATAAATTAAATAATTGAATATCTTCTGGGTAAGTAATTTTAATATTATTTTTCTCACCTTTGATCAAATTTATTTTCATTCTTGATTTTTGTAATAACCCTGCATCATCATTAAATTCAAAATTTTTATATTTGATATGTTCTTTTAATATTAAATTATAATTAAAACCCTGGGGTGTTTGCAAGTTAATTGCTTTTGTTTCCAATTTACTTTTCTTTATTAATTGTCTGTCATTATATTCAACATATGGAATAGCATTAGTATTTTTGCCTAATTTGGATACAATTTTTTTAATTAATTTATTACTACATAAAGGACGTGCAGCATCATGTATTAATACATTTTTAATTTTAAATTTTTTTAAATTTTTTAAAGCATTAAAAGATGAAATTTGTCTTGTAAGCCCAGGTTTTGAATAGGTAATTTTTATTTTCTCAGAAACAGCCTTATGATTAAAGTAAGTATTTTGATATTTTTTATCTATTGAAATATTAATAATATCGAAGTTTGATAAATCTAAATTTGAAATAAAATAATTTAAAAAATTTGTATTCCCAATTTTTAAGAATTGTTTTGGAATTTTTTGACCAAATCTCTTTCCTTTTCCACCAGCTAGAATTACAAGTGCATTTTTCATCATTTTAATTTATATACTATATTGTTTTACTATCATTATTTAAAAACTAACTAAAGTATACAGTGTTTAACCTATCAAAATTACTTAAATCTATTCATCTTTCAAGATTATCTTTTTATTTTTTAATCTTTTTAATCATATTGAGTTTTTCGATTACATTCTACTTAATGCTTCCAAATAACGATCTAGTAAAAGATCCAAGAAGACTACAATTTTTTTTATTGGCGGATGTTATTTTTGTTATTTTATTGATATCCATAATTATTAGACAAATTGTACTGATTTTAGTGAGAAGAAGAAAAAGTTATGATCAATCTCGATTATATATAAAATTTGTAAATTTATTTGCTGCAATGGCTTTAGGACCAGCCATTGGTTTAGTTATTATAACATCATTATTCTTTAATTTAGAATTAAGAACTTGGTATGGTGATGCGGTAAGGGATGCGGTTGTAAATTCTAATATTGTAGCAAGAAATTATGAAAATGAAATACAGGCAGAAATTGTGTCTGATACTCAGTTAATAATGAGAGAGATATTAAAAGTTTCTCAAAATAATGAGGTTAATATTCAATCAATTAGAACGGCTTTAAGTGAATTTATTAACTTAAGAACAATTTCAAGTATTTATATTTTTAATACGGAAGGCAACATATATTTAAGTTTAAAAGATCCTGATAATAAAAATTTTTCAGTGCCATCAAATGAAATATTTAAAGTTGTTAATCAAAACCGTGTTTACATTTTCCAATTAAATAAAAATTCTATTACAGCTTATAAAAAAATAAATTTTTTAAATGATGTTTACATGCAGGTTAATAGAAATCTAAATACTAATATCTGGGATCATATTAGTGCTACAAAAGAGGCATTTGAAATTTATACTACGAAAGAAGAGGAAAGCTCAGGAATTCAAATAACTTATTCAATGATATTTGTTCTTTTCTCCATTTGTTTTATATTAGTGGCAATTTTGATTGGATTTAATCTAGCTAGCAATCTTAGTAAACCAATTACAAACTTAATTAAATCAGCAAATAAGATATCAGAAGGGAATTTTGATGCTAAAGTTAGTGAGACAGATCAGTTTCAAGAGATAAAAATATTACTATCATCTTATAATAAAATGATTTCTGAAATTGAGAATAAACAAAATGAGTTAATATCAAAAAGTCAAGAAGATGAAGAAAAAAGAATATTTATAGAAGCGATCTTAAGCCTTTTAACAATAGGCGTAATTTCTTTAGATAAAAATTTTAATATTTTGTTATACAATAAAACTTTAACAAAAATTTTTAGAAGCACTAAAACTTTTAAAATAAATGATAATTTTCTATCCTATTTCCCTGAATGGAAAAAGATATTCGAGAATTTTGAAACTTCAAATAAAGTATTATTAAATTTTCAATACGATTTTACATTATATGATGATCAAAGGAATTTTAATATTAGAGTTATTAAAGAGATTAATGATAATAAGATTGAGGGATATGTTGTTGCTCTAGATGATGCTACATCTTTAATTTTAGCGGAAAAACATGCTGCTTGGTCTGATATAGCAAGAAAGATAGCACATGAAGTTAAAAATCCTCTCACCCCGATTAAACTTTCTGCTGAAAGAATAGAAAAGAAATATTTAGATGCAAAATCAGATAATAAGGAAATTTCACTTTTAACTAAAACAATATCAAGGCAAGTAGATGATATTGGAAAGTTAGTCGATGAATTTTCATCTTTTGCAAGAATGCCTGAAGCAGAAATTAAGCTTGATAATTTATCAAAATGTTTAGAAGAGGCATACCTTTTATATTTCAATACAAGGAAAGATATTAAGCTTAATTTCATTAAACCTGAAAATGATATTTATTTTCACTTTGACACTCTTCAAATCTCAAGATGTTTCAGTAATTTGATTAAAAATGCTATTGAAGCTGTGGAAAAAATACCTAACCCTGCAGTAGAAGTATTAATGCTTACTGATGCTAAAAATATAAAAATTGAAATAAAGGATAATGGCGTGGGAATAGATCAAAAAATGTTAAGTAAAATATTTGAGCCTTATTTTACGACTAAAACAAAAGGAACTGGTCTTGGTTTATCAATTGTAAAAAGGATTATTGAGGATCATGGTGGTAAAATAAAAATTGAGAAAAATAAAAATATGGCAGGAACAACATCACTAATTAATTTTGAATACAATGCATAAAGTCTTAATTATAGATGATGAAAAAGATATTTGTTTTCTTATTTCAGAAATTTTAAAAGATGAAAGTTATAATACTTCAATTGCACTTAATTCAGATGAAGCAATCAGTAAATTCAATGAAATTAAACCTGATTTAGTTATTTTAGATGTATGGTTATCTAATAGCAAATTAGACGGTATTGAAATTTTAAAAGAATTCAAATCGATTAATAGCAATATTCCAATTATTATTATAAGTGGTCATGGTACTGTTGACCTTGCAGTAAAATCGATAAAAAATGGAGCGTACGACTTTTTAGAGAAGCCATTCAATAGTGATAAATTAATTATTCTTACTAAGAGAGCAATTGAAAGTTCATCATTATTGAGTGAAAATAAAAATTTAAAAGATACCTTAATTAAAACTATACCGCTAATAGGGAATTCAGAATTTATTAAAAAAATTAACAATCATTTAAATGAGCAGAGTTCAAGTAATTCAAGATTATTAATTGAAGGGCCATTTGGAACAGGAAAAAAACATTTTACAAATTTAATACATCAAAATTCACCATATAAAGACAAGCTTCCTATATCAATTGATTTTAAAAAACTTACAAATGAAGCATTGGATAATATGTTTGTGGAAAATCAAAACATAATTAATGAAAATATTTTTTTTCGATCAAATAATAACACATTAATACTTCTCAATATTGAAACACTTCCAAATATTTATCAGAAACAACTTTTAAATTTTCTAGAAAACAAAAAATTTTTTGAAGATCTTGATATTAAGTTAAATCATAAAATTATTACGATTACTGAGAAAAATTTAGAAATAGAAATTGAAAAGGGTAATTTTATTAAAAGACTATATGATAGAATTTCAACAGATTTTATAAAATTTAAATCTCTATCTGATAGGAGGGATGATGTTCTTCCTATTCTTGATTTTTATTTAAATGAAAAAAGTGGAGGAAATTTAAATTTTAAATTTTCTTCTAAAGCTTTAACTAAGTTACAAATGTATGATTGGCCTGGAAATATATCTCAGCTAATTAATTATGTAGAGAAAAGTCTGATACTTAACCAAGATCAAAATATAAAAGAGTTAGAAGTTGATGATTTAGCTTTACAAATGGGAGATGAAACTGCGTCAAATTCTTCAAATAATTCATTGGATTTGTCTCTTAAAGAAGCCAGATCTGAGTTTGAAAAAAATTATTTAATATCGCAAATTAAGAGATTTAATGGTAATATAACTAAAGTTTCTGAATTTACGGGAATGGAAAGAACTGCTCTTTATAGAAAATTTAAATCACTAGATATAAAAGTAGAATAACAAATCAATGAAAACAATTATTTGTGGTGCCGGAGATGTTGGATATAGCATAGCTGATAAACTATCACGCGAAAACTTTGAAGTTACAGTTATTGATGAAGATGAAAATAAATTAAATAAGGTATCTGAAAATTTGGATGTTAAAACAATAAATGGTATTCCTAGTATGCCATCAGTTTTAGAGAGCGCCGGTGCAAATGACTGTGAAATACTAATTGCAGTTACTAAGAGTGATGAAACTAATATGGTTACTTGTCAAATTGGGCACTCTTTATTTAAAATAAAAAAGAAAATTGCAAGAATAAGACAACAAGATTATTTAAAAAATGATTGGAAAAATTTATATAATGATGAAAATTTCCCGATAGATGCAATTATTTCTCCTGAACAGGAAGTTGCTAAGGGTATATTTAGAAGATTAATTTCTCCTGGCACAATAGATATGGTTGAATTATCAGATAAAAAATTAAAATTAATTGGATTAAAATGTGAGGATAATTTTTTACATTCAGGCCTATCTGTAAGAGAATTATCAGAAAAATTTCCTGACTATTTAGCTAACATAATGTTTATATTTAGAGGTGAGCAAAAATTTACAGTAAATTCTTCCACTAAAATTGAAAAGAAAGATACAATTTTTCTAGTTGTGGAAACTGATAATTTGACAGATGTGTTATCTGAATTTGGCCATCAAGAATTACAGGCAAAAAAAGCTGTGATTATTGGTGGTGGAAATATAGGATTTTCACTTGCACAATTAATTGAAAATTCTGAAACATATATAAAAACTGAACTCATTGAAGCTAATAAAGAACGTGCAGAATTTCTTGCATCAAATTTAGAAAATATCACAGTGATATGTGGAGATGGTTTGGACAATCAGATACTTGAAGAAGTAAACATATCGGATTCAGGTTACTGTATATCAATTACAGAAGACGATGAAGTTAATATACTATCATCCTTACTAGCTAAAAGAGCTGGAGCTGATACATCAATAACTTTGATTAATAATAGTAATTATTCATCTTTGTTATCTAATATCGGTGTTGATATGACCATAGATCCAAAAATAATAACTATTTCTAAAATTTTAGAAAAGGTTAGAGGTGTAAAAATACGAAACGACTATTCTATAGGCGAAGGTTTTGGAGAAGTAATAGAGGCAGATATTCAGTCAGAATCATTTCTTTGTAATAAAAATCTTAAAGAGTTAGAATTACCAAAAGGTATACGTATCGGCTCAATTGTAAGAGATAAAAATATTATAATCCCTAACAGTCAAACTGTTTTTAAAGAGAATGATGATGTTGTTTTTTTTGCTGAAACAAATTGTATAAAAAAACTAGAGAAACTTTTATCAAAAGTTTAATTTAATGCCAAATTTTGCTTTTATAAATAACAAATTTGTAAATTTTAAATCTGCAAAAATTCATATAGAAGACAGAGGATTGCAATTTGCAGATAGTGTTTATGAAGTCATTGCAGTTTTGGATAATAATTTAATTGATTTAGATTTTCATCTCAAGAGACTAAAATATTCTCTTGGTGAATTAGAAATTAAATTTAAAATCAATAAAAAAAACCTTAATTATATTTTTCTAAATCTAATAAAGAAAAATAAAACACGAAATGGAATAATATATTTACAAATTACAAGAGGTATTCAATTTAGAGAACACAAATATCAAAAAAATTTAATCCCTACATTGATTGTATACACAAGAAATAAAATTTTTAATTTACCTGGAAAAAAATTTGTAGGAGTAAATACAATTACATATCAAGATCTTCGATGGAAAAGACGTGATATTAAAACTGTAAATTTACTTCCAAATATTATAGCTGCAAATATGGCCAAAAAGAAAAACGCATATGAGGCAATTTTAATACAAAATGGAAAAGTAACTGAGGGAACATCTTCTAATATATGGATTATAAAAAGAAATAATTTAATAACTCATCCAGCTAACTCCGATATTTTAAAAGGAGTAACTAGAACATCTCTTTTAAAAATTATAAAAAAAACTAGCCTTAAACTAATTGAAAAACAATTTACCCATAAGCAATTAATTAATGCTGACGAAGTATTTTTAACAAGCTCAGGAAGTTTTATTACTCCTATTTTAAAAATTGATAATAAAAAAATCAATAATGGTAAAATTGGCGATATCACATTGAAACTAGCAGAAATGTATACTGAAGCATATATAAATGGATAATATAAAGCAAGAGGACATAGAGGACATTTGCTTTAACGTAAGTCAAAATATTATCTTACCAAAATTTAAAAATTTATCAGATGATGATATTAATTATAAAAATGGATCTGATTTAGTAACAGCAGCTGATATAGAAGCAGAAGAAGAATTAAAAAAAAATTTGTTAAAAATTTTACCTACTTCAAATTTTATAGGTGAAGAGGAATATTCTAGAAATGAAAATATATTAAATTTTTATAATGAAGATGCATATTGCTGGACTGTTGACCCAATAGATGGAACAACAAATTTTGCAAATGGTAGAGATAAATTTGCAATTATGATAGCCTTAACATTTAAAGAAAAAATTTTACGTTCTTGGATTTATAAACCATTAGATAAAATTATGTGTTCAGCTATTGTAAATGAAGGTGCTTATATCAATAATAATAAAATTATTACTAAAGGTGCAGATATACTTGAAGAGACTATAGGATCGATAAGCACAAAGTATTGGGAACTAGGATTTAAAGATAAGTTAAAAATATTTAAAAACATATTTAAAGAAGTTAACTCTTATAGATGCATTGGTTTTGAATATATAGATATAGGTATTGGCATTAGAAATTTTGCTATTTTATCAAAATTATCTCCCTGGGATCATATTCCAGGTATTCTTTTTGTCAGAGAGGCAGGAGGTTCTGACATAGATTTTGATAAAAATAAATATGACTTTACAAAAAAGAATAAGAATTTAATTGTTAGTAATTCAGAAGATTTGAATTTAAAAATTTTAGAAAAATTAGGAGAATATTTATGAGTATTAAAAATGTATCTTTTGTCGGCTTAGGAGTAATGGGTTATCCAATGGCCGGCCATCTTCAAAAAAATGGTTATAATGTAACTGTTTATAATAGAACAACTGCTAAGGCAGAAAAATGGGTACAAGAATATAAAGGTAGCATGGCTAAAACTCCTGGTAAAGCTTCTCAAAATTCTGAAATTGTTTTTATGTGTGTTGGACGTGATGAAGATATTATTGAAGTAATGGAAAGTGAAGTTGGAATTCTTTCCAATGTAGCTGAAGGATCAATTATTGTTGATCACACAACAGCTTCTGCAGAGATAGCAAGAAATTATTATCATAAACTAAAAGATAAGAATTTGAGTTTTCTTGATGCTCCTGTATCCGGTGGTCAAGCAGGTGCAGAAAATGGTATTTTGTCTATAATGATAGGTGGTGATGAAAAAGACTATAACACTATTAAACCAGTTCTCACATCTTATGGTAAAGCGATTGAGCTTATAGGTCCATCTGGATCAGGTCAAATAGCAAAAATGATTAATCAAATTTGTATTGCAGGATTAGTTCAAGGTTTATCTGAGGCAATGGCTTTTGGAAAAAAATCAAATGTAGACATGGAAAAAGTTCTTAGCGTTATATCAAAAGGAGCGGCACAATCGTGGCAAATGGAAAATAGATATAGAACTATGCTAGATGGGAAATTTGATTATGGTTTTGCTGTAGATTGGATGCGCAAAGATTTATCAATTTGTTTTAATGAAGCTGATAAGAATGGCGCTAATCTTCCTATTACAAAAATAGTTGATAAATATTATGAAGAAGTCCAAAAGAATGGTGGTAATAGATTTGACACGTCATCTTTAATGACGCTAGTTGATAAATAGTGGTAAATAAATATTTATTAGCTATTATTTTATTAATTGCCTCTTCTTTTTTTTGGTCTGGAAATTTTTTTGCTGGTAAAATTGCATATAATACCGACTTGTCTCCCTTTAAATTAAGTTTTTTTCGATGGACTTTGGCTTTTATTATACTTTTACCTTTTACGTATAGTGAGATAATAAAAAATTTAAAATATTATAAAGAAAATTTTTTATTAATTAGTTTGATTGCTTTTCTTGGTGTAACAATCTTTAATTCTTTTACTTATATATCCTTACAAACAACACTCGTGATTAATTCTGCTCTTATGAATTCTGTAACACCAGTTCTAATAATTGGTTTTTCATGGTTAATATTTAAAACGAAGACAAGTTTACTTCAATTTATTGGAATATTTTTATCTGTTATTGGTGCATTTTGTATTATTTTAAAAGGGAATTTAAATAACCTTTATTCTTTTCAATTTACAAGTGGTGATATTTGGATGTTTATCGCTGTACTTTCTTGGTGTGTGTATTCAGTACTATTAAGAAAAATTGATAAAAATCTCTCTCAACTTGCAACTTTAGAAGTACTGATATTTATTGGTTTAATTTTTCTTATACCTGTATATTTAAAAGAGTCTTCAAATTCTACTTTCATTCCTGATAATAGTAATGATTACTTAATAATTATTTATGTAGCCATATTTGCAAGTATTGTTTCTTTTTTTTCATGGAATATGGGAGTCTCAATTATAGGCGCTAACAGAGCAGGGTTATTTTTACACTTAATACCAGTATTTAGTTCAATTTGGGCAATAAGTTTTTTAGGAGAACAATTTGCTTTATTTCATTTAATTGGAACTATATTTATATTATTGGGAATAATACTCTCAAACTTAAATTTTAAATATGTCAAAGATAATTAAAACAGATGAAGAATGGAAATCTCTTCTCACAGAAGATGAATATTATGTAACAAGACAAAAAGGAACTGAACCTCCTTTCTCCGGTAAAAATTTTGAAATTATTAATGGTGGTATTTTTAAGTGTAAATGCTGTGGTAATGAATTATTTAATAGTTCAACAAAATATGATTCTTATTGTGGGTGGCCAAGTTTTTTTGAACAAATATCACCTGAAGCAATTAAAACAGAGACTGATAGATCGCATGGAATGGTGCGTATTGAAATTATGTGTGCCAAATGTGATGCTCATTTAGGCCATGTCTTTGATGATGGCCCAGAGCCTACGGGCAAAAGATACTGTGTAAATTCTCTTTCTATTAATTACGAAGAGTTTGAATAATACTTTTTATACACTCCTATTTTCATCAATAGGTCATGCTCTCATGCATATGTTTGCAGCTTTTTATTTTGTAATCGTTCTGACGATAGAAAAAGAATGGAATATTTCTTACGATCAATTAATTAGATTATGGTCTCTTGGAGCTCTACTAATTGGTTTAGGAGCAATTCCTTTTGGATGGTTAAGTGATAAATGGTCTCGTTCAGGAACAATGACAATTATGTTTATTGGAATGGGATTAGCTTCCATATTATGTGGTTTAAGCACATCAGTTTCTTTTTTATTTTTTTCTTTATCACTTCTTGGACTTTTCTGTTCAATTTATCATCCTGTGGGAATTCCTTGGGTTATTCACGCAGCAAACAAACAGGGAAGAGCGCTTGGTGTAAATGGCATTTTTGGCGGGGTAGGGATAGGATCTGGAGCATTTGTAGCTGGTACTCTAAAAGAATTACTAAATTGGCAATTAGCTTTTATATTGCCTGGTCTAATATCTATTATTATTGGATTATTTCTTATTTACTTAATCTTAATTGATAAAGTATCTTATAAAAATTATTTTATTAAAAATGATCAGGAAGATCATTCAAGAAATGAAATGATTTTAATTGCACTAATCATGCTTTTATCAATGTTTGCCCTTGGATTATCTTTTCACAATACACAAACAGCCTTACCAAAAGTATTTGAAATACGAATTGGTAACACAAGCTCAATTCAAATTGGATTTATGATAGCAATTATCTATTTTATTTCTGGAGCTACAACATTTGTTGGAGGCCTACTTGCTGATCGATTTAATTTAAAAACTATTTATTTAATTGGTATATTTCTTCAGTTTCCTTGCTACCTAGCAATAGCTTACATATCTGGTTACTCTTTAGTAGTGTTATGTATTCTAGCTGCAGTATTTAATGCAAGCATTCTGCCTACAGAAAATCTCCTACTTGGGAAATTTACACCCCAAAAGTATCATGGTGTTGTATACGGAATTAAGTTTATTCTTGCATTTGGATCAGCACCAATTTCGGTATTCTTAATTTCAGAAATATATTCCATAACTTTAGAGTTTACTTATTTATTTTTAATTAATGCAATTATGATGGCTATAGTTTCAATCTTTATTATTTTCTTACCCATTCAAGGTAATCAAAGAACAGCTACTCAGGATTAAATTTTATATCTTCAAGATAATTAATAACTTCATTAAATTTTTCATCAGGTATATCTTTATAGGTCATACCAAAATGATTTTTTACCTCTAAAGCAACATGAGCATATGGATTTCTACCCTTAGGATGGTTGGGGTGATCGGGTAATTTTCCTTTTAAAAAGTCGCCTGTTTCTTGAATTAATTTCCAAATTTTAGATGCGTTACTTTTATTCAATTTATCTAGCTAAAGCACCCATTGGATCCCAAGGGGCTAGCGCTATTGGTTCCATATCTAAGTATTTTAGAAGTCTTTTGTTTAGATATTTTTTATCGATGACAACTTCATATGTATATTCATCAAACCATTTATCAGTCATCATCATATACCCTTGATTACCACTTTTCGTTCCCCAGCTATTTTCAATTTTCCATTTAGTTGAATTTCTTTTTTTAATGTCCACTCCTGTTAAAAGCATGGCATGAGTCATTTCACTATCACCATACTCTAAACGAGTTTGTTTATTCATCTTAAATGAAGTTTGGAAGACATTTTCATAGTCGTAAATACCCATATCAAGTACACCCATATCACGACTAAAACGTTTCCCAACATCACAACCAAACCATACGGCTTCATTGTTTTTTATTGAGTCCATCGCAGATTTTTTTAATTCTTTAATATCAACGTTTAGATATTTGATAATTTGTCCTTCAACAACGTTACCAAGATATTCAACGGTATACATTGTATTAAATTTTTTATTGCTCATTGGAGCGTGAATTAAGCAAACTTTATCTTTAATATTGATATCAGCATATTTTTTGCAGAAATCAATTGGTGTCATATCTGAAATTACAATATGTCTATTATCTTTATTTCTAGTAGACCAATTGATAAGATCTGGTGGTTGACCAAGAAACATTGCTAGTAGATTATAAATTGTTTCCATCATGTCTTTTTTAAGAGCTGCAGAATTTTTAGCTGGTTTCTTTCTTAGTATAGAAGCAAACTCTCTTAATTTGTGAGTAAGAATATAATTCATGGCGCCAGATTTACTACTATGGTTCGTTTCAGGCATTACGTCTTTAGGTACTGCACCATACTTATTTATTAAGTTAACAAACATATCCCACTGTCCGCCATCCTGCACAGGTGCTTTTAAAAGATGAGTAATTAATCTGCTCTCATATGCTTCATCTCTTGATTTGATAATATTCTCTAAAAAATAGTTTGCTTTCTCTAACTTATCCCAAAACATGAAATAATTTTGTGAAAACTCAAATGTATTTAGTTCAAGGCTATCAACAACTTGCAAACGCATGAGATTTAATCCTGCAAATCCCCAACATCTACCTGATGCCATTTGGTTTGTTGCAGGTAGTTCTTTTTTTATTAGATTAGAAAAATTATGATTGATTTGACAAAAATTTTCCCAATTGAGTGCAACATTAGCTAAATCATTTTTAATTAATGCATTTCGTGAAGCTGTATTTTTATTATTTCTTAAAAATTTATTTTTGAAAGTTTTGATTGTTGATAGAGATATATTTTTTGCCATATTCTCTATTTAAAACTATTTCAGCTTAATTCAATTTTTAACTGTTTTTTTCTTTTTTTGAGACCCATTTTAGCTTTTCTTTCATCAATTAACCTAATAGCATCTTCTAATTTTAAGCTATCAATTGTTTGATCTCCAAGAATTGATGCATTTATTTTTCCACATTTTACATATGGTCCAAATTTTCCTTCGTGGGCAGTAATATTTTTCTTTTCTGTTGGATGCTCTCCAAATGTTTTTAGCGTCGCATTACCTCTCTGTGTAGGTTTAGCAATTAATTCAATAGCTCTTTCAAGTTCAATATCAAGAATGTTATCTGTTTTTTCTAGAGCTTTATATTTTTTATCATGCAGAATATAGGCTCCATACATTCCAATACCGGCACTAACCGTTTTGTTTGTTTCCGGATGAAATCCTAATTTACGTGGTAAACCAAGTAGTTGGATTGCTGTGTTTAATCCTATTTCATCTGGTTCAAAATTTTTAGGAATAGAAACTCTTTTTGGTTTCTTTTCTTTCGTTCCTTCACCAACTTGCATATAAAATCCATAAGGACCTTTTCGAAGAGTAATCATTTCACCTGTTTCTGGATAAATGCCAATTTCTTTTGGTCCGCTAAGAGCATTACCATCTTTATCGTTTAATTGATTAAACTGAACAGTATATTTGCAATCAGGATAATTAGAGCAGCCAATAAATCCTCCAAACTTTCCAACTTTAATTCCTAGTCTACCATTATCACAGCTTGGGCATTTTCTTTTTTCTTCTGCTCCATTTGGTGGAAAGAAATGTGGACCTAGTGCTTCATCTAAAACATCAATGACCTCTCTATTTGATTTGCCTACAGTTTCATCGCAAAGTTGTTTAAATGTTTCCCAAAATTTTCTTAGAACCTCTTTCCAATCAAGTTTACCATCAGAAATTTCATCAAGTTGATTTTCAAGATCAGCGGTAAAATCATATTCGACATATTGATTGAAATATTTCTCTAAAAATATCGATACTATTCTTCCTCTATCATGAGGATTAAAACGTTTTTTATCTAAAATTACATAATCTCTATCTTGTAGAACTTTAATAATAGAAGCATAGGTAGATGGTCTACCGATACCAAGTTCTTCAAGTTTTTTAACTAAGCTTGCTTCGGTGTAACGAGGAGGAGGAGAGGTAAAATGTTGTGTCTTTTCAAGTTCTTTTAAATTTAAACTCTCTCCTTCACTCATGGCAGGAAGAATTGTTTCTTTTTCTTCATCTTTATCATCATCTTTAGCTTCTTGATAAACTTTGTACATTCCAGGAAACTTAATTGTTGATCCATTTGCTCGTAAAACAATTTTTTTATCTTCGTTTGTAATATCAACAGCTACTTGATCTAATACAGCGCTCGTCATTTGTGAACTTACTGCTCTTTGCCAAATAATTTCATATAGCTTGTATTCTTCTAAAGTAATGTATTGCTTAATATCTTTTGGTGTTAGGTAAATATTTGTTGGTCTAATACATTCATGTGCTTCTTGGGCATTTTTAGCTTTCGATTTATAAACTCTTGGCGCTTCTGGCAAATAGTTTGCACCATAATTATCAGTAACAAAACCCCGAACTTGATTAATAGCCTCTTTTGACATGACGACACTGTCTGTTCGCATATAAGTTATTAATCCAGTTGTTTCTCCTTTAATGTCTGTTCCTTCATAAAGGCGTTGCGCTGTACGCATTGTTTGACTCGCGCTAAGACCAAGTTTACGACTAGACTCAATTTGCATTGTAGATGTAGTAAAAGCAGGATAGGGATTTCTTCTAGCTTCTTTTTTCGTAATATTTCCAACAGTGAAAGTAGAATTTTTAATATCATTAAAAATTTTTGTCGCCTCACTCTCATTTTTAATATCAAGTTTATCTACTTTATTCCCATCATAAACTGTAAGTCTGGAATTAATGATTTTATCTTCTTTATTTCTAAACTCGCCTTGTAAAGACCAATATTCCTGTGGAATAAATTTTTCTATTTCAAGTTCTCTCTCACTAATTATTCTTAAGGCAACAGATTGAACTCTACCAGCTGATTTTGAACCTGGTAACTTTCTCCATAGCACTGGAGAAAGTGTAAAACCAACAAGAAAATCTAACGCCCTTCTTGCAAGATAAGCATTTACTAAATTTTCATCTATTTCTCTTGGCTCTTTAAGACTATCAAGAACTGCATTTTTTGTAATTTCATTGAATGTAACTCGGTGAATATTTAATTTTGAAAGTGATGAATTATTTCTAAGTAGCTTTTCTACATGCCAAGCTATTGCCTCACCTTCACGATCGGGATCAGTTGCTAGATATAAATTTTCAGATTTTTTTGCAGCATCTGTTATTTCCTTTATCACCTTTTTTCCACGATCACTGGTTTCCCATTTCATTTGGAAATCATTTTCAGTATCTATCGCATCATTTTTTGCTGATAAATCTCGAACATGTCCAACACTTGCGAGAACTTTGAAGTCAGAACCTAAATATTTATTAATTGACTTTGCCTTCGATGGTGATTCTACAATTAATACATTCATAAATTTTGACCCCAAATTTCAGTTTAAAGATAATTCGTCAAGAAATTTTAAAAAAAAGTATATTTTTACTTGGATAATTCAATTTTACTTTCAGTTTTGTTTATGAGTCTTTTAATGTTTTCTGTGTGTTTAAGATAAATAATTAAAGTTAAATAAATAAATAAAATTAGAATATAAAAATTAAAATTAATAAAAATATAATAAGCTGGAGCTACTAAAATTCCAATTAATGATCCAAGAGAAGAGTATTTACTTACAAAAGCAGTGACAATCCATACTAATAAAAATAAAATTGCAATATAAGGATTAAAACCTAATAAAAAACCAATATACGTTGCCACTCCTTTTCCGCCTTTAAATTTTAACCAAACAGGATAGATATGACCTAATATGGCAAAGTGACAGAGAAGTATTTTATTCAATAAAGAAATATCTTGAAAATACATTTGTAAAATGAGGAATGGAAGAAAGCCTTTAAAAATATCAAAGCAAAGAACAATGAATGCTACAAATTTATTTCCTGTTCTTAAAACATTTGTTGCACCGACATTTCCAGAACCAACCTTTCTAATATCTCCCAAGCCAAATAATTTTGTAAAAATCAATGCAAAGGGTAATGATCCTATTACATAAAACAACATGATTAATGATAAACTACTTACTAACGTCATCTCTGTTTTTAATAATTAAGTCTAAGCATGCCATTCGTACTGCAACACCCATAGCGACCTGTTCTTGTATTAAGCTCCTCGTGACGTCATCGGCAAGTTTGGAGTCTATTTCTACACCACGATTCATTGGACCTGGATGCATAACGAAAGCATTTTTTTTAGCATATTTAAGTTTATTGTAATCTAAACCGTACTTTTTAAAATAAGTCTTTTGATTTGGCATAATTTTTCCAACTATTCTCTCTTTTTGAATACGTAGCATCATAACAATATCACAATTTTGTAATCCTTTTTTCATTTCTGTATAAACATTCACAGGTAGTTTTTTTAAACTTTTTGGTAACCATTCCTTAGGACCAATAACATTAATTTTTGCACCTAGCTTTGAGAGTATTATTATGTTTGATCGCGCAACACGACTATGCAAAATATCCCCGCATATAGCAATTTTTAATTTTGAAAAAATTTCAAATTTATTTTTTATAGTAAGTGCATCTAATAATGCTTGTGTGGGGTGCTCATGACTTCCATCACCAGCATTGATTACAGACGCATCCACTGTTTCTGAAATTTTTTTACTAATTCCTTCCTCTGGATGTCTGACAATTAAAACGTCAGGATTCATTGAATTAATAGTCGTCATAGTATCGAGTAAGGTCTCACCTTTGTTAATAGAACTATCTTTTACCACTACATTAATGAGATCTGCTCCTAGCCTTTTAGCAGCAACTTCAAAACTTGTTCTTGTTCTTGTGGAATCTTCAAAAAAAAGATTAAAAATTGTTCTTCCTTCTAGTACATTAATTTTTTTAATTTTCTTCTTATTGAAAGATATGTATTTTTTGGATTCATCTAAAATGTGCTCAATTTCTTTTTTAGTTAAATCTGCTGTTTCAACTAAATGAATTTTTTTAAAAATATTTTTTTTTCTTTTTAATTTGATATTTGTTTTTGAAGAAAATGATGAATAATATTTTAAAGCTATTTTTTCTGCATCTTTAAGAATTTTTGATCCTGTAGATGATCTGATTGCTTTTATTTTTGGCATTTTTATTTTCATTTGCCAATACTTTGAATTTTCTCTTTTATATAATTTAATGTGTCCTGATTTAAGAAATTTTGCTTTCATATGTGTTAATAATGTGTTAATGTGTGTAAACTAATTTATTAATTATTTCTATATCTATCTAAATATCCTTGTAAGATATAAGCAGCTGACTGCTGATCAAGTTTACTTTTTATCTTTGTTTTACTTAGATCAGTTTTTCTCATTTCTTTAAAAATTACATCAGATGAAAACCTTTCATCCCAAAGAGCCGTAGGTTTTTTAAAAAAGGTTTGAAGATTAATATTAAAATCTCTTACTAATTGACTTTGTTTGTTTTCACTATTATCCAGACTAATTGGTAGACCAAGAATAAATCCACCAATTTCATACTCTTTCAAAATATCTTTCATGATGATCAAATCTTTATTAGTTCCTTTTCTTCCAATAATTGAAAGTGGAGTAGCTATTATTTTTGATCTATCGCTTACAGCAACACCAATCGTTTTAGTTCCTAGGTCTAGACCTACAAGTATTTGTGATGTATTAAGGCTATCGATTAAATTATTTTGATCATTCATAAAATGGAGCTCATAAATTGAAGATTGATAAAAATACAATAAATAAAATTGCTCGTCTATCTAGAATAAAGTTAGATGATAAAGAATCTGAAGATTATATTAATGATCTTAATTCGATTTTAAACTGGGTTGAGCAACTAAATGAAGTAAATACTGAAAATGTAGAACCATTAAGTATTATATCGTCATCGATTTTACCTAAAAGAGAAGATGTATCTAAAGATACTAATTCAAGTGAGGAAATTCTTGAAAATGCCCCTGATAAACTTGAAGGATTTTTTGCTGTACCAAAGGTGGTAGAATAATGCCTAAATCATCTTTGAAGCAAACTTTACAAGATCTCGATACAAAAAAAATATCAATAAGAGAATTAAATCAGGATTATTTAAAAAGAATTAAGGAAAATGAAAACTTAAATGTTTTCATCTATTTTAGTGAAGATAATGTTTTAAAGCAGATAGATAACTTAGAGAATGATAATTCAGCAAAAAAATTAAAAGGTATTCCAATTGCAATCAAGGATCTATTTTGTACTAAAAGTATGCCTACAACCGCAGCTTCAAAGATTTTAGAAAATTTTAATCCAACTTATGAATCATTTGTTACTCAAAAATTATTAGATGAAGGATCTATTTTTGTTGGTAAAACAAATTTAGATGAGTTTGCTATGGGTTCAGCTACTAATACAAGTTTTTTTGGAAATACAATTAATCCCCTATCAAAAGAGAATGAACCTTTAGCTCCTGGTGGATCTTCTGGCGGTTCCGCAGCCGCAGTTGCTGCAGATTTATGTTTAGGGGCAACTGGAACAGATACAGGCGGATCAATAAGACAGCCAGCTAGCTTTTGTGGTGTTGTTGGTATCAAACCAACATATGGTTTATGTTCACGATGGGGTATAGCTGCATTTGCATCTAGTTTGGATCAAGCAGGAATTTTTTCTCATAATGTTGAAGATGCATCAATATTATTACAATCAATAGCTGGGTTTGATCAAAGAGATAGTACAAGTGCTAAAGTAGATATTCCAAATTATTTTGAAAATTTAGATGATAATCTAAATGGGAAAACTGTTGGTATACCAAAGGAATATTCTATTGATGGTACACCAATGGAAATAAGTCAGATATGGGAAGATGCTATAAAGGTTTTAGAAAAAAAAGGTGTTAAAATTAAAAATATTTCACTTCCTCATACTAAATATGCACTTCCTACTTATTATATAATTGCTCCTGCTGAAGCTTCCTCAAATTTAGCTCGTTATGATGGAGTAAAATATGGTTTTAGATCTGATGAAATTGATTCTCTTGATGAAATGTATGAAAATACAAGAGCTCAAGGTTTTGGAAGAGAAGTAAAAAGAAGAATTTTAATAGGAACATACGTTTTATCCGCTGGGTATTATGATGCATATTATCTTAAGGCACAAAAAGTAAGAAAATTAATAGCCGATGATTTTAATAAAGCTTTTAAAGAGTGTGATTTTATAGTTACTCCTACTGCGCCAAGTGCTGCATTTCCCTTAAATGAAAAACAAAATGATCCTATAAAAATGTATTTAAATGATGTGTTTACGGTTCCTGCTTCTTTAGCTGGCCTACCAGGTATTTCCATTCCCTTTGGGAAAGATAAAAATAATTTACCACTAGGTATTCAAATATTAGGAAAACACTTTGATGAACAACAAGTTTTTAATGCTGCTGTATCTCTAGAAAGATCATATGAATAATTTAATAAAAGGTGAAAAGCATGATTGGGAGATGGTAATCGGTCTTGAAATACATGCTCAAGTAAAATCAAATTCTAAATTATTTTCTTCATCATCAACAAAATTTGGCTCATCACCAAATAGTCAAGTGTCTTTAGTCGATGCTGCTATGCCAGGAATGTTGCCAGTAATTAATAAGTATTGCGTGGAGCAGGCAATAAAAACTGGAGTCGGTTTAAATGCTAAAATTAATAATTATTCTGTCTTTGATAGAAAAAATTACTTTTATGCTGATCTTCCACAAGGATATCAAATTAGTCAGTATAAATATCCAATAGTTGGAGAAGGAAAAGTTACAATTGATTTTAAAGACGGAACATCAAAAGATATTAGAATTGTAAGATTACATTTAGAACAAGATGCTGGTAAAAGTTTACACGATCAAAATCCTTCAAAAACATATGTAGATCTTAATAGATCTGGTGTTGCTTTAATGGAAATTGTTAGTGAGCCTGACATTAGAACGCCTGATGAAGCAGGAATGTATATATCCAAAATCAGATCAATTTTAATGTATTTAGATACATGTGATGGAAATATGCAAGAGGGCTCTTTAAGAGCAGATGTAAATATTTCAGTAAGAAAACCTGGTGATGAATATGGAACTCGATGTGAAATTAAAAACTTAAACTCTATAAAGTTTATTAAGCAGGCTATTAATTATGAAGCAAAAAGACAAATAGAAATATTAGAGTCTGGAGGTTCTATTGAGCAAAACACAATGCTCTTTAATACATCTACTTGCAAAACTAGACCCATGAGAAATAAAGAAGAAGCTCATGACTATAGATACTTTCCTGATCCAGATTTATTACCACTAGAAATTTCTAAAGAAGAAATAGGAAAAATTAAATCATCAATACCAGAGCTTCCAGATGAGCTTAAGAATAAATTTATTGAGACTTATAAATTGTCTAATTATGATGCCTCAGTATTAACTGCAGAGAAACAAACATCTGATTATTTTAATGAAACAATTAATTCAGATTCAGAATTAAAAAATCATGCAAAAATAGTTGTAAATTGGATTACTTCTGAATTGTTTTCATTATTAAACAAAAATAATCAAGATTTAAATAACTCTCCAATATCACCTGAAAACTTGGGACAACTTATAAAGTTAATTTCTACAAATGAAATTTCAGGAAAAATTGCAAAAGATGTATTGGAAGATATGTTTTCTTCAGGAAAAACAGCTAGACAAATCGTAGATGAAAAGGGTTTGCAACAAGTTACAGATCAGGGTGAAATAGCAAAAGTTATTGATGAGGTCATTGCAGAAAATTCAAAAATGGTCGAACAGTACCTTGCTGGTAAAGATAAGCTATTAGGTTTCTTTGTTGGCCAAGCTATGAAATTAACTAAAGGAAAAGCTAATCCAAAAATGTTAAATGATATTTTAAAGCAAAAATTAATTAAAAAAAATTAAACGTAAAGAATAGCATCTATAAGCAACAATTATAAATGTTAAAACTATCCAAATAATACTTCCTTTGTAATTTTCTGCTGCCCTCCAAATTCCAATAGAAATAAATATTGTCCAAATAAAAATAAAAATTTTTGAGATTAGGGCAAGATTAGTAAAATCTAAAAATGGTATTTGGGAAACAGAGCTATCTGTATTAAAATAATAAATTTCAAGATTAAATATAATAAGCAAAACAATACCATTTAGTAGTTCACCAACTAACCAATAGGATTTCCAGAGTTTTATTTTTCCTTCAAAAAAATCTTTTATTATATTTGTAATAGTCATTTTTATTTATCTTTAATATTATAATTATTCATAAAATTTTTAATAGAAATTCAACACTCTTAAATCATATATTGGGAGTTTTTAATGTATAAGAAGCCCACAAAGAATGCCATTTAGCATAATTATCTTTTTTCTTATTAGTGCCATCAATTATAACAACACTTTCAATTAGATATTTTGTATTTTTTTTAAAGAGATAATCAAAATATCCACCCTCGTTTGTTCTCACAAATTCTTTTCTAAAATAACCATTATTTAAACTCATAATAGAAACCTTATGATCAGCTAGTATTTTATTTTTATATTCTAATAGAATTCTTTTACTTTCATTTAAATTTTTAAGAGGATTGTCTAAAAAAATTAATTCAAAGTCCATATTTGTGTCGATATCTTTACCATCAAAATTTTCCACGCTAATTAATGATTTTGCATATCTTTTATAACTTTCAAAAAAATTTTCTGGATAGTTATTTTCTTTATGTTTTTGAGCTAAATTTGGATATCCTTTTTCTCTTGTAAATATTTCAAATTTTACTAATTTTTGATATTCAACATATTTAGTTACTGATTCAATCTGTATTACATTTAAACCTTTAGACATTTTTTTAATATTAAGGGCAGGAATATCACCTAATCTACCTTTAATTTTAGATTTACCATCTTTAGAATGAAGGAATGAAATTTTAAAATATTCTTTAGTAAATGGTATTGGTGAACCTTCAAAGTTTTCTCCTATGAATATGTTAGCTATAGCCTTTTCATCATTTGATAAGTGATAATTTTTTGGATCAATCCAAAATTCATGACTCAAAGAGATATTAGATATTGAAGATAATATAATAATAAATATTAATCTTTTTATATAAAATTTCATTATGTTCTCTTATATTAAAATTGTAAAATTATATCTATTTTTAATTCTTGTTGTTTTAGTAAATTTATTTTCATCATCCTCTATTAGCCATGAAATCAAGCCATCTATTGCAGATTTTACGTATGATGAAAGTTATTTGAATTTTAAAATAAGATTGAACGCAGAATTGATATTATCTAATATTGATGCATCTAGTGTTTCTAATACAGACTCTTCATCACTAAGTGAAATTTATGATAAATTTAGAATTTTAAGCAAAAAAGACCTTGAAAAAATGTTTCAAAATTCTTGGAGTAAAATAAGTTCTAATATTGATATTAAAATTAATAATGAAACAAAGAAAGTAAATTTAATTAAAACTGAAGTTGAAGATATAAAAAATTTTGAAATAAGTAGAGATACGCATGTCTATTTTAGAGTTTTATTGGACGAAAATTCTGAACAATTTACATTTAGGTGGATTAAAAACTATGGCCCAATTATTTTAAGAGAGAATAATAGTAACAAATTAGAAGATGAATTAGTTACAGAATATTTACAATCAGGAATTGAATCAAGTCAGTTTTCATTTAAGGAAAAGAATTTTAGTAAAACATTTAATAGTTTTGCAAAATTTTTTTTACTAGGAATTCAACATATAATTCCAAAAGGATTAGATCATATTTTGTTCATATTTGGACTTTTTTTATTTTCATCATCTTTAAAAAAATTAATTTCTCAAATTACTATATTTACTATTGCTCATTCAATTACTCTCATATTTGTTTCTTTATCTTTAATAAGAATCAATCCTCAAATTGTTGAACCTATCATTGCACTTTCAATAGTTTATATAGGATTAGAAAATATTTTTAAAAAATATATAAAAGAATATTTAAGATATCTTGTAATTTTGTTTTTTGGATTACTTCATGGTTTAGGATTTGCATTAGTTTTAAGTGATATAGGATATAGGAGTAGTGATTTATTAATAAATCTCCTCTCGTTTAATCTTGGTATTGAAGTTGCCCAAATATCTATAGTTTTGGTTCTATATTTATTGGTTGCTTTAAATTTTGCAAAAAATAAAAATTATAGAATATTTTTTCAAGTTCCATCATCTATATTAATATCTAGTATTGGATTATATTGGTTTTTTGAAAGAATTAATTTTATATAATAAATCTGATAATTTATGTTCAGAATTTAAACAAAATACTTGGTTTGCTTTTGTTACGCCTTTATGTATAACTTTTGACTATTATCCCATTTAATCTCATGATATTGTTCTCTATAATTTGATAAGTTGTAATGTAAAATTTATTAGTTTAACTGATTAAATGAAATTGATATAGGAGATATCGACATTGAATAAACAACAGGAGAGATGGGTGAGTGGCTTAAACCACAGGTTTGCTAAACCTGCGAAGGAAGTAATTCTTTCCGAGGGTTCGAATCCCTCTCTCTCCGCCACATATAATGTTTAAAGGAAGTATACCAGCCGTGATTACTCCATTTGATGGAGATAAGGTAGATTATGAATCATTATTAAAGGTATTAAATTATTTAATTGACAATGGATCTCACGGACTTGTTCCTTGTGGTACAACTGGCGAGTCTCCGACTTTGTCTCATGATGAACATAAAAAAATAATTGAGGAAACAATTAGAATTGCTGACAAAAGAGTTCCAATTATAGCAGGTACTGGCTCAAACAATACTTTAGAGGCTATAGAATATACAAACCATGCCGAAAATTCTGGAGCTGATGCTGCCTTAATTGTTACTCCTTATTACAATAAACCAACACAATCAGGTTTGTATGAGCATTTTAAATTAATTGCTAGTAAAACCAAAATTCCAATAATTATTTATAACATACCAGGCAGATCGATTGTTGATATGTCTATAGACACTATGATTCAGTTATCAAAAATTCAAAATATTGTTGGGGTTAAAGATGCAACTAACGATTTGTTTAGACCATTACTTACAAGAAAAAAAATGCAAAATGATTTTTGCTATTTATCTGGCGAAGATGGAACCGCTCTTGCATATTTAGCTCAGGGTGGACATGGTTGCATATCAGTTACAGCTAATGTGGCTCCAAAGTTATGTGCGGAAATGCATTTAAAATGGCAAGAGGGTAATCTTTCTAAGGCTCAAGAAATTAATCTTAAATTAGCATCTCTTCATAATACGCTATTTATAGAATCTAGTCCTGGGCCAGTAAAATATGCCGCTTCATTACTAGGATTATGTAAAGAAAATACAAGACTTCCATTAACATCAATTAAAGATCATACAAAAGAACTAGTTAAAAGTTGTCTCCAAGAATTACAACTTTTATAAATGAAAATAATTGCAGCTAATAATAGAGCTAATTATAATTTTACAATTTCAAATAAAATAGAAGCTGGGATTGTATTAACAGGGTCTGAAGTCAAATCTTTACGAATTAATACTGGATCTATTAGAGGTTCATATATCATTGAGCGACATGGTGAATTATGGCTATCAAATTCTTTTATAAAAAAATATGAAAATTCAACTGATAATAATTATGACCCAAACAGAAATAGAAAATTATTAGTTACTAGAAAAGAATTTAATAAAATATCTGGATCAATAAAACAGGGTGGATTTACAATAATTCCATTATCTCTTTATTTTTCCGATAAAGGATTTGCAAAATTATCTTGTGGAATTGCAAAAGGTAAGAAAAAAATAGATAAAAGGGAGTCAATTAAAGAAAGAGATTGGAATATAAAAAAACAAAGAATGCTTAAAATTAATTAACTATTTACTTTTTAAAATTGATCACTATAAGCCCTTATGGCAAGAATTACAGTTGAAGATTGTATTGATAAATTTCCGAGTAGATTTGAACTAGTTTTAGTTGCCTCTAATAGAGCAAGAAAATTATATTCAGGTGAGAATCCAACGGTAGAAACTGATAACGATAAAAATACTGTAATTGCACTCAGAGAAATTGCAGAAGAAACCCTAACATCTGAGCAGTTAAAAAATGATTTAATTGAAGAGTACCAAACTAATACTTTTAGTGAAGATGAAGATTTAGACGAAATAGAAGATATTAGTGTTGAAGATCAGTCAGAAGAAAGTGAACTACTGTCTAATGAGAAAGACCTTAATGACTCACGGGATAATCATGAAAATGAAGAAAAACCTAAAGAAGAAGTGGAAACTATAATTGAAGAATCAAAAAATAATCTAGAAAATTCATCAGATCAAGATGAATCACAAACTCTTTAATAAAGTTAAAATTAATTTAAATTAAATAATTTAAAAATTATTTATGGCTAAAGAAATTCACAAAGAATTAGAACTTATTACATCGTATCTTACATCAGAAGAAAAAGAAAAGGTAAGACATGCTCTTAAATTAAGTGAGGAAGCTCATAGTAATCAACTTAGAAAATCAGGAGATCCATTTATAATACATCCATTAGAAGTTGCAAAAATATTAACTTCAATAAAATTAGATGCCGACTCAATAGTTGCCGGCCTTCTTCATGATACACTAGAAGATACAAATTTAAATATAGAAGAAATTAATAAAAATTTTGGGAATGAAATAGTTGAGCTTGTTGAGGGACTAACAAAAATAAACAAATATTCATTAAAAGTAAAAAATCAAAAATTTGGAGAAAATTATAAAAAATTAATTCTAGCAACTACAAAAGATCTCAGGGTAATTTTAGTTAAGTTAGCTGATAGATTGCATAATATGAGGACTATTAAATATATTAAAGATGAAAATAAAAAATCTAAAATTGCCTTGGAGACAATTGAAGTATTTGCACCTCTAGCTCAAAGATTGGGCATGAAGGAATGGCAAGATGAATTAGAAGACATTTCATTTGAAGTTATTAATCCAGATGCAAAAAAAACAATAATTGAAAGATTGGAATATTTAAAATCTAAAGATGATAATATTGTTGACGAAATTCGATACGAATTAAAAAATATTTTTTTTCAAGAGGATTTATTTTGTAAAGTAGAGGGTAGAATTAAGTCTCCTTATTCAATATGGAATAAAATTAAAAATAAAAATATTTCTTTCGAACAACTTTCAGACGTAATGGCTTTTAGAGTTATAACTAACTCTACTAGAGAATGTTATAGATGCTTGGGAATAATTCACAGACAATATCCATACATCCAAGGAAGATTTAAAGATTTTATATCAGCTCCTAAATCAAATGGATATAGAGCACTTCATACATCAGTGATGGGTCCAAAAAATAAAAAAATTGAAATTCAATTTAGATCAAACATTATGGAACAAATTGCAGATTTTGGTGTTGCTTCACATTGGAAATATAAAGACCCAAAAAAAATAAAAGAAAAAGATGCTAAAGAATATAAGTGGGTTTATGATTTGGTCGATTCAATGAACTCTTCAGTATCTCAAGACGAGTTAATTCAAAATTCAAAATTAAAAGTATTTCAAAATGATATTTTTGTATTTACCCCAAAAGGGGATCTTTTAGAGTTACCTAAAAATGCCACTCCTGTAGATTTTGCTTATGCTATACATAGTCAAATAGGTGATAAATGTGTTGCAGCTAAAATTAATGATAAACTTCAACCATTAAAAACAATTTTAAAAAATGGTGATCAGATAGAAATACTTACATCAGAATCTTCGCAGCCATCACCTTTATGGCAAAGATTTGCGGTAACAACAAAAGTCAAATCCCAGTTAAGAAGATTATCTAGATACAAAAAGAGGGACGAGCACATAATTTTTGGTAGAGAAATTTTAATAAATTATTTTCAAAAAGAAAATTATGAATTTAATAAAAATATTAAAAAAAAAATTCTTGATAATTTTAAATATAAATCAATTGATGATTTATACGCCTCAATAGGCTCAGGAGAAATAACGGCACTCTCAATAATTAAGAAAATTTATCCTGAGTATAATTATATCCCAGTTTCTAAATTTAACAAAAATAATCCAAATCCAATAAAATTAAAAGGATTGACTGCTGGTATGTCTTATCATTTGGCTGGATGTTGTTCTCCATTAAAAGGAGACAGTATTGTAGGCATCGTAACCGCTGGAATTGGAGTTGCTGTCCATACACTTGACTGCAACACTCTTACTTCTTACCAAGATGTACCTGATAGGTGGTTAAATGTCTCTTGGGATAATCAAAATAATTTAGAAACTGTATCAAATGCAAGAATTGTTGTTGTATTATTTAATAAGCCTGGAAGTCTTGGAAAGGTTACTACTGTTATTGCGAAAAATAATGGTAATATTTCAAATATTCTTTTTTCAGTAAGGAAGTCTGATTTTTTTGAGATTATAATAGACATTGAGGTTAGAGACGCTAATCATCTACAGAATATAATTGCGGCGTTAAGAATGGAAAAAGAAGTATCATCTTTAGAGAGATTAAAAGGTTAAATATGATTCTTGGTAATGGAATAGATATTATTGATATTAATAGAATAAGAAGAGTAATAGACAAATATGGTAATAGATTTAAAAAAAGATGTTTTAGTATTTCTGAGATAGAAAGATCAGAAAAAAGATTAAATTCAGTAGAATCATATGCAAAAAGATATGCTGCGAAAGAAGCTTGCGCTAAAGCTTTAGGTACAGGTTTGGCCAGAGGTGTATTTTGGAAAGATATTGAAGTAGGAAATAACCAATATGGTAAACCGTTTATAAAGCTTCATGGTAAAGCAAAGATAATTTTTAAAAATATGAATAAAA
>CACESS010000010.1 GCA_902562275.1 uncultured Alphaproteobacteria bacterium
CATCTTCAGCTGGCTTAGCTTCTGCTTCTTCTGCTTTTGGTTCTTCTGCTGCAGCTTTCGCAGCTTCTTCTTTTTCTTTAGCAGCAGCCAAACGTTCCTGTGCTTTTTTCTTAGGTAGATGTTTTTTTGTTTTTTCAGTAATAACTGGTTTTTCCATCACACCAAGATTGCTAAGAAAAATAGAAATTCTATCTGATGGTTTTGCTCCTTTTGCAATCCATTCCTTAGCTTTGTCTAAATCCATTTTAATTCTATCAGCGCTATCCTTTGGAAGCATTGGGTTATAAGTTCCGATTTGATCTATAAATTTTCCATCTCTAGCTCTTCTAGAATCAGCAACTACTATTCTATAAAATGGTCTTTTCTTTGCACCACCTCTTGATAATCTTATTCTTACTGGCATTTTATTTCCTTTCTAATTTATGTTTGGAGGAAGATTTCCTTGTAATTTTTGCATTAAATCACTGGGAATTCCTCCTTTGCCCATTGATTTCATTCTCTTCATCATTTTTTGTGATTGGAGAAACTGTTTTAATAACCTGTTAACGTCTTGAACTTTTGTTCCAGATCCTTTTGAAATTCTAATTTTACGTGAAGCCTTTATAATATCTGGATCAGCCCTTTCTTTTTTTGTCATTGAACTGATTATAGCTATTTGTTTATCAATCATTGAGTTAGAAATTTTATTTTCTGCCATTAACTTCTGTGCCTTTGAAACACCTGGCATCATAGAAAGTAAACCGGAGACTCCACCCATTTTACCCATTTGCTTTAATTGATTGGCAAAATCTTCAAGATCAAATTTTCCTTTAGCGATCTTTTTTGCCATATCTTCCATTTCTTCTTTATCAATATTTTCAGCAGCCTTTTCGACGAGAGATACAATATCTCCCATACCTAAAATTCTTTGTGCAATTCTTTCAGGATGGAAAGGTTCAAAATTTTCTACTTTTTCACCTAGTCCTATAAATTTTATAGGAGAGTTTGTTATCGATTTAATTGATAGTGCTGCACCACCTCTACTATCACCATCTATTCGAGTTAAAATTGATCCAGTAATATTTATTGCATCACTAAAACTTTTAGCTACATTTGCAGCATCTTGTCCTGTTAGAGCATCTGCTACTAATAATGTTTCGTCAGGTTTAAACTTATTTTCAATTTCTATTAATTCACTCATTAACTTTTTATCTACAACTTGTCGTCCAGCAGTATCTAAAATAAGAATATCAAATAAATTTTTTTGAGCATAGTCTATGGAATCATCAACAATCTTACTGGCTGATGATAGATTGTGATTAAAGAAATCTGAGCCGGTTTCTTCAGCTAATACTTTTAATTGTTCTTGTGCTGCTGGTCGATAAATGTCTGCTGATGCTAGTAAAATTTTTTTCTTTGAAGATTTCTTTAACAAATAGGAAAGTTTGGCAATTGATGTTGTTTTCCCGGATCCTTGTAATCCACAAAATAATATTTTAGTTAATTGAGAAGAAGATAAATTTAGAGATTTATTTTCTGATCCAAGAATTTTTACAAGCTCATCTTGCACAAGCTTTATGATCATTTGATCTGGCTTAACAGATTTGAGAGTTTCTTTTCCTAAAATGTTTGACTTGATGGAATTTATAAATTCTTTTACTACAACTAAGGAAACATCTGCCTCTAAGAGAGCAATTCTAATTTCACGTAATGTAACTTCAAGATCTGTTTCTGATATAACAGCCTTACCCCGAATACTTTGAGCAATTTTTTCAAATTTTGTGTTCAGTGTATCAAACATAAATCTCCAATAGCCTTTTAACTCCAGGGCACGAAACTCGTGGGCTAGAGTACCTATCACAATTGTAACAAGCTCAATTCGTTTACAAATATAGGATTTGTTGGTGACCCTCTATTAGCTGAATAATTGAAAGTCAAGTATTCTTAAATTTCCCATATTTACTGAGATTTATCGATAAATTAGGTTATAAAACAAATATGCAAAAAGTAGACTTTATAAAGATGCATGGACTTGGGAATGATTTTGTTATCATAGATAAAAGGTCTAACAATATCGCAATTACTGAAGATATTATTAAAAAACTCAGTGACAGAAGAACTGGGGCAGGGTGTGATCAATTAATCACAATTAATAATACAAGTAATCAAATTGCTGATGCTGAAATTGAAATTTTTAATCCTGGTGGTGATAGAGCCGAAGCTTGTGGTAATGGAACACGCTGCGTGGCAAAAATACTATTTGATGAAGATTCAAATAAAGAAATTTTAAAAATTCAATCTGATGCAGGCATATTAGAATCAAAAAAAATAGATAACAATATAAGTGTCAACATGGGTTCAATAAAAAATACTTGGGATAAAATTCCTTTAAGTAAAGAAGTCGATACAATGAGTATACCAATTTCAATTGATGGATATAGTAATGGAGTTGCTGTTAATGTAGGTAATCCACATGTAGTTTTTTTTGGAAAATCAATCAAAGATACAGATCTTGAAAGTATAGGTCCTAGAATAGAAAATCATGAGCTCTTTCCCAAAAAAACTAATGTTGAAATAGTCGAAGTTATTAATTCAAATTTAATTGAAATGAGAGTTTGGGAACGTGGAGTTGGAATCACGTTAGCTTGTGGTAGTGGTGCCTGTGCGGCTGTATATGCGGCGTGGAGAAAAGGATTGATTGAAAATAACGCTGAAGTGAAACTTGAAAAAGGTTCACTGCACATAAATATAATTAATGATGAATCTATTATGACAGGACCTGCAGAAATAAGTTATCGGGGTAGTTTAGAAATATAATTTATGAAAAATAAAAACTACGTAGTCAATCTAGGTTGTAGATTGAATATTTATGAAGGAGAAATTATTAAAAACCATCTTAATACAAATAATTTAAAAAATTTTACAGTCATAAACTCATGTGCAGTAACTGAAGAAGCTGAGAAAAAAGTTTTTTATGAAATTAGAAAGGCAAAAAAAAATTTTCCTAATAATAAAATAGTAGTTACAGGATGTGCGGCTCAAATCAATCCATTAAAATATAAAGATTTAAAAGAAGTAGACTCAGTAATTGGGAACACAGAAAAATTAGAAACTTTAACATGGAAAAATATCGATCAGTCTAAAAATCTTAAAGTAGGAAATATATTAGAAGAAAGTAAAACAGTACCTAATTCAATTGAAAAATTTGAAGGAAAATCGAGAGCTTATATTGAAATACAACAAGGTTGTAACCATCGCTGTACTTTTTGTATTATTCCATTTGGCAGGGGTAATAATAGAAGTGTACCTGCTGGAGAGATAGTAAATAAAATAAAAAAAATTGTTAGCAATGGATATAATGAAGTAGTCTTAACAGGAGTAGATATAACTGATTATGGAAAAGATCTTCCAGCAAAACCTACTTTTTCTAATTTAATTAAAAGAATTCTAAAATTAGTACCTGAGTTAAGACAGCTGCGTTTGTCTTCAATTGACTGCGCTGAAATAGACGAAGATTTTTGGGATGTTTTAAAGGACGAAAGATTGATGCCTCATTTTCATATAAGTTTACAAGCTGGAAATAATTTAATTTTGAAAAGAATGAAAAGAAGACATTCAAGGGAAATGGCAATTAATTTTTGTAAGAAAGTTTTATCTATTAGAAAAGATGCAACATTTGGTGCTGATATAATTGCCGGTTTTCCAACAGAGACAGAAACAATGTTTCAAGATTCAATTAAACTAGTTGATGAGTGTAATTTAACTCATCTTCATATTTTTCCTTATTCACCGCGAGAAAACACTCCTGCATCTAGAATGCCTCAAGTTCAAAAAAATATTATCAAAGATAGAGCAAGAAAACTTAGAGAAAAAGGTATTGAAAAATTAAAACAACATTTAAAAAAAAATATTGGAAAGAAGGAACAAATTTTAATTGAAAGTAGAAAAGAAAATTTTTCACTTGGAAAAGATCAACATTTTTTAAAAGTAAAACTTGAAGAAGAGTTTAAAGAAGGAAATATAATTTCCTGTATATACACAGGCGTAGAAAATGATACGTTATTAGCAAGAATAGCATGAGTTTGTTCTCAATATTTAAAGATAAGTTAAGTAAAACCTCAAATATACTTTCTTTTAATATTGTAAAGATTTTAAAAAACAAAAAAATAGATGATTTAACTTTAGAAGAATTAGAAAATCTTCTTATTTCATCTGATATTAGTTTGGATGTTGTAAATCAGCTAATAGATTCTATAAAAAAAATAAAAATTTCAAATGATGATGGAATAAAAAATGTTCTAGAAATCTTAGCTCAAAATATAGAAAGTATATTAATGCCAAGAGAACATGTTCTGATAAATGAAAAAAATGATGAAAAAAAAATATTAATTTTTGTTGGGGTAAACGGAAGTGGAAAGACAACCACTATTGGTAAAATTGCAAATAAAATTTTATCAAATAAAAAAATTCTGATTGCGGCTTGTGATACATTTAGGGCAGCAGCTGTTGATCAGTTGGAAAATTGGGCGAAAAAAAACAATAATGATTTTATTGCTGGAAAAAGTAATCAAGATCCAGCAAGCGTAGCGTATCAGGCAACTGAAGAATTTGGGAAAGAAAATTATGATTTTTTACTTATAGATACTGCTGGAAGATTATCAAATAATACTAATCTCATTAATCAGCTAATTAAATTGAAGAATGTTATCTCAAAAGTTAATTCCTCTTTTAATATTGAAACTGTGTTAGTTTTAGATGGAACGAATGGTTCGAACATGATTAAGCAAGTGGAAATCTTTGGAAATGAACTTGATGTATCAAGTCTTATAATAACTAAATTGGATGGAACAGCAAAAGGCGGAGCATTAATTTCAATTGCAAATAAATTTGAAATCCCTATAAGTTATGTTGGTCTTGGAGAAAGTATTGAGGACCTTGTAATCTTTAATTCTCAAAACTTTGCTAGGTCTATTTTAAATCTAGAAGAACAAAAATGAAGTCAGTTTATAAATTATTAATTGATATAGGACCGCTTGCTGTATTCTTTATTTTTTATACAAGAAATGGTCTTCAAGAAGCAATACTTCCTCTAATGATTGCAACTGTAATTTCAGTAATCATTTCATATATACTTGAGAAAAAAATACCCATTATGCCAACTCTTGGAGCTGCGATTGTATTAATATTTGGAGGTCTAACAATTTATTTTGACAATGAAATTTTTATTAAAATGAAACCAACAATAATAAATATGGTCTTTGCATTAATTTTATATGGAGGAGTGATTGTTAAAAAACCCCTTTTAAAGTATCTTTTAGGTGCTGCACTTAAACTAGAAGAGGATGGATGGAGAATATTGACTCAAAGGTGGATTGCTTTTTTTGTTGCACTTGCTGTTTTAAATGAAATTGTTTGGAGAACACAAAGTACTGATGTTTGGGTAAATTTTAAAGTTTTTGGTATTTTGCCAATTACGTTTATTTTTACAATGACACAATTTCCCTTAATTAAAAAATATCAAATTGAAGATTAAGTTAAAAATTATTTTCTCTTAATGCTATAAATCCTGGTGATTTATTTCCCTCAAGCCACTCTAAAAATGCTCCCCCAGCTGTAGATAAATATTTAAATGCATCATTGGCTTTAGCTTTTTTTATTGCTGCAAGTGTATCTCCCCCACCGGCTAGAGCATCTAATTGAGATTTACCTGAATAATTTTGTATGATATTTGCAACTGAAATAGTACTTTTATCAAATGGACTATACTCAAATGCGCCTAAAGGCCCATTCCATAAAATTGATTTAGATTTTAATATTTCATCTGAAATTAATTTTGTAGTTTGTTCACCAACATCTAATATCATTTGGTCATTTGGAATATTATTTATTGAGTAAGTCTTAACATTTACTCTATCTTCTATTGTTTTTGAGCAAACAGCATCAATCGGTAAAAGTATTTTGCAATTTTTTGAATCTGCTTTTTTTTGTATCTTTTTTGATAGTTCAATAAAATCATTTTCTACTAGAGAAGAGCCAACGTTATAATTATTTGATAGCAAAAAGGTATTAGCCATAGCTCCACCAATCACTAAAGAGTCAAAAATTTCAACTATATTTTCTAAAACTTTTATTTTTGTTGAAACCTTAGAACCACCTATAATGGCTAGATTTGGTTTTTCTGAATTTTCTAAAAATTTATCTAAATTTTCAATTTCTTTTGAGAAACTTAATCCAGCGTACGAAGGTAAGTATTTAGTAATACCTACTATAGATGCATGATTACGATGAGATGCAGAAAACGCGTCATTAATATATATGTCAAAACTAGAAGCTAATAATTTTGAAAAATTAAGATCATTTTTTTCTTCTTCAGCATTAAAACGAATATTTTCTAGTAGACAAATTTCCCCCAAGTCCATTTCAGCAATTTTTGTTTCAATTATTTTTTTTTCACAGTTAGCTAAAAAATGAATTGTGTTTAAATTTAAAAATTTTTTTAATTCTGAACATAAAAACTCAATGGAATATTTTTTATTAACTTGACCTTTAGGCCGGCCAAAATGAGCAATTAGGAATATCTTATTTTTATTTTTAATTAGTTTTTCTAGTGTTGGTAATATAGCATGAATTCTTGAATGATCTGTAATTGTACCTTCCAAAACTGGTACGTTTAAATCAACTCGAATAATTATTTTTTTATTTTTACAGTCTAGATCTCTTAATTCTTTCATTTCTATTCACATGTATATAAAAAAATTGCTGGAAATCATTGATTTTTTTTAAAAATTTGCAGTTTTATCTTTTTTAATACATATATTTAGTATATTAAACCTTCTTTAAACTACTAAATGTAGTAATGGAGATAGACTATGCCTTGGGATGATAATAATGTAGCAAAACTTAGAGATTTATGGGACCAAGGTCTACCAACAGCACAAATTGGAAAATTATTAGGTTTCACCAAAAACGCAGTGGTTGGAAAAGCTCATAGAATTGGACTCGAGAGAAGACCATCACCTATAAGAAGAACAGCTGTTAAGCCTGATAGAAAAAAAGCTAGATCTCCAGTAATGCCAAAATTAAATTTTGAAAGCACCAAAGAACCAGAGATTGTCTCTACAGAGCCTGCTGTTTTCCAACCGGCAGTTAAAAATATATTTACAGCTGCTCCAAAGAGAGGTTGTGAATGGCCTGAAGGTCATCCTGATGAAGCTGACTTTAGTTTTTGTGGTAAAGATAGATTTGAAGATAAGCCTTATTGTTTAGATCATTGTGCTGTTGCATATGTTGTTCCTGAAAAAGAAGAAAACGAAAAGACAGAATTAAATAATACGATTTAATAATAATAAAAATTCTAGAAATAAAAATTCTTCCTGTTATCTAATAAAATATGAAAGATGAGAGAATTAATTCTGTATTTACTCCTATTCTAATTGGAGGAAGTTTAATTCTTTTAATTAGTTTTGCAATTCGTTCAACATTTGGCCTATTTCAAATTCCTATTGCGTCTGATTTTTTATGGAACCGTTCAGAATTTTCTCTTGCTATTGCTATTCAAAATTTAGCTTGGGGTGTAGGCACTCCACTATTTAGTGCTTTTGCTGAAAAGTATGGTGATAGAAAAGCAATAGCGCTAGGCTTAATTCTCTATGCAATTGGAATTTTCATAAGTAGTACTGCTACAACTCCAGAGGCGCATCAAACTTTAAACCTATTAATTGGTTTTGGGATAGCTGGTAGTGGTTTTGGTCCAATTTTAGCAGTAGTTGGAAGAGCCACGTCTCCAGAAAAAAGATCTTTAGCACTAGGCATTACAACTGCTGCAGGATCAGCTGGACAAGTGGTTGGTCCACCGCTTGCTTCTACTCTATTATCATTTTTACCTTGGTCTTCAGTGTTTGAAATCTTTTCAATTATATTATTAATAACCCTGATCCTTGTTCCAATTTTAAAAATAGAACTATCAAATACAAATATTAATAATGAAAATGAAAAAATTACTAATGCTGTATTTGTTGCATTAAAAGATCCAACATACTCAATGTTGTTCTTTGGTTTTTTTTCTTGCGGCTTTCAGTTAGCATTTATCACTGCACATTTTCCAGCATTTATTGTTGAATCTAGTAGTCCAATAATAGAAGGAAGTTTAATAAGCTTGCTTTGTAGTTCTGTTGAAGGTTTAGGGGCATTATCTATGGCTCTTATAGGTTTATTTAATATAATTGGTTGTTTGATTGCCGGCGCTTTAGGAGAGAGACATTATAAAAAATATCTTTTATCTTTAATTTATACCGGGAGGACTGTTGCGGCAATTTTATTTATCTTACTACCTATTACACCAACATCTATTGCAATATTTTCAATAGTTATGGGTGCTTTATGGTTAGCAACAGTTCCTTTAACTTCAGGAATTATAGGCCATATTTATGGATTAAAATTTATGGGTACATTATATGGCATTGTATTTTTTTCTCATCAGCTAGGATCTTTTGTAGGTGTTTGGCTAGGTGGTCTATTTTATGATATCTATGGAAGTTATGACATTGTATGGTGGGTTGGTATAGGAGTAGGTGCCTTTTCTGCAATAATCCATTTACCAATCAGAGAAAAACCATTATCTAATACAAATATACAAACAGCATAATTTTATGGATGAAAAAAAAATTATACGAAACTTAATTATAGTAATTTTTTTCTTAGTTATTATTTATTCATTAGCTAGAGTTGGTGTAGGTTTAGATCTTAGCTTTGGACCTTATTTAAAAGAATAGTAGAATTAGTTACACCATTCTCCTTTTTTAAATATTGGCGTTACAGCTCCATTCTTATCAACACCGTCAACATCAATTTTACCTGAGCCAATCATCCAATCAATGTGTATCATACTTGAATTACCACCTCTTTGAGTGATTTCATCTTTTGATAAGTCTTTTTTTGATTTGAAACATTTTGAATAACATTGACCCAGAGCTATATGAGAAGCAGCATTCTCGTCAAATAAAGTGTTATAGAAAGTTATTCCTAATTGCGAGATAGGTGAACTATTTGGAACTAAGGCTACTTCACCAAGTCTTCTTGAGCCCTCATCTGAATCGAGAACTTTTAATAAAACATCTTGTCCTTTAGAAGATTTTGCATCAACAATTTTACCTTCTTCAAAGCGAACATTAATATCTTCAATTAGTGTTCCTTGATACGATAGAGGTTTGGTTGAGCAAACTTCACCGCTAACACGACTAGAATGAGGAGTAGTGAATACTTCTTCAGATGGGATATTTGGATTACAAATAATACCATTTTGGGCTTCTGACGCACCTCCCATCCACTCATGGTCGTCAGCAAGACCTACAGTTAAAGAAGTTCCAGGACCAGAGTATTTTAAAGAGTGAAAATTTTTTGCATTTAGCCAATCTGTTTTATCTCTTAAATTTTTATTATGTTGGTCCCATTCAGCTACAGGATCATCATTGCTAACTCTAGAAGCATGAAATATTGCATCTCCTAATTTTTTAATTGCTTCGCTATCATCAAGATCTGGGAAAACTCTTTTTGCCCATGCTTTTCCTGGCCATGAAATTATATTCCAGTTAATTTTAAATTCAGTAATTCTTTCTCTAGCTGGTTTATATGCAACAGCATTAGCTTTATTTGAACGCGAAACTTTATCAGGATCAATTTCAGATAATAGCATGGGATCATCACCAGCAATAGCCATTCTAGCTGTATTGTTATCAAAAGCTTCACCCATCCCATTATAAAGCCAATTTGCTGCAACATTGAAAGATTGATCATTTCCATATTTAAATCGAGATAATGTAATATCAGAATCATTGAAAAGTGGGGTCACAAGTCCGGCTCCTTCTTTGTAAGCATATTCAGCTATTTTTCTAACTAAAGGTAAAGATTCTAATGGTGCTGTTATTAAAAGGTTTTGACCTTTTTGAAGTGCGACTCCTCTTTTAATGGATAGATATGCAAGTTTATCAAGATTTTTTGAATCTACTTCGTAAAACATTAATATTATAATTAGTTTTTATATTCTAAAAAGTCTAGAGATTTTGACTTTAAAATTTATCTTTAATAATTTTAGCGAAAAGAACTTAAATATTACAAATTCTTTTATAAAATCTTTCCACAAACTCTTATTTTTTTCTAGATATAAAAATATCAAATCTAGGCAAAAATAGTAAAATAAACTATGGATTATGAACTTTTAGATAAAATTAATTTTCCATCTGACTTAAGAGAGTTTAAAAAAAAAGATCTAAAGCAAATCTCAGAAGAATTAAGAGCTAAAACAATTGAGACTGTTTCAAAAACTGGTGGTCATTTAGGTGCTGGGTTAGGAGTTGTTGAGTTAACTATAGCAATTCATTATGTATTTAATACACCACATGATAAATTAATTTGGGACGTTGGACACCAGGCTTATCCTCACAAAATTATAACAGGTAGAAAAAAAAATATCGAGACACTCAGAAAAAAAGACGGTCTGTATGGTTTTGTTAGAAGATCAGAAAGTGAATATGATCCATTTGGTACAGCCCATAGTTCAACAGCAGTTTCAGCAGGATTGGGAATTAAAGTTGCAAAAGATATAAATAAAGATAACTCAAAAGTTATATGTGTTGTTGGAGATGGTGCATTAAGTGCAGGTTTAGCTTTTGAAGGATTAAACAATGCAGGTGCACTCAAAAAAGGTTTAATTGTCATTTTAAACGATAACAAAATGTCAATAGACAAACCAGTTGGTGCGATGAGTACTTATCTAACTAGGTTACTATCATCTAAATCTTACTCAAGTTTGAGAAATATTATTAAAAAAATATCTAAAACGTTACCATCAAATCTATCAAAGACTCTTTATAGAACAGAAGAATATTCTAAAGGACTTATCACTGGTGGAACTCTATTTGAGGAATTGGGTTTTTATTATCTTGGCCCAATAGATGGTCACAATATAGACGATATGGTGTCAATTCTAGAAAATATAAGAGATAACAAATTTGATAAACCAGTTTTTCTTCATTGTATAACCAAAAAAGGTAAAGGATATAGTCCTGCAGAAAAATCAGAAGATAAATTTCACGGAGTTGAAAAGTTTGATATTTACACTGGGAACTCAGTTAAAAAAACAAATTTAAAATCCTATTCAAATGTTTTTGGTGAAACATTATCAAAACTTGCCGAAAATGATGAAAAAATTGTAGCTATAACAGCCGCTATGATGTCTGGAACAGGATTAAAATTATTCCAACAAAATTTTGAAAAAAGATTTTTTGATGTTGGTATTGCTGAACAACATGCTGTTACAATGGCAGCAGGATTGGCGACAGAGGGTTTCAAACCTTTTGTTGCAATTTATTCAACTTTTTTGCAAAGAGCTTACGATCAAATCGTACATGACGTGGCTATTCAAAAATTACCTGTTAGATTTGCAATTGATAGAGCAGGTTTAGTAGGATCAGATGGCCCTACTCATGCTGGTTCATTTGATATTACTTATTTAGCCACATTACCAAATTTTATAGTTATGGCGCCTAGCAACCAAAGAGAGTTATCTAGTATGATAGAGTTATCTTGTGAGATTAATGACACACCATCTGCTTTTAGATTTCCAAGAGGAACAGGATCAGAAGAACTATTTAATAATCAACCTACAGATATCAGCATAGGTAAGGGATATATTCTAATTGAAGGTAATGATGTCGCAATCTTAAATTTAGGAACCAGACTTGAAAAATGTATTGAAGCTAGTAAGTTTCTTAATCAAAATAATATTTATCCTACTATTGCAGATGCAAGATTTGCAAAACCATTAGACACACAATTAATAGATGACTTATTAAATAATCATAAGTATATTTTAACTATAGAAGAAGGTTCTATAGGTGGATTTTCATCTCATATTTTACATTATGTCCATAATATAAGATCAAAAAAGGATAATGTTGTGATAAAAAATTTAATTTTTCCAGATCGTTTTGTTGAACATATGACACCGGATGAACAATATCAAGATATTAAAATGGATACGGAATCAATAATCAGAAAAATTAATAATTTTTATGAAAATAAAATTGTTGATATAAAGAATTTTAAATTAGAAGTTTAATTCTTAATAAAAGTTTAATTGAAATTTAAAAATGAAGAAAATTAAAATTTTACACAAAAGATTTTCTAAACCGATAAGCTGTTTAACTGCATACTCTCCATCAATTGCAAATATTTTAGATGGAAAAATTGATTTAATACTAGTTGGAGACTCTATAGGTTCAACACTCTATGGGATGAATAATACTCAAGGAGTTACAATGGATATGATGAAAAATCATGGAGCAGCTGTGAATAAAACAATTAAGAAAAGTTTAAAAGTATTAGATATGCCCTATAAAACATATGATAATAAAATTGATGCATATAAAAATGCTAAAATACTTTTAAATCACTGTAAGCCTGATTTATTAAAGATAGAAATTAGCGAAAAAAAATTAGTTGTTTTAAAACACTTAGTAGATAAAAAATTAAATGTTATTTCTCATATAGGGGTGACACCACAAAGTTATAAGAATTTTAATAAAATTAAAGTTTTAGGAAAAACTAATAAAGAAAAACAAAATTTATTAGAGTTAGCAAAAAAGTCTGAAACACTTGGGGCTAAAGCAGTGTTGTTAGAATGTGTTACATCTGATACAGCTAAACTAATTACAGAAAATATATCGATACCTACAATTGGTATAGGTGCTT
Organism: uncultured Alphaproteobacteria bacterium; assembly: GCA_902562275.1. GTDB lineage: Bacteria > Pseudomonadota > Alphaproteobacteria > HIMB59 > CACPNW01. The sequence goes on from CACESS010000010.1 coordinate 12,727, forward strand.
CAAAATATTGTGATGGTCAAGTTTTGGTATTTGATGATTTAATAAATCTAACTACAAATGATAAAAAACCAAAATTTGTAAAAAATTATTTTAATTTTAATAAAGTTGCTAGCAATGTAGTAAAGAAATATAATAGAGAAGTTAAACTTAAAAAATTTCCTAGTACTAAATTTACTTACAATTAATCTAAGTCTATAAAGCTATTATTATCTAAAAACTTTATTAAACCAGAATTAATTTGATACCACAAACCAACTACATTCAATTTATTTTCATTAATTAATTTATCTATAAAATCATATTCGCGTAAATTTTTAATTGATTGTTTTATATTCTCCTGCTCAAAAAAAGTTATTTTTTCAGTTTCTGGAAGATCATTGGAGATGTTATTATAAGAATTTTGTAAACAACTTGTCCATTCATTTATGTATTCAAAATCATTAATATTTTTTTTATCTAATAATTTTTTGTAAGAATATTCAACTCCACCACAATTTGAATGGCCTAAAATAATTAAGTTAGGAATTTTCAGTACTTTTAATGCGTATTCTATAGCAGATAATGTTTGTATATTTTTATCCTTATCATTTTTAGAAGGCACAATGTTAGCAATATTTCTATGAATAAAATAATCTCCTACATTTCCACCAAACATTGTATTCTCAAGAATCCTAGAATCACAACAAGTAATAATCATTGCAATTGGTTTTTGTACAGTTTTACAAGCTTGCTGATATGTATCTTTGTAATCTTCAAAGGTATTCTTTTTCCAGAATTGATATCTTTCAATTAAAAATTTTGGTATTTGCATAATATTATTTATTCAAAAATTATTTATATAGCAAAATTAAATGAAAAGGGAAATTAGTAGAAAATTCTGTGTTGCTCCAATGATGGGATATACAACTCCATATGCAAGAAAACTTTATAGAATTTTATCAAATAATAGTTTTTTATTTAGTGAAATGATAGCAACAAAATCACTGATTTACTCAAAGAGTAGAGAAAATATTATTGATAATGATTTTAATAACCCTGTTGCTCTTCAAGTAGGTGGTTCTGAAATTGATGACTTAACAAAAGCATCCCAAATAGCAGTTGATTACAATTATGATGAGATTAATTTAAATGTTGGTTGTCCAAGTAAAGCTGTGCAAAAGGGTAGTTTTGGCGCATGCCTTATGAAAGATAAAGTGCTTGTTAGAAATTGTATAGAAGCTTTACAAAATGATAAAATTGAGGCGACATTGAAATGTAGATTGGGATTAGGAAAAGAATTAAATTATGAGTTTTTTGAGGAATTTATTGATGAAATATCAAAAACTGGAATTAAAATTATTTATGTTCATGCAAGAAATGCAATATTAAATGGTATTAGTCCACAAGCAAATAGAACAATACCTCCTCTTAGTTATAATTTTGTAAAAAGAATTAAAAACAAATTTCCTGAAATAACATTCATCCTTAATGGAGGAATAGATAATCTCGACAAAGCAGAAATATTACTAAAAGAATTTGATGGAGTTATGGTTGGTAGATTAATTAAAAATAATCCCTTCATTTTAAAAGATGTTGATAATAAAATTTTCAAAGAAAAAGTTAGATTAATCGACGAAACAATAATTTATAATTATTTTGAATACATAAAACCAAAATTAGGTTTTGAATCAATATTTAGATTATTAAGCCCTCTTCTTCATATTTTTTTCTCTGTCCCTCATAGCAAAATTTATAAATCTAAAATTAATGAATATATGAAAGCGCAAAAAATTAATTTAATTGAAGATTTGATGATAAAATTTGTTAGCGAAAAAAACCTTACCTAATTTTAATAAGGTATATGGTATGATAAGCTTAAAATTTCAACACCAGGGTTTTTATCACCTAGGTTAGCATTTGAAATGTGGCTAAGTGAAATTCCAATTCGATTTTTATTTTTTAGTTCGTAACTCACTTCAAAGGAAGTTCTAAATTGTAAAGAATTACCTAATTTTTTTCCTGAACCATCATCGTAAAATCCTGCGCCAAAGCTTGGTGTGAAATAATATTTGCTCTTATTGACTTCGAATAACTCACCTAGGTTATCTTCAAAATATATACCAGTTAAAAAATAAGAAGCAGAGTCATTTGTGTATTCAACTCCAAAAAAAGGTTTTAAAAAGAAAAAATTATCTTCTTCTGGACCTATATCAAGTAATGAATTATCGCTTCTAAATTCGTATCTAAAATCTGTTGCCTGATTTTTTTCTGAACCATCTAATTTAATATCATAAATCCCAAGTCCAAAAACGTTCGTTCCTTTACTGTATGCAATAGTTGAAAATAAAAATAATACAATCAGTGTGATGGTTTTGTACATCTCTGCATCTTATAATTATTTGATATAGCTATCAAATAAAAAATTCTTTATTTTGATTTGAGATTTCTAATAAAGATCTTTTCAATTTTTCTAATGCTTTTGTTTCTATTTGTCTGACTCTCTCTTTGCTAATCTTTAATTTTTGACCTAATTCATCCAATGTTATACTTTTCTCTCTAAACTTTCTTAGACTAATAATAGTTTTTTCTCTGTCATTTAAAGTATCTATAGCCTTGTTAATAAAATCTTTTTTAATATTTTTATCGTTAAATTCTTCAAAAGTTTCTTCAGGATTTTGACGTTCATCAGCTAGTAAGCTCATTAGGTCATTTTCTGAGTCACTGTCAACTTTTTGATTTAAATGAAGATCACCACCAGTAAGCCTTGACTCCATATTTTGAATATCAATAGATTTAACATTAAGCATATTTGAAACTTTGTTTATTTCGTTTTGACCCATAAATTCTCTTGATACATCATTAATCTGTTGTTTGATTTTTTTTAGATTAAAAAAAAGAGCTTTTTGGGATGCTGTGGATCCAGTTCTAACAACCGACCAGTTCTTTAAGATGTAATCTTGAATTGATGCTCTGATCCACCATGAAGCGTAAGTTGACAGTCTAAAATCTTTAGAAGTATCAAATTTTTCGAGTGCGTGCATGATACCAAGAACTCCTTCATGAATTAAATCATCAATTGGTAAGCCATAACTAGAATATCTTCTTGCGTAAGAAACGGCTAAACGAAGATATGAATTAAGAATTTTTTGAAGAGATCGAGGAGTTTTATTATCTCTCCAATCATTTATTAGTTCAAATTCCTCTTCTTTTTCAAGAATCGATGCTTTTTTGGATAGTTCTATAAGATTGTTTGAAAAGAAAAAGTTTTTAGATGCCATATCTAATTATACGTATAATAATTAAATTGGATCAGTTATTTTCAAATAAATCTAAAATTTCCCCGTTTTCTGTAAATATTCCACATAAAACATTTTTGTTAGATAAGGGCTGTTTAAATAAAGTACAAACTACATTATTTTTTGAATTTTGAGATTGATTTAAATGTTCAGACTCATATCCTCTAACAATCCTCAAGAATGTATTATAAGGATTTTGAATTGTTGAAAAATTTTGAAAACCCCACCAAAAACAATCATTTTGAGCTGATAGAGGTCTAGTTATATCAACCCCCCTATTAACAAATAATATTTTTTTAGTATGAGAGTATGCAGCATGCTTTAAATTTAAAAAATACTCAGTATGTCCAGGATTATCCTGTATGGATTTATTCAAAGAAGATGTCCATTTCGATATATTAATGGTTCCTGAAGAAGCTAAACTTTTAATCTCATTCTCTGAAAAACCATATGATTCTAATGTTTTGTTGACTCCGTGCTCAAACATCCATTCAAGAATTTCTATTGGATTAGGTGCAAGTTGCAGTTGTAATAACTTACTAAACATTTCTTCTTGGGCACCTCTTAAGAATACGATTGACTCTGGTTTCAGGGTAAATTTTGACATTAGTTTAAGTCTTAAATCAATAACGCTAGATAAAGTCTCTTTTGATTCATCTCCTAATCCAATTACGTTGCCGAGAAAAATTAATTTATCACTATTTTTAAAATGATTTAAAATATATTTTTTTATTGCACTAAATGATTTTAAATTTGAATGAATAGAGCCAATAGCCCATATCTTACTTGTTTCTTTTAATTCTACAAAATTACTGGCTTTATCCAAAATATTATTTTTTATTTAGTATTTGTTCAATTTTTTCTGTCGATTGAAAATAATCTGTTTTTTCAACTGCAGCTACCTCTCGTGCTAAACGTTCTATTGCGACCTGAAACATTTGTCTCTCACTGTAGGACTGTTCTGCTTGACTACTTTTTCTAAATAAATCCCTAACTACTTCAGAAATTTTAATTGGATCACCAGAGAAAATTTTTGCTTCATATTCTTGTGCTCTTCTACTCCACATTATTCTTCTTATTTTTGGTTTTAACTTTAATGTAGAATAAACTTCTTCTATAATTTTTTTTGAAGAAATTTTTCTTAATCCAACCTCGTTTTTTTTATCAAGTGGAACTCTGATCGTTAATTTGGATTGCTCCATTTTGACAATATAAAAATTTGTCTTAATATTGGATATTTCCATAGTTTCTATTTTTACAATTTCACCTACACCATGCTTGGGATAAACTACGATTTCTCCTATTTTTAAATCTGAATTTTTTTTTGTTTTCATTTATCTGCCTGGTTTTTCACTAAAATACTTATTATATTTATCTTTAACATTTTGCCATTTTTCTGCATCTTGCGGGGGGTCTTTTTTTTCATTTATATTAGGCCAAATTTCAGAATATTTTCTATTAATTTCAGCCCATTTTTCTATTCCTTCCTCTGTGTCTGATAGAATTGCCTCAACTGGACATTCTGGTTCACAAACACCACAGTCAATACATTCATCAGGATGAATTACGAGCATATTTTCACCTTCATAAAAACAATCCACTGGACACACATCTACGCAATCCATGTGTTTACATTTAATACAATTTTCATCGACTACATATGTCATAATATTATGAATTTTTATTTAGAGCCCTTTTTCTTGCATTTCCAGAGTTTACATCAGAAATATAAAGTAATCCAGCAAGCCTTCTAATAAGATTTGACTCAAAATCATGAATTTCTCCATCAGATAACACAATTTCCCATAAAGCTTCTATAAGAAGTAGTTTTTTATCACTGTCAAAATTTTTATTAATAAAAGATGTGTAATAGTGAAGAGATTTAGAGTTGTTTTTATTTTTTATTGCCTCATCTAAAACAAAGTCAACCTCTTCTTCATTTTCATCAAAAACATTAATCAAGCTAAATTTAATTTTTTTTATCTCGCTTTCTCCTATTGTTCCATCAGTATATGCAGCTTCAATCATTAATCCGCAAAGTAATTCAAGATTTTTACTATCTTCTTCATCATCATTAGATTTTTTATAATTTAAAATATTTTTTAATAAGTTTATCAATTTTTTACCTTTAAAATACTATTAAAGAAGTTTCTCTAAAACTGCAAAGGGAGAATTTGGGTCTTTCTTTATAGTATTGTCATTATTTTTTTTGTTTTTATTTTTTTTATGATTTTTTTTTGTTTCCTTTTTCTTGTCACTTAAGAAAAATAATTTTTTTTCATCAGAAATAGTAACATAATCGTAACCGCAAAATTTCATAATATCTTTTAACTGTTCACTGTTACAGCCAATTGGATTCATAAGGTCTGAAGATTCTAGAAAAGGACCTTTTTTAATTTTTTGTCTTGCAAGAAAAAAAATTTTTTCAAATACATCTATTCTGAATGAAAAATTTTTAATATTAATATATCCAATTGATTTCCAATAATGATCAGGTATTTTTATTTCTGATGTAAAGGATACTCTACCATTTTGTGGAAGTGGTAGATAATTGTCAATGTCCTTTCCATAAAAAGTTTTCCATAGGATTGCGCAAATTTCTAGAGGTTTTTTCTTTAATAGACTTGGTGTAAAAAAATATTTTGCCCCAACCCTTATTCCTAATTTAGTAAGCTGCGACTTACTATCTTGACTAATTTTTTTGAGAATGCCTTTGAATTTTTCTACTGGGTAATTTCCAAAATTTTCAATACAGTTAAAAGTAATTGCTCTAATTTCAGAATTAATACCTTCATCTAAATTTATATTTAAAGGATATAGATAATCTTTTATTTCATTTTCTAACCATTTTTGTAGTTTAGCAGAAATCAATAATTTATTTTCTGAAGATAAATATTCAGAATTCAAAGCCTCAGCTATAGGTCTATATATTGATTTACCTTTCTTTAATTTACCAACACTCTCATCTCCCCAATAAATAAAAGTTTCATCTTTAATTTTAGAATTACTGATGTCACCAAACCTAATTGAATCAAGTGGGGCACTTAAAAAACTATCTACTTTTTCATTAATCATATTTCTTACTGTTTTTTTTATGTTACTAATCGAAAAAAGAGATTGTGAAAATATTTTTTTACCCTCAATAAGATCAAAACCTTTTATAACGGCATATTTATTACCATCTAAAAAAATCTCGTTGTTATTTTTTTTAAGTATATCTTGGATATTTTGTAATTTCTCCTGTCCTAAAAAAAATTTTGAAGAATAATCTATAAATTTTTTTGTAAGACTGTTATGTAGTTGATCAGATAATTCATTTTCTATCTGCTGAGTTTTTTCTTTCCAATAGTACGTATTTTTTAACCAGTTATGATTATTTGATATGTATGTCCATGTTCGTATCTGAGAAATTTTAATTGAAAGCTCAGGTATACCTACACCAAAATTATTAAGTTTAGCGACCCTTTTGTTAATCCATTCTTCAGGTATGTTATATTCATTATTTATTAAAATAATATATATCTCTTTTAGAAGTAATAAATAATTATCATTAAAAAGTTTTTCAAAATCTGGAATCTGACATACCTCCCATAATAACTTTAAATTTTTTTTTGATATAAGAAATTTCTTTACTTCATTATCATTAATTAAATTACGAAGGTTAACTTCATCTAAAGCATTCTTTTTATGTATAAAATAATTATGAATGGGATATTTTTTTAATGATGATAATAATGCATCTATTGAATTAAAATCAAAATCACTATTTCTCCAATAAATTTTTTGAATATTATCAAAGTTGTGTGTTTCTATCTGCTGTATAATTAATGGATCCAAATTTCCTGCTTCTTTAGTATGACTAAAAGTTCCATCTTGTTTGTATCTACCTGCTCTACCTGCAATTTGACCTAGTTCATTTGGCGCAAGGTTACGAGTATATCTCCCATCAAATTTTTCTAGTGCTGAAAAACTTACATGATTGATATTAAGATTTAAGCCCATTCCAATAGCATCTGTCGCTACAAGATAATCTACATTTTTATTTTCATATACTTCTACTTGGGCATTTCTAGTTCTAGGACTTAGTGAACCTAAAACTACAGCAGTTCCACCTTTATGTATTCTAATGTTTTCAGCAATTTCATAAACTTTGTTAATATTAAATGCAATTATTGCTGATCTTGGTTCGAGTTTAGAAAAATTTTGTTTCCTCAGAAATGAAAGTTGAGAAAATCTTTTTTTTTTCTCTATTATAATATTTGGATAAATTTTTTTTAGTATATTTTCAATATTTAGTGATCCTAAGAAGATAGTTATAAAATTTCCTCTTAGATTTAAAATCCGATCAGTAAAGATATGTCCTCTTTCATAATCTGCTGCCAATTGAACTTCATCAATTATTATACAATCAGCAGATATATTTTTAGGCATTGACTCAACAGTACAAAAAAAATATTTTGCTTCTTTTGGAAGAATTTTTTCTTCACCTGTTATTAATGCTACATTGTTAAGTCCAATTCTTTTTACTGCTTTATCATAGTTCTCTCTAGCTAGTAATCTTAGTGGAAAACCAAAAATACCTGAAGAATATGAGAGAAGTTTTTCAAACGCTGTATAAGTTTTGCCGGTATTAGTAGGTCCAAGAATAGCTAATAAATTTTCATCTTTATTAGACATTAAGATTAAGCGGCTTCTGATATTATTTCATTTAAAACGTAGTTTAAAATTCCTCCAGCTTTGTAGTATTCAAGTTCTTTTTTAGTATCAATTCTGCACTTTAATTTTATACTTTTAGACTTATCAGGATTAATTTTACAACTAAGTATAATTCCAGGTTTTAGTTCAGATAAGCCAGAGATAGAGACAAGCTCGTGGCCTAAAATATTAAGATTTATTTTGTTTTCATTATTCATAAATTCAAGAGGCAATACACCCATGCCAATTAAATTAGATCTATGAATTCTTTCGAAACTCTCTGCAATTACCGCTCTTACACCCAAGAGTCTTGTGCCTTTAGCTGCCCAGTCTCTAGACGATCCAGTACCATATTCTTTTCCAGCTATAATAACTGTATCAACATTATTTTTAATATATTCTTGAGCCGCATCATATATTGGCATTTCTTTATTAGATAAAAAGGATTTTGTAAAACCTCCCTCTACATTATTTAAAATCTGGTTCTTTATTCTAATGTTAGCAAAGGTACCCCTCATCATAATTTCATGATTACCCCGTCTTGATCCATAAGAGTTGAAATTCTTAGGATTAATTTGTCTGTCTGTTAAATAATAACCAGCAGGACTATCTTCTTTAATATTCCCAGCTGGTGAAATATGATCAGTTGTTACACTGTCACCTAATAATGCCAATATTCTTGCATCTTTAATATCCTTTAACTCAAATTTATTTTCTGTATTGAAAAAAGGTGGATGTTTTATATAGGTGCTAGTATCATTCCAATCATAGGTTGTTTCCTTTGAATTATTAATTGATAACCAGTTATCATCTCCTTTATATATTTCCTTGTATCTTTCTTTAAACATTTCGGGTGTTAAACATAAACCAAGTGTTTCATTAATTTCTTTATTTGATGGCCATATATCTTTTAAGAATATCTCTTCTCCAAATTTAGATTTACCAAGTGAATCAGTTGTAAGATTAATATTAATATTACCTGCAATAGCATAAGCAACGACAAGAGGTGGTGAAGCAAGAAAGTTTGCTTTGACTTCTTGGTGAACTCTACCTTCAAAGTTTCTATTTCCAGATAATACTGAACAAACAGTTAAATTATTTGATCTAATTTCATTAGAAACCCATTCATCTAAAGGGCCAGAATTTCCTATGCAAGTTGTACATCCATAGCCAACGGTGTTAAAGCCTAATAGATCAAGGTGTTCTGTTAAACCAGCCTTATCAAGATAATCACTAACAACTTTACTTCCTGGTGCTAAACTAGTCTTAACCCAAGGTTTAACCTCTAAACCTAAATCTGCTGCCTTTTTAGCAACTAATCCTGCTGCGATCATTACATTTGGATTAGATGTATTTGTACAACTAGTTATTGCAGCTATTACAATATCACCTGTATTTAATTTATCTTTAATATTATTTACATTGCTATCCATCTTACTAAATTCTGCTGGAACTTCTTTCAAAAGAATTTTATCCTGAGGTCTTTTTGGTCCAGCAAGAGAAGGTTCAACAGTATCTAAATCTAGTATTATTTTATCTGAGTATTCTGGTGCATAATTTTCATCCGCCCAAAGAGTTTGCTTTTTTGAATATACTTGAACAATATTTAGATGTTCATTATCTTTACCGGTTAACTTAAGGTAATTAATTGTTTCTTCATCTGTAGGAAAAAATCCACAAGTTGCGCCATACTCTGGCGCCATATTAGATATAGTTGCTCTATCAGCTAAAGATAAATTCGCTAAACCGTTTCCAAAAAATTCTACAAATTTCCCTACTACACCTTTAGCTCGTAAAATTTTTGTAATTGATAAGACTAGATCAGTTGCAGTAATTCCTTCCTTCAAAGATCCTTTAAGTTCAAAACCGATTACGTCTGGTATATTCATTGAAATTGCCTGGCCTAACATAGCTGCCTCAGCTTCAATCCCTCCTACACCCCATCCTAATACTGAAAGAGAATTAACCATTGTCGTATGACTATCAGTTCCTACAACTGAGTCTGGAAATAAATATTTTTTATTCTCAATTTCTTTTAACCAAACTGTCTTAGCAATATTTTCTAAATTTACTTGATGACAAATACCAGCTCCAGGGGGAACCAAGTAAAAGTTATCAAATGAACTTTGACCCCACTTTAAAAATTCATATCTTTCTTTATTTCTTTCAAATTCCCTTTTAACATTTTCATTAAGGGAATTACTATTTTTATAATTATCAACCATAACAGAATGGTCTATAACTAAGTCAACCCTAGAAAGAGGATTGATCTTTTTTGGCTCAATTCCTTTTGATTTTAGTGCATTTCTCATCGCAGCTAAATCTGCAACAGCTGGTACTCCGGTAAAATCTTGCATAAGTACACGCGTTGGGAAAAAAGCTATCTCAGTTTTTTCATTTTTTTTATTTCTATCTTTTAATGAGGAAAATACATTAGAGATCATACTTTTAGAAATATTTTCACCATCCTCATTTCTAATTAAATTTTCTAGTATTACTTTTATTGAAATTGGAACTTTATAAAGATCAATATCAAATTGTTTTGCTACTACATTTAAATCAAAATATCGAAAATTTTGGTTATTTATTTTAATCAAATGTTCAGAATTGAAAGAATTCACGTTTTTCATGCTAATTTAAAAAATAATTATAATAAATAAATAGTATGAAGATAAATTTTTGTATAGCAAAATGTTAAATTATTATCAGAATTCTGCCAAAAAATATGAAGATTACAAAAAATTTTTTTAATTTATATTTTAATTTTAATTTTCGGATTTTTTATTCTTAGTTAATTTTAAAATATTGCTATATTGTTGACTTTAAGCGTAAGTTTTGGGAATAAATAGTCAGCCTTTTATAATTATCACTTAGGTGATGAGGGAGGGAGGTTCCTCCGGGGTAACAAAATACAAGGAGTATTTTATGGCTAAGAAGAAAAAGAAAGCTGCTCCAAAGAAAAAGAAAAAAGCAGCTCCTAAGAAAAAGAAAAAAGCAGCTCCTAAGAAAAAGAAAAAAGCTGCTCCTAAGAAAAAGAAAAAAGCAGCTCCTAAGAAAAAGAAAAAAGCTGCTAAAAAGAAGAAAAAGAGAAGATAGTAATACTTCAATTTTTCAAGAAAACTTTAAATTAAAGTTTTCTTTTTCTTATCTTTTTCAAAAGATAAAACGGGGTTATGCCCCGTTTTTTATTGTTTTAAATCAAAAAGTAATTAGATCTTAATAATGTTAATTGTTAAAGATTTATCTATAGAGAGATTAGATAAAAAAATTTTTGCAAATATAAATCTATCACTTTCATCTGGCAATATTACCATTTTAAAAGGTAAAAACGGTTCTGGCAAAACTACATTATTAAAAGCAATTCTTAATCTATTAGAGCCATCATTTGGATCAATATATTGGAAGGGAAAATTATTAGAAAAAAATTTATATGATTTCTATAATCATGTTACATACATTGCTGATACAACATCAAGCTTAAGAAAATTAACTATCAAAGATAATGTTAATATTTGGAAAAAATTTTTTATATCAAAAATTAGTGATACTCAAATTGAAACAGCATTAAAAACATTAAAATTAGATAATTATTTGAATAAGAAAGTTGGAACATTATCTTTTGGCGAAACTAAAAAATTAGAATTTTTAAGATTAATAATAGAAAACAAAAAAGTTTGGATTTTAGATGAGCCTCTTTCTAATTTAGATGAAGACTCAATTGAGCTAATGAAACAAACTTTTGAACATCATTGCTCAAAAGAAGGATCTATAATTTTTAGTTCACATCAAAATCCAGGAATTTATGTGACAGAAGAAATACAATTATAAAATAATGAATTTTTTAAATAAAATAATTTTCTTTTATTACAGAGAATACAAATTAAATATGAGTGGTGTACAAGATATTTTAACAAATATCATTTTCTTTTTCATATCAATATTTATTTTTATTTTCTCTATTGGACCAGATAAGGAAACCATTTCAATCATAGGAGTTGGTATATTGTGGACATTGTTACTATTAAGCTCAACTTTATCTCTAAGAAAATTTTATCAAGATGACTTTGAGAATGGTAATTTATTGATTATACATTTAAATGGGTTTAGTTTTGGTTTTATTGCTATTTTAAAAACTTTTTCACATTTTGTGTTTGTACAGGTACCTTTTTTATTATCTATACCGATTGCATGCATCTTACTAAACATTGCAAATGATAATCTTTTCTACTTATTTGCTAGTTTTGGCATAGGATCACTGATTCTGTCTTGTTTAGGTTCAATTTCATCTTCAATGAACTTAATGAATCAACGAAACTTTCTACTGGGTAGTGTAATAGTTATGATATTTAGTGTTCCAATAATTATTTTTTCAGTAAGCATTATTAATATGGAAGAAAGCTTTAATTCTCTTATAAATATATTATTTGGAATATTGTTAATAGTTTTTGCTATAAATCCGTGGGCGAGCGGGTTGTGTCTTAAACTTTCTTTAGAAAATAATTGATATGAAGTTCTTAATTAATCCTAGTAAATTTAATGAGGTGGCTGATTATATATTTAAACCGGTACTAATCTTATCTATCGTATTCTTTGCAATAGGATTATTGTTTTCTTTTTATCTATCACCAGATGATTATCAGCAAGGATCAACAGTAAGAATAATGTATGTACATGTTCCGAGTGCATGGTTAGGTTTACTAACTTATGCAATAATGACTCTTTATAGTATTTTAGCACTAGCTTTTAGAATACCCTTTGGTTTTATTTTTAATACGGCAGTAACTCCAATAGGAGCGGTATTTACTTTAATATGTATAATAAGTGGATCTTTATGGGGAAGGCCAATGTGGGGTACTTGGTGGGTATGGGATGCGCGCTTAACTTCTGTTGCAATTCTTTTTATTATTTATCTAATTATTATTTTTATGAATTTATCTTTTGAAAATAGGATTGTAAGAGAAAAAGTAGTTGCAATATTTATTCTTGTTGGATCAGTAAACCTGCCAATAGTTAAATTTTCTGTAGATTGGTGGAATACACTACATCAACCAGCAACAATAAGTAAATTGTCAAAACCCAATATTGATCCTTCAATGATGACGCCTTTAATTATTATGACATTTGCATTTATATTGATTGGAATAGCAATAGCCATTTTAAGAATAAAAACAGAGATAATTTCAAGAAAATCTTATTTAAGTTAATTTGTGACTTTTGGTCCATTGGATTAAGTATCATTCCTAAGTATTTTTGTTATTAGAAACTATGTATTTTTGGTATATTTTAGGATCTTATATCGCAGCCTTTCTTTTAATTTTTTTGTTATTATTTTTTAGTTACTTAAAACTTAGAAGAATGAAAAATAAATGAGTCTACGATTTCAAAGATTGCTATTTATATTGCTTACTTTGGTAATTATACTAAGTGCAGTCCTACTTATTTTATATAATACAAGAGAAAATGTGTCGTATTTTTATACACCATCTGAAATTGATAAATCAGATATCATAATAAATAAAATAATAAGGATAGGCGGTTTTGTTGAAAATAATAGTTTTAATAAAATTTCTTCAAGTTCATTTAAATTTAAAATTACTGATGAAAAAGCATCTATACTTGTTACTTTCAAAGGCATTCTTCCTGATTTATTTAGAGAAGGGCAAGGTGCAGTGATAGAGGGTGCTTTTGTTGATAAAAATATTTTTAGTGCAACTAATGTTTTTGCAAAACATGATGAAAATTATATGCCAGCATCAATAAAAGAAGATCTGAAAGATACAGGTTATTGGAATAAAAAATATAAATGAGTTCATTAGTTGGATTTTTAAGCTTAGTTTTTGCGATAGGTATTAATTTTTACTTATTTTTATCTAGATACATATTTAAATTTCAAAAACAGAAATTTAATTTATTCATCCGCTTTTCATCCTTATTAACTTTGTTATCTTTTTTTTCATTAATGTATGCCTATGTGGTATCTGATTTCTCAAACTATAATGTCTTTCAAAACTCTCACTCAAATAAACCACTAATATATAAAATTTCAGGTACTTGGGGGAATCATGAAGGTTCGATGCTTCTGTGGCTTTGTATATTATCTATCTTTAGCTTCTTTTTTTCTTTCACTAAAAATATAGAAGATAACTTTCAAAAATTAACTTTGATTATTCAAGCTTTTCTTCATATTTTGTTTGGTCTATTTATAGTTTTTACCTCTAATCCTTTTCTCGTTAATTCAATATTAGTAAACGAGGGTTTAGGTTTAAATCCTATTTTACAAGATCCTGGGTTAGCTGTGCATCCGCCAATTTTATATGCTGGTTATGTTGGTTATTCAATAGTTTTCAGTATTGCTATAGCTGGTTTATTTCAAAATACAGATGATGAATGGCTATATGTTGCTAAAAAATGGTCATTAATTAGTTGGACTTTTTTAACTGGTGGAATAGCTCTAGGTTCATATTGGGCATATTATGAGTTAGGATGGGGTGGTTGGTGGTTTTGGGATCCAGTTGAAAATATTTCACTGATGCCTTGGATTGCTGGACTTGCATTAGTTCATTCACTCATGATGGTAAGAGGTGAGCAAGCTATTAAAAAATGGATAGTTTTTTTATCAATTCTTTGCTTTTCATTAAGTGTTTTTGGAACATTTTTGGTAAGATCTGGAATCTTAACAAGCGTACATTCATTTGCAGCAGACGCATCCAGAGGTATATTTATATTACTAATTTTTTTTATTGTAACTGGATTTGGTTTTTTAGTTTTTTTGTTAAAAGAACCAAAAAAATCAAATACTTTAAACTTGTTATTTATTAATAAAGTTTCCGCTCTTGTAATAAATAATATTTTAATGATTATAGCTACCTTAACTATTCTTTTAGGAACTATATACCCAATTATAATTGAAGTTTTGTATAATAAGAGAATATCGGTTGGAGGCCCTTATTTTAATTCAACAGTAATTCCTATAATGATCCCTGGTTTTTTATTAATGAGTATTGCACCAATTTTATCCTGGCAAACAAATAAAATAAATAATTCAAAAAAATATGTTCTAGCTTTTATTATCTTAAGTGTTTTAGTTATACTTCAATCATATTTTTTGGATTTTAATACATGGGGTTTTGTTGGGTTACTTTTAGGTTTTTGGATAATATTGGCTTCAATTATTGCTATATTTTCTTCGTATAAAATTAAAATTAACATTAAGTTTTTCAAAATAATTAATCCTCATGTAGCGCATATTGGTGTTGGTATTGCTATCATCGGTATCACTTGTTCTAGCGTTTTTCAAAATGAGCTAGATTTTAACCTTAATGAGGGGGATAAGTTTAATGTAAATGGAAAAACAGTTTTGTTTGAAAAAATAGAAACAACGAATGAAATTAATTTTCAATCTTTAAGAGGAAAATTTTTGTTTGACATTGAAAAAAATCAATCAAGAGAAAT
>CACESS010000011.1 GCA_902562275.1 uncultured Alphaproteobacteria bacterium
TTGTCATTTGTTTGACTATCTGTAAATTCTTCATTTTCAAAACTTTCATTACTTTTAGAAATACCGTGTGAAATATATTGAACAGCATCTAATCTGCTCATATTTTGTTGATGAAGAAAATATACTGCATGACTTTCTTTCTCAGAAAATAAAGCTACAATCATGTTAGCTCCTGTAACACTCTCTCTTCCGCTCGATTGCACGTGAATAGCAGCTCTTTGTAAAACTCTTTGAAAACCATTTGTTAATTTTGGCTCTCCAGTAAAGTTCTCTTTAAGATTTTCTAAATCATTAATAATAAATTTTTCAACACTTTCTTTTAAGTTTGAAATATCTACTGCACACGCTTTAAGAACACTAATTGCATCTTGGTCTTCCAAAAGAGAAAATAATAAATGCTCTAGAGTTACATACTCATGCTTGTATGTTGTTGCTAGTTGGTAAGCCTCTCTTAAAGTTTTTTCTAGATTTTGTGATAACATTAACTTTTCTCCATTGTGCATTGTAAGGGATGTTCATTTTTTTTAGCCATATCCATAACAGATTTACATTTAGATTCTGCGACTTCAAATGTAAAAGTGCCGCAAACACCAACACCATTTTTATGAACATGAAGCATAATTTGCGTCGCCTCTTCTTGTTTTTTATTAAATATTTTTTCTAAAACCATTACAACAAATTCCATTGGTGTATAATCATCATTTAATAATAAAACATTATACATTGAGGGTTTTTTTGTCTTAGGCTTAGTGTCTAATAAAACACCTCTTTGAAAATCCTCATTATTATTGTTATTTTGATCTTCATTTGCCATATTTATTAAATAATATGTTTTAAAATTTTTTAAAGTATTTTTATGTTTGAAAGCATCGAAAATCTTATGTTAATCAAAGAAAAATGAAAAAAAATTTATTATTAATTATAATTTTAAACAGTTTTTTCATATTAAGTTTTTCATCAAATATATTTGCCAAAAAAGCAGCTATAGTAATCGATTTTGATACCGAAGAAGTTTTATTTGAGGTCAATGCTGATACTAGAAATTATCCAGCATCTCTTACAAAAATAATGACTTTATACATTGTATTTGATTATATCAATAAAGGAAATCTAAACTACGATACTCAATTGAGCGTATCAAGCGTTGCTGCATCAAGATCACCAAGCAAGTTATATTTAGAAGAAGGTTCAAGTATTAAAGTTAGAGATGCAGTTAATGCGCTTATAATTAAATCAGCAAATGATGTGGCTACAGTAGTAGCAGAAAATATTTCTGGTAATGAGAAAGAATTTGCAAAACTTATGACAAGCTATGCAAAAAAGCTAGGTATGAAAAACACAACATTTAAAAACGCATCTGGTCTTCCTAATAGAGCTCAATTAACAACTGCAAGAGATATTTCAAAACTATGTCATAAGCTTATTACAAATTTTCCAAATGAATATAAATTGTTCAGTAATACAAAGTTTTCTTACAAAGGTAAAACTTACAAAACTCATAATAAATTAATGTTAAGTTATGAAGGTGCAGATGGAATTAAAACAGGGTATATAAAGGCATCTGGTTTTCAATTAGCTTTTTCCGCTGTAAGAGACAATAAAAGACTCATCGGTATTATCTTTGGAGGCGATACTGGCAATCAAAGAAATAAATCTCTTAAAATTATTATGGATAAAGAATTTGCTGAATTAAATATAAAAACAAATGATAATAAAAAAGAAATTGTTAAAAAGGAAGTAGAAGTAAAAGAGGTTAAAAAAAATAATTATTCAATAGTTGTTGGAACATTTAAATATAGAAATAACGCTGCAAAGCAAATTAAATTAATTAAAAGTAAATATCCAGTTTCTACAAAAGATAAAATTTCAAATGTCGTTCTCATAAAAGTTAGCGGCAAACAACTTTATGAATCTAGATTTGAAAATTTTTCTAAAAAAGAAGCCTATACAGCTTGTAAAAGACTAAAAAAATATAACCGTGATTGTTTTGTTAGACTGTAAACTTATAATTTACACCGCTTAGAGATAAATGATTTTCGATAATTGCTATCAAAGACTTAAGGCCTTCTTGGGAAGTAGACTCTGCTCTACAAGTTAGTTGGTTTTGGGTATTGCTAGCTCTCATT
Source organism: uncultured Alphaproteobacteria bacterium (assembly GCA_902562275.1). Taxonomy (GTDB): domain Bacteria; phylum Pseudomonadota; class Alphaproteobacteria; order HIMB59; genus CACPNW01. The sequence continues at coordinate 2,127 of CACESS010000011.1, forward strand.
AGAAACCATCCATCATCATTTTCAACTCTTATTCCGTCAATATCTATTATTTTATCTTCTGTATTTTTTATTCTTTCTTTTATTTCTTCAATAATTAAAAATTTTTTTGTTTCATCTACATCAAACCTTGTTTCTGGCGTTGAATAAGTTTTTGGATATATATTAATTAATTCATTTAAGGGTTTTTCTTGATTACATAATATTCGCAATAAGCGTAATGCAACGTACATTGCATCATCGTACCCATAAAAATCATCTGCATAACATACATGACCACTCATTTCTCCTGATAAAGGGGATTTTAATTCTTTCATTTTTTCTTTTATTGGAGAGTGACCGGTTTTAGACATAATAGGATCACAATTAAGTTTTTTTGCTTCATCAAAAAAAACTTTACTACATTTAACATCCATAATTATTTTTGGGTTATCGTATAAGTTAGCAATTTCTGTGCATAGTAATAACATGTACTGATCTGCCCAAACTAAATTCCCTAAGTTGTCTACTACACCCAAACGATCTCCATCTCCATCAAAAGCTAGACCTATGTCACATTTGTTATCTTTGACTGACTTTATTAATTGCTCCATATTTTTTGGAACAGTTGGATCTGGATGATGATTAGGGAAATTTCCATCAACTTCTTCATTAATTAATATATTTTCTGAATTATTTAAATTGTTTGTAACTTCTTTAATGACAGCTCCCATCGCACCATTACCAATATCCCAAGCAATTTTTATTTTTTTATTGAGATTAATATTTTGTAATAATCTTTTGGTATATTCAATTTTAATATCTTGATTAATGATCTCACCTTCGATTAATTTTAAATCATTTTGATCAATTAATTTTTGAAGGCTTTGAATGTCTTCGGCATAAAAAGAATGCTTATTTAAAACCATTTTAAAGCCATTGTATTCTGAAGGATTATGAGAGCCTGTTACCATAATAGCAGCATCTGCATTAAGATAGTAATGAGCAAAGTAAGTCATAGGTGTAGGCCCCATACCAATATTAATTACTTTAGCACCTGAATCTTTTAAACCTTCACATAGTGCTTTATGTAAATCTGGTGAGGTTAATCTTCCATCAAAACCAGTAGCAATTATGTTAGATTTTAATCGATTAATTACTGTGTAGGCAAATGTTCTCCCAATAGTATAAGCGGTGTTTTGATTGATATTATTACCAACCACACCTCGGATATCATACTCTCTTAAAACTTCTTTATCGAAATTCTCAATTTCCAATTTATTTACCTGTTCCATAGTATTCATATCCCATTTCTTTTAAATTTTCTGGAATATAAATATTTCTTAAATCAAAAATTATTTTTTCTTTTAATAATTTGGAAATTTTTTCAAAATTTAGTGCTCTGAACTCATTCCATTCCGTTCCAATTATAATTGCAGACGACCCTTCACAAGCTTCGTATGCAGAGTTAAATAAGATAAGATTAGAATTCTCTTTTTTAGCATTATCCATTGCTTCAGGATCATAACATTGAACTTTAATTCCTTTTTCAAAAATTGTTGATGCAATTTTCATCGATGTAGAATCTCTTACGTCATCTGTATTAGGTTTAAAGCTTAGACCAAGAAAAGTAACTGTAGAATTATTTTTTATTTTTGAAATAATTTTATTTGAAATTTTATTTATACGATCTTGATTTGATTTATTTACGGCATTAACTATTGATAGATCTATATTTTTCTTTTTAGCTGTTGAAGCAAATGCTTTGACATCCTTTGGAAAACAAGAGCCACCAAATCCAGGTCCTGCATTTAAAAATTTAGATCCAATTCTTTTATCTATACCCATTCCACGTGCTACTTGCTGAACATCAGCTCCCACTACTTCACATAAGTCAGCAACTTCATTTATGAAAGCAATTTTTGTTGCAAGAAAACTATTGGATGCATATTTGATTATTTCAGAAGTTTCTATTGATGTAGCAAGAATTGGGGTTTCTTTCAGAAATAATGGTCTATAAAGTTCTCTCATTATATTTTCAGATTTTTGATTATCTGTTCCTATCACAACTCTATCTGGCCTGATGAAATCATCAATTGCAGATCCTTCTCGCAAAAATTCAGGATTAGAAACTACATCAAAAAATTTTTGATCAACTTTATTTGAAATAATTTTTTTTACTTCTCTTGTGGTTCCAACTGGTACTGTTGATTTAGTTACAACTAAACAATATTTTTTTATATTTTCAGAAATTTCTTCTGCAACTTGCCATACAAAACTTAGATCAGCTTCATCCTCCAATCTTCGTGTAGGAGTTCCAACAGTTATAAATATAATATCTGCATTATCTAAATTACTTTTTACACTAGAAGCAAAGGATAATAATTTTGTTTTATTAATGTGCTTATCTAAAAGTTCATCCATTCCAGGTTCAAAAAATGGGCACTTGCCAGATTTAAGCTTTTCGAGACGTTCATTATCTTTATCGATACATGTTACAGAGTAACCAAATTCAGCAAAACATGCTCCCGTTACTAAACCTACGTAACCAGTACCAACTATTGTAAGTCTCATAAATTTTTAAAGATCATTGTCTCAATAACCTAAATATTTCGCATTTGTTATAAAATAAATAAGAGATTTTTACTGGAAAAACATGAAATATTTATTATTTATACTCAAAATATGCCAGAGACAAAAAAAATTCAAACAGGGATAAACAATATTTCAGAGGAATGGTTTAAGGCTAAAATAGATAGGAAAACACTCAAAAACTTATCCAAAAGGTCAGATTTTGAAGGTTGGAAACATATTATTGTTTTCATACTATCATTAGGGGCCCTGTGTTCATTATGCCTTTATACATGGAATAGCTCATGGTTTGTGCCTGCGTATCTTGCTTATTGCACGATGTGGGGTGGAGCTGACGCTATATGGCATGAGTGTGGTCATGGAACCGCTTTTAAAAATAGAAGGTTAAATAAATTATTCTATAACATTGCTAGTTTTATGAATAATTTTGAACCTGTTAGATGGAAGTGGAGCCATTCTCTTCATCACAGCTATACCGCTTCGGTTGACCCTCATGACTATGAAGTTGATGGTAGTATTTTTGCTAAACATACATTTTTAAGTTTTATTTTAAATTTTATCCCCGGAATTGGTTTTTTCACTATTCATAAATCTCTTTACGTAGAAATTATAAAACATGCTTTAGGTATCCAAACCAATGTAATGAAAGATTGTATTCCAGAAGATAAAATCAAAGATTGTATTAATAGTTCTAGAATTTTTGTCTTACTATGGGTCACAATAATAGCTGCTTCAATTTACTTTTCTACCTTTCTTCCAATATTTTTATTTTTAATTCCAAAATTCTTTGGCATTAATGGTGTCTGGGGTGTGACTCAACACATGGGTTTAAAAGAAAATGCCAAGGATCACCGACTATCGACAAGATCAGTTAGACTTAATCCAATTTTTAGTTTTATTTATTGGAAGATGGAATACCATATTGAGCACCACATGTTTCCTATGATACCTTCATATAATCTTCCAAAATTATATGAAGTTATAAAAGATCAAATGCCAGAACCACAAACTTTATATCAAGCTTATAAAGAAATTATACCGGCAGTTATAAAAAAGTCTAAAGATCCTGAGTATTTTATTCCTGTGCAAGTCCCAAATAATTAAACTATACTTGACACATCTATACCTTTAGTTTTATCAGTCTTTTTATATGGAACTAAGAAATTTTATTGATGGTAAATTCATTGATTCACTCTCTAAAAAAAATATTCCTGTTTTAAATCCTGCAAATCAAAAAATTGTAGGGAATATTGATGAGGCTTTAGATCAAGAAATAGATTTAGCTTTCAAAGCTGCAAAAAAAGCATTCGATAAAAGAATTTTGGTCGATATGGATGCAAAAGATAAATCAAATATGATGAGAGCTATTGCTCAAAAATTAAGAGAACGAAAAGAAGAAGGAGGTAAACTCCTTAGCCAAGAAAATGGTAAAACGATTAAACAATGTATTGATGAATTCAAAGGTGCTGCCGATACTTTCGATTTTTATGCTGGACTAACAGATAAAATAGAAAATAAACTTATACCTTCTGGAAATGATACTTTAAATTATGTTGTCCTTGAGCCTTTTGGTGTGGCTCTTCAAATTGTTCCTTGGAATTACCCTGTTTCTATTTTTTCAGGAATGGTTGCACAAAACTGGATTGTTGGAAATACAATAGTTATCAAACCTCCTGAATTGTGTCCTATATCATCTAATTTTTATGGTCAAATTTTTAAAGATGTTAGCGTGCCAGATGGAATTATAAATATTGTTCATGGTTATGGTGAAACAACTGGTCGAAAACTAGTTCAACATCCTGGAAGTGATTATATTGTTTTTACAGGATCGCCAGAAGTTGCTTCAGAAATCCTAAAAGAAACAGCAGATAGAATTATTCCTACTCATTTTGAATTAGGGGGAAAGTCTGCAGCTATAATCTATCCTGATGCCGATATTGACAAAGCTGTTGATAGTACAGTTAAAGGAATTTTTAAACCTAATGCTGGTCAAATATGTGTGGCAATGTCTAGGGTTATTGTTCATCCAAAAATCAAAGATGAATATATGACAAAATTAGTTGCCAAAACTCAAAAACTAAAAATAGGTGCGGGAGACGAAGATGGAACTGAAGTGACACCTTTAATTTCAACTGATCAAATGCAAAGAGTTTCAAATTATGTCAAATCAGGAATACAATCTGGAGCTACTTTAACAATAGGTGGTGATAAAGCTGAGAGAGATGATGGAAATTTCTATCAACCAACTATTTTTGATAATGTTAAAGTTGATGCAACAATCGCTCAAGAAGAAATATTTGGCCCTGTAACATCAATTTTTGATTTTGAAGATGAAGAAGAAGCAATAAGTATAGCTAATTCAACAAAATACGGTCTTGCTTCCGGAGTATTTACTTCAGATGACCAAAAAGCAAAATGGACTGCTGATAGAATTCAAGCAGGAATAATTTGGCAAAACGATTGGTTTGTCGATGGAAAAAATCTTCCTGGAGGCGGTTACAAAAGATCAGGTTATGGAAGAGATGGTGGTGTTGATGGTGTTTACAGCCATGGTCAAACTAAAAGAATAAGTAAAAGACTCTACTAGTTGACATTTACAAGTAATTTTAGTTAAACTTTATTATTATTATTTAATATTACTTTTAAAAATAAATCCGTGGGAGGAAATATGAAAATTATTAAATTACTTCTTATTACTTTATTTCTTTTTCCAGTTTCTATGCAAGCTTATGCTGCTCCAACTGGACAAGACCTAGGTGATAAATGGTGCTCAGATGTAAAAATGCATTTTTATGCTGGTGGTCCTGAAGCAGGCGGTTTTGCTGGTATAGTTGCAGCAGGGGCAATGAATGCAATTAGAGACACTGGTGCTGATGCAGAAATCATTTATTCAGAATGGGATTTTGAAAAAATGGTTCGTCAACTTAGAGAGTCCGTTGGTCTTGGTGTTGACGCTATTGCAATGATGGGACATCCAGGAGATGAAGCACTTATGCCTTTAGCGAGACAAGCTGCTGATAATGGTATTTTGATGACATATCAAAACGTTGATCCATCAGGTGTAAGAGCAAAATACGGTGGTGGATACGTTGGTGCAAATTTAGCAACTCAAGGTAAAGCACTTGCAAGAGAAGCAATTAGACAATTTAGATTTGAAGCAGGAGATCACGCTATAGTAATGGTTCCGCTTGGTGACTATGCTAGAGCTCAAAGAGAAGATGGTGCAAGAATCATATTTGAAGAGCATGGTATGACAGTTACTGTTCTTGATGGTGATCCTAAATATGCCTCAGACCCTAATATGACTATTCCAATTTTTTCTGCAGCGCTTAATGCAAATCCTGAAACAAAAGTTATTGTTCACTCAGGAAGTGATATTATGAATGTTGCTGAGGGTATTGCTAAAGCTGCAGGTTATGGGCCTGGTGAATTACTTCAAATTGGTTTTGATACGAGTCCACAAATAATGTCAGCTTTTGAAAAAGGATATGTTCATCTAACTTCAGATCAACAACCTTTCCTTCAAGGCTATCTTCCAGTTCTATCACTTTGCCAAACAGCTGTACTTGGTACTGGTGCGATAAACCAAGATACTGGAGCAGGATTTGTTGATACAAATAATTATCAAGCTGTTAAAGCTTTAGCTGATGCAGGTTTAAGATAATCTTCTTACTTTGCTAACCCATTTAAAAAATGGGTTAGCGATAAATAATTTATGGAAAATATCATTGAATTAAATAAAGTTACAAAGAGATTTGGAGGCATTACAGCTTTAAACAAAGCTTCTTTAAAAGTTACTCAAGGTGAAGTTGTCGGTTTAATTGGGGATAACGGAGCAGGTAAATCAACATTGATCAAAACATTAGTGGGTGTGTATAGCCCCGATGAAGGAGAAATTTTTATAAGAGGAGATAAAATTACTAATTGGAATGCATTAAAAGCACGAGAGTCAGGCATCGAAACAGTTTTCCAAGATAGAGCTTTAACACCACAGCAATCAATAGTTAAAAATATTTTTATGGGTAAAGAACTAAGATATCCATTTGGATTTATAAAAGAAAAAGAACAAATTTATGAAGCAAATAGATTAATAAGAGAAATAGGCTTTACATCTAAATTAATAAATGCTGAATCTCCTGTTGGTAATTTGTCTGGAGGTGAAAGACAAGGTGTAGCGATAGCAAGAGCTATTTATAATAATGCAGAATTAATTGTACTTGATGAACCAACAAACAATCTATCTTTGAACGAAACACAGAAGGTTTTTGATTTTGTTTTAAATGTTAAAAAATCGAATAGATCAGTTCTATTTATTGGTCACAATATTTATCATGTTTACGATATTTCAGATAGATTTGTAATTTTAGATAGAGGAGAAGTTGTGCATCAACTAAATAAAAATGATATATCTACACCAGAAGAACTTATGAAAATAATGAGAGAAACAATTAAGACACATTAATGAGTAATAAAAATTCATATTTGAGTAACTACTTTCATAGAAATGGGAGAGCGTTAGGAAGTATTGGATATTTTATATTATTAATGGTTATTTTTTTTATAGGCGCTCCTGAAGCATGGATTAGACCTAATCTTCATCAGTCTGTATTTGTAATGATGCCTACTTTAATTTTTTTAACTATTCCTTTAGTTTTTTTAGTTGCATCAGGTGAAATAGATCTTTCTTTTGCCTCTACTTATGCAGTTGCAGCTTACGTTTTTGCATTACTTGTAAAAAATGGTGTAGATCCTGGAATTTGTTTTGTTTTAGGTATTTTAACTGGAGCTGCTATAGGAGCATTAGTAGGCACTTTAATAGTTTTTTTTAGACTTTCATCTCTTGTGGCCTCTCTTGGAATGTTATTTTTACTAAGAGGTGTAATACTTTTGTTAACGAATAGTCGATCAATTACAATTATGGAAGTTGAAAATCATTGGATTTATCCTTTACTAGTAGGCAATTTTTATGGCTTCCCGATGCAAATATTTTGGGCAGCATTATTTGTAATTTTTTGTTACTATTTTTTTAATAAACATGTTTTTGGAATCCATATTCAACACGTTGGAGATAATACAGTAAGTGCTGAACAAATGGGAATTAATGTAAATGCTGTTAAAATAAAAGCTTTTATGTTTGTTGGTGTTGGTGCAGCAATAGGTGGAATATTTACTACTATGATTACATATACTTTTTTTCCAACTCAAGGTTTTGGATATTTGTTATTAGCTCTTGCGGCAGTGTTTGTTGGCGGCACTCCTTACTGGGGGGGATTGGGTACAATCATTGGGGCAGTTTTTGGTGTAGGAATTATCGCGTATATGGAAATTGGTATAATAGCAATAGGTTGGAGTGGTGAATGGAGGCAATTTTTTAATGGTTTAATTATTCTATTAGCTCTTCTTGGTCATAGACTGCACGGTGAAAGAGTAAGGTAATATAATGGTCAACTTAGTTATTTGGAATGAATTTGTTCACGAAAAGGAAGATGAACATGTAAAATCGATTTATCCAAATGGTATTCATAATTGTATAAAAGATTTTTTATCTGAAGATAAAAATTTAAATATTAAAACAGCAACTCTTGAAGAAAAAGAGCATGGTTTAAGTGAGGAGTTATTAGAAAAGACTGATGTATTAATTTGGTGGGGTCATAAAGCTCATAAATTGGTTGAAGATAGAATTGTCGATAGAATTCAGCAAAGAGTTTTAGAAGGAATGGGTCTTTTAGTTTTACATTCTGGACATCATTCTAAAATTTTTAAAAGAATGATGGGAACTACAGCAAATATTAGATGGGCTGAGAGAGGTGAAAAGGAAAGAATTTGGGTATGCAATCCTGGTCATCCTATTGCAGAAGGTCTAGATGAATACTTTGAAATTGAAATGACTGAGATGTATGGAGAACCTTTTCAAGTTCCAGCACCAGATGAAACTGTATTTGTAAGTTGGTTTGAAGGTGGTGAGGTTTTTAGATCAGGACTTTGTTATAAAAGAGGTAATGGGAAAATCTTTTATTTTAGACCAGGTCATGAGTCTTACCCGGTTTATTATAATAAAGATGTTCAAAGAGTAATAAAAAATTCTGTCCATTGGGTTTGTCCTGAAAAAACCTCAGGTGTTTGGATTGATAGAATTGCTAAAGGTATAGATAATATGGAAAGAACAACTCCTATTGAACCAATTGAAACTAAAGGATATCAGGTAGATCATAATTATAAAAAATGATTAAGATAGGCATTGTTGGTACTGGTGGAATCGCAGAATGGCATGCATCTTCTTTTAAAGAAAATAAAAATTCAGAAGTTGTTGCAGCATGTGATGTAAATAAGGATAGGCTAAATGAGTTTTGTGACAAATTTAATATTGAAAATAGATACAATAGTGTTGACGAGCTTTTAAGTAAATCAGATGTTGATGCAATTTCAAATACAACACCAGATGCCTTTCATAAAGAAATATCAATAAAAGCAATAGAAAAAAATAAACATATTTTTTGTGAAAAGCCTCTTGCTGAAAATCATGCAGATGCACAATTAATGTGTGAGGCACTCAAAGGTAGGAATCTGATTAACATGGTAAACTTTAGTTACCGGAATTCATCTGGCTATCAACAACTCTGCAAAATGGTTCAAGAAGGTAAAATTGGAAATGTGATTCACATGGATGCCAGTTATAATCAATCTTGGTTAACTTCAAACTACTGGGGAAATTGGAAAGAGCAAGATAAATGGCTGTGGAGATTATCGACAAAACACGGCAGTAAGGGTACTTTAGGTGACATTGGTGTGCATATATTCGATTTTGCTTCTAGACCTATTGGAAAGATCAAAAGACTCAATTCATATTTAAAAACTTTTCATTCAAAGGGTGAGAAAATTAAAGATTATGTATTAGATGCAAATGACACCTTCTTATCTATGGTAGAATTTGATAATGGAGCAATTGGTACTGTTAATGCTACTAGATTTGCTACTGGTTATTCAAATAGATTAGAATTAAGAATTTTTGGTGACAAAGGTGCTGTTAAAATTGAATTTGATGATCCAGTTTCAGAAGGTAATAGATTTATGTATACAAAAGATGTTGAAAGGGAATTTAATAGTAAAGATGATAAAATAAAATGGGAAGAAATTAAATGCCCTCCTTCCTTAACTAATTTTGAGAGATTTATAGAATCTATAATTAATAACAATAATCATGAACCAGATTTTTATAGAGGAGCAGAAATTCAAAAAATACTTGATAAATGTTACGAAAGTAGCGAAAAAGGTAATTGGGTTAACATTTAGTGTGTCAAAATAGTTAATTTTATCATTAATTTTTTATAATATTTTTTATATAAGAGTTTCATGACGGAGAAATTAGATAATGTTGATGATAAATGGTTTAGAGCTGAGATAAGAAAGAAAGATCTAAAAGAATTATCAAAAAAAAGTGATCTAAAGGGATTACAACACGTTTCTCTATATTTTATTCTGTTGTTCTTTTTTGGCTATATGACTGTAGCTACATGGGGAACTTGGTGGACAGTTTTATGGCTATGGCTTTACGGAGTTCTTTTTTATTCTAGTAATCCAATTTGGCATGAGTGTGGTCACAGAACTGCGTTTAAGTCAAAATATTTAAATGAAATTTTTTATCAAATTGGTTCGTTTATGACTGATTTTGAACCAACAAGATGGACATGGAGTCATTTCAGACATCACAGTAATACTTCATCAGTTGCTGATCCTCATGATTTTGAAGCAGCATTGTTTCATCAATATCCAAGTTTAAAAAGTTTTCTTTTTAGTTTTGTTCCATTTTTTGAACTTATCAAATTTAAAGACTCTTTTAAATTTGAAACAATTAAACATGCGCTAGGTTTTACAACTCCAGTGATGAAAGAATGTATACCTGAAAACGAAATATGGAAATGTCGTCTTATTTCAAGGATACATGTTTCTTTATGGATCACATCTTTTGTATTATCTTTTTACTTAATGAGCCCACTTCCAGCACTATTAATTTTCTTTCCAAGATATTGGGGGAATATTATTAACATTTTTAATATGACTCAACATATGGGACTCCCTGAAGACATTAAAGATCATAGATATACGACAAGATCAGTTCGATTTAATCCTATATTTAGTTTTTTATATTGGCATATGGAATATCATGTTGAACATCATATGTTTCCCTCTGTTCCATCTTATAATTTACCAAAATTAAGTAAGTTAATAAAAGATCAATTACCTAAACCAAATTCAAGTTTGTTCGATGCATATAAAGAAATTATTCCAGCTATTATTAAGCAACATAAAGATAATTCATTCTATATTGATAAAATAGTACCTTCCTAAAATAGCTCAAGGCTATCATTTTTTACTTTTTTCAATATATTTTTATAAATAGTGTTAATATTTAACAATAAATATCACCATTAGAAAGTCTTTATAAATTGACATAGTATTATGTTTAGATAACTGTTGAAATATAAAAGGAGGAAAAATGAAATATATGATTAAAATTTTATTTATTTTTATTTCATCTTTATTTTTAAGTTTTTCAGCTACTGCTGGAGGACATTATGTTGGCCCTGATTTAAGTGGACAAAAAATTACTGTTTTTGGTCCATGGTTAGCGCCACAAGATGATGATTTTAGAGATGTTGTTTCAATATTTGAAAAAGCGACAGGAGCAACCGTTGAGTATGGTGGTTCAGATAGTTTTGAACAACAAGTTATGATTGACTTGAAAGCTGGAAGTGCTGCAGATGCAGTTATTTTTCCACAACCAGGATTAGCGGCTAACGCTGCTGCAATGGGGGGATTAGTTCCTCTTGGTGATGATGTAAAACAAATGGTTTTAGATAATTACGCTGCTGGACAATCTTGGGTAAATCTAACAACATATGCTGATGAAAATGGCAATGATCAATTCATGGGCGTATTTTTTAGAGTCAGTGTAAAAAGTTTAGTTTGGTACTCTCCAGATAACTTTGAAGATAATGGTTATGAAATTCCAGGAACAATGGAAGAGTTAATTGCTTTAACTGATCAAATGGCATCAGATGGTAATACACCTTGGTGTATTGGTTTAGGTTCTGGCGCAGCTACTGGTTGGCCTGCAACTGACTGGATGGAAGATATAATGCTTAGAACTCATTCACCAGAAGTATATGACATGTGGGTTTCAAATGAAATGCCGTTTAATGATCCACGAGTAATTGAAGCTATGGATACTTTTGGTTCATTTGCTTTAAATGATGACTATGTAAATGGTGGAAGTAAAGCTGTTGCAACAACAGATTTTAGAGATGCTCCAAATGGATTATTTACATCTCCAGCTGAATGTATGATGCACAGACAAGCTAGTTTTATTCCAGCATTCTTTCCAGATGGATCAGAAGCAGGTGTAGATTATGACTTTTTCTACTTCCCTGCTTTCGCTGGTAAAGATCTTGGAAAGCCAGTTCTAGGTGCTGGTACGCTAGTTTCTGCAACAAATGATAATGCTGCAACTATTGAGTTCATGAAATTTTTATTACACCCTGAACCAAATGAAAGATTTATGGAAAAAGGTGGATTCTTAACACCTCATAAAGGCGTTGATAAAAATAAATACTCAAGTGAGACATTTAAGGGTCTTCATGACATACTTTTAGGAGCAACTACGTTTAGATTTGATGGATCAGATCTAATGCCTGGCGCAATTGGTGCAGGAACTTTCTGGACTGGTATGGTTGATTATACCAACGGAAAATCTGCTAAAGATGTAGCTGATTCTATTCAAGACAGTTGGGACGCTATTAAATAATTTAAATAATTACCAGGCGAACAAATAACTTGTTCGCCTGTTTTTTTTATATATTTACTTTTCAATGACCATCCTAAATTTATTGTTTATAGTTTTTTTAGGAATTCTATTTTTTATTAGTTATTTTCATATTTCTAATCTAGTCTTAGATGTTTATGGAAGAAGAAGTATTAAAAAATATAATTTTGAGAATTCAATCAGAGTAATAGTTTTTATTGCACCAGCTTTTATTGTTTTATTTATATTTATTTTATATCCAGTTTTTGAAACTGTTAGGCTTAGTTTTTATGATAAATTTGGAAGAGAATTTGTTGGTCTATATAATTATAAATGGGCAATTAGTGATCCTGAATTTAGAAGAAGTATATTAAATAATTTAGTTTGGTTACTTGTTGTTCCAACATTAAGTACTTTTTTTGGTTTGGTTATTGCTAAACTAGCCGATAACATATGGTGGGGTTCAATTGCTAAATCAATTATTTTTATGCCTATGGCGATTTCATTTGTGGGTGCTGGTGTAATATGGAAATTTATTTATGAATACAGAGGTCCTGGTGACACCCAAATAGGCCTTCTAAATGCAATTATTGTTTCATTTGGTTATGAACCTCAAGCATGGATAACAATACCTTTTTGGAACAATTTTTTTCTAATGGCCATAATGATTTGGATACAAACAGGTTTAGCACTTGTGATCTTCAGTGCTGCTTTGAGAAGTATACCAAAAGAAATGTTAGAAGCAGCAAGAATAGATGGGGCAAGTGAATTAAAAATATTTTTTTCTATTATTATACCTTACTTAGAGCAAACTATTCTTGTGATATGGACTTTAATAACAATAATTGTTTTAAGAATTTTTGATATTATTTTTGCTATGACAAATGGAGAATGGCAAACAGGTGTCTTGGCTAACTTAATGTATGATTGGATGTTTAGAGGTGGAGGTGACTCCGGAAGAGGAAGTGTGCTAGCTATAGTTATAATGATTGGTGTAATACCTATTCTTTCCTGGAACTTATATAAACATCGACAGGAACAAAAAATATAATGAAAAAAATTTCTTTATCATCAATTTTATCTCAATTACTGTTATTATTTTTTGTCATTATTTGGATCATTCCAACTTTTGGTCTATTTATTAGCTCATTGAGAGACAAAGATTTACTATCTATTAGTGGTTGGTGGACATCTTTAACTACAACTGAAATTAATGAAATTTATAGAATGCCTGGAATGAATGCACAAATTGAAGAAGGAGGATATTTTAAAATTAAAGGAAATTTATTTGAAGAAAACTCTGGAAAAAAAATACAAAGTTTTGGAATAACTTCAAAAAAAATTAATGAATTCAATGTTAGTGAGGTAGCAGTTTTTAAAGATGAGAGCGAAGTAACTGTAGATGAAGATGGAAATTATGAATGGCAATCAAAGGAGGCGTTTAAAAAGAAAAAAGGTAAAAGACTATTTACAACATCCTTAAGCCCTCCATCATTTACATTAGAAAATTATAGAGAAGTTTTATTTAAAGAAGGAATTGGAAGAGCATTTATTAACACAATAGCTGTTGCATTACCCTCAACTTTAATTCCACTAATAATCTGTTCCTTTTTTGCTTACTCTCTTACTTGGATGAAATTTTTTGGGAGAGATACACTATTGGCTATAATTATAGCATCACTTGTTGTACCTCTTCAAATGTCTTTAATACCAATTCTCACAATATATAATGACTTTGGAGCATTATTTGGAGTAGCAGCAAAATCATATCCTGGCGTCTGGATGGCACATACTGGTTTTGGATTAGCTTCAACTACTTTTTTACTAAGAAATTTTTTAAAATCCCTGCCAAACGAAATGATGGAAGCTGCTAAAGTGGATGGTGCTTCTCATTATGAGATTTTTTTACGTATAATTATTCCTTTATCAATACCAGCTTTTGCTTCTATTTTTATATTACAATTTTTATGGTGCTGGAATGACTTGTTAGTAGGCCTAGTGTTTTTAGATCAAGTTCCAAGTGAAATAATTTTAACAGCTAAATTAAAAGAATTACTTGGATCAAGAGGAGAAAATTGGGAAATCTTAACAACAGGAGCTTTTGTTTCAATGACGGTTCCTTTATTTATCTTTTTTGCACTACAGAGATATTTCATAAGGGGCTTAGTTGCCGGATCTGTAAAAGGCTAAATATTAAAAACTATTGATTTTTCAGTAAATTTGTCGTTAAATACAAATATATTTGTATGATGATGTATTCATACACTTGAAAGATCGCTCAAAGGAGGATGAAGTGGCAGATATAAGTGTTAACACAGTAAATAAATATTTTGGAGATGTTCACGTAATTAAAGACATCTCTTTGGAAATTAAAAGCCAATCATTTACAGTTTTAGTTGGACCTAGTGGTTGTGGAAAATCAACTATGCTTCGAATGATAGCTGGATTAGAAGATATTAATTCAGGTACAATTTCAATTGATGGCCAAGTCGTAAATGATTTACCACCAAAACAAAGAAATATTGCAATGGTGTTTCAGTCTTATGCTTTATACCCACATATGACTGTATTTGATAATATGGCATTTGGATTAAAATTAGAAAAAAGATCTAAAGATGAAATTAATGAGAGAGTTAATGAGGCAGCAAGAATTCTTCAAATTGAAGACTACTTACTAAGAAAACCAAAGCAATTATCTGGTGGTCAAAGACAGCGTGTTGCTATTGGTCGAGCAATTACAAGAAAGCCAAAAGTTTTTCTATTCGATGAACCACTTTCAAACCTTGATGCTGCATTAAGAGTCCAAATGAGAGTTGAGTTAGCTAAACTTCATAATGAATTAGATGCAACAATGATATACGTAACACACGATCAAACTGAAGCAATGACTCTTGCAGACGATATTGTTGTTTTAGATACAGGTATTGTTTCGCAGAAAGGTTCTCCTTTAGAATTATATGATAAGCCAAATAATATGTTTGTTGGTGGATTTATTGGATCACCTAAAATGAACTTTATGCCTTCAAAAATATTAAGCAAAAGTGCTGACTCTACTGAAGTTGATATTATGGGAATGTCAAAAATATCAGTTCCTAAATTATCAGCGTCATCTTCTGAAGGTGACGCAGTAACTTTAGGCATTAGACCTGAACACTTAGTAGTCAATGGTAACTCAGATGGTTCTTGGGAAAGTAAAGTGTTCGTTGTTGAAAAACTTGGTGACGTCACTTATCTATACCTAGAAAAAGATGGAGAGCCATTAGTTGCTGAAGCTGAAGGACATTCAGATATAAAAGTTGGAGATACTGTCAAAGTTGGATTCCCTGCTGGTAGATGCCAATTATTTGATAGTTCAAGTCAGGCTTTTAAATAAACAGAATCGTATTAAATATTGCCTCTATATTTAGAGGCAATACATCCTTTTTTTATAAATTTCCTTATTATTAATTTAAATAAATTAAAATACTTTTGGGCAGAGGGTTCATATTATTTCCTCCTATAAGAAGTATTCCTCTTATAAAACTTTTCTGCCCACCAACTTTTTGAAAAGTTGTTTAAGAGGGATACTAATTATAGTTTCTGATTAGCAGTCCAAGAATTTTTATTATTTGCACGAATATGATTTTTTAAAGTTAGCAGAACGTTTTCAGCTAATTTTCTATATGTTGTTAGTTTTCCTCCATAGATATTAAGTAATGGAGCCAGCGAATCTTCTTCATTTAAATCAAATATGTAATCTCTAGTAACTTTTGAAGCTTCTTTAAAATCTTCAATAAGAGGCCTAATTCCAGAATAAGAACTTACCACATCATCTCTTGATATTTGTTTAATGAAATATTTATTTACTGAATTTAATAAATAATCAACTTCGCTTTCATCAATTTTAGGATTTTCAGGAGAAAAAACCTCTGTTTCAGTTGTACCAATAAGAGAAAATTCACCTTTGTAAGGTATAACAAAAATTATCCTATTGTCTTCATTTTGTAGAGTGAAAGCTTTTTTTTGATTGTAAAGACTTTTAGTGATTATATGACTACCTTTTACAAGTCGAATTGATTTGTTTGAGCTTAATTTTATTACCTCACTTAAAACATCATTTATCCATGGTCCGGCAGCATTTATAAGAACTTTAGACTTAAGTATCGTATCATCATCTAGAATTACTTCCCAAAAGTTTTTATTTCTTTTTGCATCTATAACTTTTCTGTTTTCAATAATTGTAGCACCTTTCTTCTTTGCATCTTCAACATTTAACTCAACAAGCTTTCTATCATCAACCTGTAAATCATAATATTGAAATCCAACTTTAAATTCATCTTTTAAAATATTAGGAATTTCTTCCTTAATGTTAATAGTCGAAGATTTTGGTATAGTCATTTTACCACCAATATTGTCATATAGAAATAATCCTAATTTAATTAACCATTTAGGTCTTAAAGATTTTTGATGGGGTATTATAAAAGGTAATGGTGTAGTTATTTCACTCGCAATTGTTTTAATAACTTCTCTTTCTTTTAAAGATTCACGGACAAGACGAAATTCATAATTTTCAAGATATCTTAATCCACCATGTATTAATTTTGTTGACCATGATGAAGTTGCAGAACCTACAGCATTTTTTTCTACCAAGCAGACTTTCAAATTTCTTCCAGATGCATCTCTAACAATTCCGGCACCATTAATGCCTCCGCCAATAACTAAAATATCAAATGTATCATGCATGTTTAAATTCAAATAAATATATTAATTTCTTGAGTTATTATTTCAGGGTTAGTTAAATGTATAGTTAAAAAACCAAGTTTACTAGCAGCCTCAATATTTTCTTTTTTATCATCTATAAAAACTGTTTCTTCTGGAATTAGTTTAAAACGATTAATTGCTAACTTATATATTTTAGCATCAGGTTTAATTAATTTTTCTTTTCCTGATATTATTAAATCATCAAATTTATTTAGGAATGGATATTTTACTTCCATACCCTGGAACGTTTCCCAAGACCAATTTGATAGTACGTAACATTCATATTTTTTATTTTTTAAATCATGCAAGACATCAACTGAATTTTGAAAAACTTTTCTGAACATTTTTTGATGATTTTTATAATATAATTTTATTTTATCTTCATATTTTGGAAATTTCTTTATAATATCAGCTTCTGCATCTTTTATGAGTCTTCCAGCATCTTGCTGAATGTTCCATTCATCATTACAAATATTATTTAGAAAGTTTTCTCTTTCTTCTGTATCAGAAAATACATCTTTGTAAAAAAAATGAGGATCCCAATCAAAAAAAACACCGCCTAAATCAAAAAGAAATTTCATGTATAAGTATTTTGTTTATAAATAAATATTAAATGATTGCATTAATAGACTATATTCAAATAGAAATATACAAAACATATAATAAAAAATATTCCAAAAAGTACATAGAAAATAAATTAATTCCAATCATAAATTATATTTGCTCTAGTAAATCAAAAAAATTCCTATTTGGAGGATCTCAAGGTATTGGAAAATCATCATTTATAAATATCATCTCTAAAACTATTGAAAAATTTTATAATAAGAAAATACTTTTGCTTAGTTTAGATAATTATTATTTATCAAAAAAACAACGATCACTATTATCTAAACAAATACATCAATTATTAATAACCAGAGGTGTTCCAGGAACACATGATATTGAAAAATTGATTAAACATATAAAACAATTCAATAAAGGTAAATATCCCATTACAACCCCCCTATTTGATAAATTGATTGATGACACATCAAAATCAACAAAAATAACAAAAACTAAATGTGATATTCTTTTCTTAGAAGGTTGGTGTTGTGGAAGTTTCGAAATTCCAAAAAAGTTTCTTTATAAAAATATAAATAATTTAGAAAAAATTAAAGATCCTAAATATCAATGGAGAAATTACTATAATAATAGATTAAAATTAGAATATAAAAAATTATTTAACCTTTTTGATGAACTTATTTTTTTGAAAACATCCTCTTTTGAAAATGTTTTTAAATGGCGGTTAAAGCAGGAAAAAACTAATCAATCAAAAAATAAAAAATCAAAAAGAATGACACCAAATGAAATTAAATTTTTTATTGAACATTATGAAAAGATTACTAAATGGATGATGAAAGATCTCAATAAAAAAGCTCAGATTGTTATTAAATTTGAAAAAAATCATAAAATTTCTTCACTAAATTTTAACTAGAACAAAATCCATCTTTTAACTGAATTACAATATCTTTCAAACTCATCGCCAAATTTATCTTGT
>CACESS010000012.1 GCA_902562275.1 uncultured Alphaproteobacteria bacterium
CAATTAGAGAACACCGATTTCCTTTTTTAGTTAAGGTGAATAACTGGAATAGATTTGCAGAAAATACAGGAGGCACATTAGTTGAAAAATGCTGTCATTTTTTTGATCTAATGAGATTAATTGTAAAAAGTGAAGCAAAACAAGTTTATGCAAGTGGCAACCAAGATGTTAATCATTTAAACGAAAAATATAACAATAAAACTCCAGATATTCTCGATAATGCTTATGTAATTGTTGATTTTCAAAATGGAGTTAGAGCTTTGCTTGATCTCTGTATGTTTGCTGAAAACTCAACAAATCAAGAAGAGTTATGTGCAGTTGGAGATATCGGTAAAATTGAAACCGCTGTACCTTCAGCTAGCTCAGGCAAAAACTCGTCTGAATTAAGGATTGGATATCGAAAAAATGGAAAAACTCTTGATGAGATTGTGGAAGTAGATGAAGAGATTTTAAAAGTAGGAAATCATCATGGCTCTACATATTATGAGCATATTTCATTTCTCGATTCTATTGAAAGTTCTAAACCAGCTGCTGTAAGTCTAAATGATGGTTTACAAGCAGTTGCAATTGGTGAAGCTGCTGAAATTTCTATAAAAGAAAATAGAATTGTTAAAATGGATGAATTTAAAATTTAATTTATGAAAAAAATTCGTTTGTTTTATTCATAATAAACTCACTTACTCTAGTATTGGATTCTTCTGTAACCCCTGCAATATGAGGTGATAAAATACAATTCATATCGTTTGTAATATTTTTTAAAAATATTTTGTTTACTGGCTCATGTTCATAAACATCTAATGCAAATCCTGAAACATAATTATTCTTATATGCTTCAAGTAGATCTATTTCGTTTATAATTCCTCCTCTTGATGAATTAATTATAATTGGTTTGTTATTCATTTTTTGAAATATTTTTTTATCAAATAAATATTTCGTTTCATTATTTAACGGTACATGTATAGAAATTATATCAGCTAAAGAAAGAATATTTTCAAAAGTTACTTTTTTAACATTATGTTCTTCCATTTCTTGAGAGGTTATAAAAGGGTCAAATGCAATGGTGGTAACTTCAAATGCATTTATAAGTTTTAAAACTTTTTTTGCTATATCACCAAATCCTATTAGACCTAAAATTTTTCCCCTTAACTCATTCGTAGTAATTGACGTTCTAGGCCATTGCCCACTTTGTGTTTTTTCATTTATTAGCTTTGTTTTCTTTAATAGGCTAAGTGAAGAGCTTATTACATATTCTGCTACAGAGTCAGCATTCATCCCAGTGGCTGGTTGAACGAATATATTATTTTTTTTACAGTATTCAGTGTCAATATTATCTAGACCTACACCAAGTCTACCAATGTACTTTAAATTTGCTGCTTTCTCTAAAATAGATTGATTTAAATTTGTTTTATTTCTTACAATTATTCCATCAAATTTATTAATTTCTTTTTTTAAATAATCAGAATTTTCCCAAATATCTTTTTTATAGATTACATTAAAATCTTTACTTAATATTTTTAATGCTTCTGGATCTATAAATTCTGTAATTAAAATATTTATCATTAAATTTTACTAATTTTTATTTTTTTTGAAAATTTATTAACTAAACTAATTTTAGGTATTGAATATATACCCCCACTTTGCATACATTTTAAAGTTGCAGCAGCAGATGCAAAAATAATACTTTCTATATTTGATTTATTTAGAGATAAGGCTGATGCAAAAGCTCCATGAAATACATCTCCTGCACAATTTGTTTCAACTGTTTTAACTTTTGGAATTTTACAGTGATACAATGAATTGTTATCTACCCAAAGAACGCCTTGGGAGCCTAATGTAACCGCTACAAATTTTTGTGTTTCATTAAATATTTCAAAAAGAGCAGTTTTCATATTTGAATTTCGCTTATATGTTTTTAAACCCTCTTCAGAAAATATGGGATGGGAAGCATTTTTAACAATTTGTGATATACGTGATGTTTTTTTAAAATTATCTAAATCTGCAACACATTTAATATTATTTTTGTTAGTCTTTCTGGCAATTTCAGTCGCTATTCTAATCCACCTCATATCTACTGCATAAATATCTTTTTTTCTAAAATCTAAATTTGGTATTTTCTTATAATTAAGTAACTTTGGGTCATTATAAGCAGCTAGCAATCTTTCACCATTTAAATCTTCAATTACAAAACTTTGTGAGGATTTACATTTTTTTACTGAAATAGATTTATTGATATTAATTGAAAATTTTTTAAATTCATTTTTTAAGAAAACAGAAGCATCATCATCTCCAAATTTTCCAATAAATTTAGTTTCACAACCTAATTTTTTAGCAGTAAATGCTGATACTGCTGCTGAACCACCTAACCTTTTATCAATACCTTTAGATAAAACTTTAATTGGTTTTTTTGGAAACTGATCTATCCTACTTATATTATCTAAAAATATTGATCCTGCACAAATGATCATAAATATTTATTTAGAGGTATTTAACTATACCTATAAACTTTCTAAATCTATCTCTGATAGTTATAGGGTTGAGAGGAATTGGATCAATTTTGACATTTCCAGAATTAATTTTAGAGATAATTACGAAAGAATTATTTTGATCTTCAATAGCTTTTGATAATTCATTTACTGTTTCATCTCCAGAACATTCAACTACATTGTTACAACCAGCGCCTATTGCAACATCTTTTAAAGAAGTATTTTCATCAGTAAAAGTCCTTTGATCTCCTGTTGATCCATATGATCCATTATCAATTATTAATAAAGTATAATTTGATGGTGCTCTATTTCCAATTGTTGCTAGTGTATTCATATTCATTAAAACAGACCCATCACCATCTATACTAATAACATTTTTATTTTGAGATAATGACAAGCCTAAACCAATAGAAGAAGACAAACCCATACTGCCTAACATATAAAAAAAGTTTGGTTGATCATTAATTTTATATAATTCTTGAGACGGAAGACCTATATTACAAATAACTAGGTTCTCTTTAAGAATTTTTTGTATTTTATTTAATAAGTCAAAACGGTTCATTTATCATCTTTCATTAAATTGAAATCACATAATATAGCAACTGGTGACTCAACAACTTTTGCATGTTTACTAAATGTTGAAATTTTCTCAAGATCATTTTCTGAAGAACAATGCAACATAGGTATTCTTAAAGTTTGTAAAATATCTTCAGTTATTTTAGCCATTCCACCTTGTGCTCCTACTGGCTCACCCGGTGTACCTCTATAACTAATTAGAAAAACAACAGGCATTTGATATAATTGTAATAAAGAAACAATTGCATTCACTGAATTTCCTATTCCTGTATTCTGCATCATTATACAAGGGAATTTATTTCCTAAATAAGCTCCAGCACAAATACCCATACCTTCTTCCTCACGTGGTACAGCCGAATAGTAAACATCCTTATCTTTTTCTAGAATATCAATCATGTTAGCTAGTAACTTACACGGCACACTTAAATAAAAATCTACGCCACCTTCTTTTAAATTTGCTATTATTTTTTTACTGATTTTCATTTTTTTTGATGTCTATATGTATAAAAAAGACAAAACAATAAATTTATTTAAATAAAGTCATTTCTTAATTTTATTTTTGTATTTGAAGAATATGTTTCACCTTTTTTCAAAATAGTTGAAGGAAAATCTGGTTGATTAATAGCATCAGGAAAAATTTGTGTTTCTAAACACATTCCATATTGCAATCCATAATTTCTATTATGCTTACCATTATAAGACTCTTTCATCATATTTCCTGTATAGAATTGTATTCCAGGTTGATCAGTAGAATATTCAACACCCATGCCAGTAATTTTACTATAAATATAGGCTATAACCTTATCAATTGAATTACCTTTAAGTACATAATTATGATCTATACCTCCATTTACTAAAAATGATTGATTAATTTCAAAATCATTATTTAGATCAAATTTAGTATTTGCTACATCTAATAATTTTCCAGTAGGAATTGACCCTTCATCAGTTTCACAAATGTGATCTGATGATATTTTGACAATATGATTGGTAATATCTTTATAATTATTTTTATGACCATGAAAATTCCAATAATTATGATTTGTCATGTTGATAATAGTATCTTGATCGGTGATTGCATTAAAAGAAATAATTATTTCATTATTATTATTGAGTTCATAAGTCGCTGTGCAATCTAAATTACCAGGATAGTTCTCTTCTAAATGCTTAGAATGATAGGTAAGTGTTACTTTTATTTTTTTTTCAGATGTATTAATGTCTTTTATTTTCCATGTTTTTTTATTAAACCCTTCTTTACCTCCATGAAGGTGATCAGGAAAGGTATTAGCATATAATTTGTATTCTTCACCGTTAAGTGTAAATTTACTTTTTCCTATTCGATTACAAACTCTTCCAATTATTGAATTGAAATATCCATCTGCTTCTAGACAATCATCTAAATTTCCATAACCTAATAAAACATCTTCAACTTCAGAAGGATTTGAAGAAGACGGTATGCAAGCCTCTGACATATAGCCACCAAATGTATAAAAGCTAAAACTATAATTATTTGAATTAGTAATTTTGATTATATCAATATCCAAACCTTTTTCATTTTGAAGTTTAGTAATATTATATTCCATTATACTTTCCTTAATCGTTGCATATTGTTTTTTCTTTGCTGAAGATAAATGATTAATCCTCCAAAAACTATGAAAAAAGCTCCTGGAAAAAGCTGATCTACTGGCCATTCTGCAAAAAATACCCAACCTAAAATAAGGGCAAAAAATATTTCTATATAATCAAATGGCATAATTTTACTCAGTTCTGCTCTTCTTGCACCATAAATTAATAACAAAGTTCCTGATCCTCCTGCTAATCCCATCACACAAACAATTATAAAATCATTTAAATTTTTAAAATTCTCCCACATACCAAAAATTAATACTAGCAAGCAAGCAACTACTATTGTTCCAGTCTGACCATATAAATTAATAAGTGGTGATGGAACGCTGTCTTCAAAGCTTAAAGATGTTGTTCTAGCTAAAGAATAACCAAATGCAGCAAGTATAGGGAGTAATAACATATAATTAAAATCAGATGACCAAGGTTGCATAATTAAAACAATACCTGTAAATCCAGAAATAACTGCACTCATTTTATACCAGCCAAATTTTTCTCCTAATATTGGAATGGCAAGAAGAGTAACCATCATGGGTCCAGTGTATTCCATTGTCGCCACTAAAGCAAAAGGGAGATAAGCATAAGAAGTGTATAAACATAATTGTGCCAAAGCCACAAATACTCCTCTAAACAAACCAAGCCTCCATTGAGTAATTTTTATTTGTCTACCATTTCGATGCCAATCATTAGAAAAATATAGAGCAATAATGCATGGTATCATTCCAAATAAATTTCGAAAAACTGATAATTGTGCAGCAGGATATTCATTACGTAAAAACTTTATTGCTATACCCATACAATCTAAAAGAAATAGACCAGAAAGAGATAAAATTACGGCAATAAATAAATTATTTTTCATTGATAATAATTAATTAATTAATTAAAATTTTTCTTTATATGACACAACACTCATCGACCCAATGACCTGGTTCGACTTCAGTAAGACCCATTTTTATATCCCCACCTTTGCAATCTACACCAGGATTTGGACACCTAGTTCTAAATGCGCATCCAGAAGGTGGATTCAGAGCGCTTGGGATCTCACCTTTTAATTCTATAGCTTCAGATCTTTTCTCAGGATCAATTGATGGAATGGAAGATAACAATGCTTTTGTGTAAGAATGTTTTGGATTTTTAAATAACTCTCTTGAAGGACCCATTTCAACAATATGACCCAAATACATAACCGCAACAACATCACATACATGTGCGACAACGCTTAAATCGTGACTAATAAATAAGTAAGTCAGATTAAGTTCACTTTGTAGTTGTTTTAAAAGATTTAATATATCTGCTTGAATGGAAACGTCTAATGCTGCAACACTTTCATCAGCAACAATAAATTTAGGATTACTAACCAAAGCTCTTGCAATTGAAATTCTCTGTCTTTGCCCACCTGAAAATGCATGAGGAAACCTTCTCAAATGCTCAATGTTTAATCTACATTTTGCTGCAATATCTCTTACTTTCTCATCAGTTTCTTGTCGTGAATTTGTAATTTTCATAACCTCTAAAGGTTCTGCTATTATATCTCTAACTGTCATTCTTGGACTTAAAGCAGCATATGGATCTTGAAAAATTAACTGGGCTTTTTTTCTGTATTCTTTTAAATCTTGTTTATTCATATTTGTTAAATCATAATTTCTATCGTCATCATGAAAGATAACATTTCCTGAACTAATTTTATTTGCTCCAAGTATTGCTCTACCAAGTGTAGTTTTCCCAGAACCAGACTCACCCACTAAGCCAAAAAAAGATCCTTTTTTGATTTGAATATTAATATTATTTACAGCATGTATTTTTTGTTTTTTTGAAATAAAATTTTCTTGGTAATCAAAATTTACTGAAACATTATTTACAGAAATTAAATTATCACTCATGTTGACCACACTTAATTCCACACTGATCGACCCAATGACCAGACTCAATCTCAATTAATTTCATTTTTATTTTACCGTCTTTACCTTCTGGATTATGGTGAGGGCATCTGGTTCTAAACACACATCCTGTTGGTCTATCTAAAGGACTGGGTATATTACCTGGTATGGGTTTTAGTGGCTCATCTAAATTATTTATATCAGGCAGCGCTGCGAGTAATCCTTTAGTATATGGATGTTTTGGATTTTTAAGAATATCATTTACAGGACCTTTTTCTACTACACTACCTAAATACATAACTGCTACATGATCTGCTACTTGAGCAATAACACCTAAATCATGAGTTATAAAAATTACTCCCATTTGGTATTCTTTTATAATATCTTTAATCAAATTGATTACTTGGGCTTGAATTGTAACATCTAATGCTGTTGTTGGTTCATCTGCTAATAATAGTTTAGGCATTGTTGATAATGCCATTGCTATCATTGCTCTTTGTCTCATTCCTCCAGATAATTCAAATGCATATTGATTAAACCTTTTTTCTGCATCAGCAATCCCTACTCTTTTAAGCATATTTATAGATATAGATTTTGCCTCATCTTTATTAATATTTTTATGAATTAATAATTGCTCAACCATTTGGACTCCAATTTTTATTGCTGGAGCAAAACTTGCCATAGGTTCTTGAAAAATCATTGATACTTTTCCACCTCTAATTTTCTTTAAGTCTTGCTTAGAAGTAAATTGAAGAACGTTTTCGTTATCTAAAATTATTTCTGCGTCTTCATTATAAGAGGTATTACCTGGGTTTAACTTCATAATCGATTTAGCTGTAACAGATTTACCTGATCCAGATTCGCCAACTATACCAAGTACCTCTCCTTGATCTACAGAAAGAGAAATATTTTCAACTGCTGTTATTCTACCTTCATCAGTATCAAATTTTACATCCAAATTTTTTACTTCTAATAAGTGGCTCATATTACTTTACCTTATGAGGATCTGCTGCATCACGTAATCCATCCCCTACATATACAAATGTTAAAATTAATACGACTAAGAAAAATACAGGGATAAAATACCATTGATAGTTTAAAAGTACATCAGCCTTTGTTGCATTTTGCAAAAGTACACCAAGGGAATTTACTGGTTCTCTCAAACCAAGTCCTATAAAACTTAAAGCAGTTTCAGATAATAACATGTATGGAAAACTAATAACTAAATCGACAATAATATAACTCGTAAAACTTGGTAATAAGTGTCTTACAATTATGTGGGTAGATGATGCTCCACAAAGTTTTGCAGCAAGAATATATTCTTGGCTTCTTTCACTAAGTAAATGAGTTCTAACTCTTCTTGCGAGAGTTGGCCATGAAATTAATCCAAGCAAGCAAGATATAAAAAAGAAACGTAATTCAGAACTCCATTCTAATGGCGCAAAGGCAGCAAGACACATAAACAGAGGTATTGGTGGAACCGTTCGAATTGCATCAGTAAACATTTGCAATACACTATCAATCCATCCACCATAGTAACCTGATATTCCTCCTATAATTAGAGATAGTACAAATGATATAAAAACACCAAGTGTCCCTACAGCTAGTGAAATATAAATTGCACTCAAGGTTCTGCTAAATAAATCTTTTCCTGCCTTATCTGTTCCAAATATATGAATACCACCTTCTTCAATTCCAAATAAATGAGTATTGAATGTAAAACCTGAAATTTTAAAATCTAAAATTTTTCCTGGAAGATTTATATTAAAATCAAAAACTTTATACTCCCAACCTTCAACAAAAAAATAAACATATCTTCTTTTTTCTGTATCAGTTTTATAGACCCATCTAAAATTAGTATCAGCTCCTCTATATTTTGTTAAAGTGTGTAAAAACGGCCTTGGTGAAAAACCATTTTCATCCCAAAACATCGGAACCTGAGGTGCTCCATTTTCATAATCTTTGTCGCGACCATTAATAGTAGGATCATATGGAGATAAAAAATCTGAGAATAGACTACAAACAATCATGAAAAGTAATATTGAACCTGCAATCATTGCCGATCTATTACCAAAAAAGCGTGTTCTTACTAATTGCATCTGTGTAGCTGTATAATAAGCTTCTTTTTTTTGATTACTAACCCCCACCCATAACTCCTTTTCTTATTCTTGGATCCATTATTGCTAAAATTATATCTGTAACAAAATTAACAAAAACGATTGTTGCTGTAAGTAAAAATATTATTGCTCCAGCTAGTTGCTGATCATTTGATCTAGCCAAAGCTTCTATTAATAAAGCTCCTGCCTCAGTCAAAATTAAAATCAGAGCAACTATTGGAAGTGCACTAAAAATTCTATTTAAATCAAATCCTATTGAATTTATTACAGGTCCTAAAGAATGCTTTGCTGGATATCGCCAAAGCAAACTCATCCCTGATACACCTCTTGCTCTTGCCGCCATTACATATAACTTGTCATTTTCATCTAACATTAAAGCTCTGACAGTTTGCAATGCAAAGGCAGTTGCATTCCATCCTAAAACAAAAATAGGCAGCCATGCTCTACCTAAAAAATCCATTAACTTTGCTGATGACCATGGTTCATTTTCATATTCCTGAGAAAATAATCCTGTCATAGTATCTCCATAATAGATTGTCATAAAAAGCATTATACAAAGTGCTACTAAAAAATTTGGTAATGCTATGCCAAGATAACTAACAAACTTTAGAGTGTTATCTAATGATGCATATTTTGTCGTGGCTGAAATAATTCCTACGGGTATAGCAATTAAATATGAAAATATTAATGCTACTAAACATATGGTTAGAGAAAGCGTAAATCGCCCACTAAGAAGTTCGTTAATATTCATTCTTAGAATACAACTATCACCAAAATCTTGATTTATAACAATGTCAGAAATCCACTTTCCATATCTATAAAGGAATGGTTTATCTAAACCTAAGCGAATTTTTTCTGCTTCAATATCTTCATAAGTAATTTGAGAGCCCTGAGTATTTTTAAAAGCTAAATATCTTTCAGCACATGTTCCAGGTACTAATTCCATTAAAGAAAAAACTATGAAACAAACAATCAATAAAGTTACAATAGCTAAAAATGCTCTTGTAAACGTAAATTGAACAAAATTAATCATAGCATGATTTCTCTTAATTGATTTTTAAGAATAGTATAAAAAAGAAAAGCGGCAATAAAAAATTGCCGCTTTTAAGTGTATTTATAGTTGACTTATTCGTCTAACCACCACTGAGTAGCTAAATATGGATAAGTTCTATAATATTCATAAGAAGTTGTTTTGAATTGTGTAAAGTTTTTCAAAGCATTTCTATGATATGTTGGGAAAGGTGCTTTTACAGTTCCAATTAACAAAGTTTGCTCTGTTAACATTGTTGTAATTTTTTCACCCCACTCATTTGATTCAGGTGTACCTAAAGCATATGATTGAAATTTATCAATACCATCACTTAAATCGTAAACCCATTGAGGAGGTTCTACACCTTCATCACCGTTACTATCAATGTAAGCTGCCCACAACATTCCTTGCGTATGGTTAAAGTAATTTCCAAACGGAGCTTTGAATGTTTCAGGATCACCTGCAATAATTGCTAATGGTTGACCTTTATCCCAAGCGTGAACATCTAATGCATTTGAAGATTGTGAACCACGATATTCATCAGGAGTTACCTCTTTAAAAGAAGTTTTAACTCCTACATCGTTCCACATACGAGCAACTAACTCAACTTCAACACCACCTATACCTTGAGTAGCATAGTCAATGTTTATAGCAAAAGGCTCTCCGTTAGGGAGTTCTCTAAAGCCGTCACCGTCAACGTCCTTAAGACCAACTTCATCTAGAAGTGCGTTAGCACCATCTGGATCATATTGAGTCATATACATTTTCATATCTTCACGTACGAAATCAGGAGCTGGTGACATACCTGTGAACTGCTCTACAACACCCATACCATAGTAAGCTACATCGTTAATTTCATTTCTATCTAGAGCAATTGACATTGCTTGACGGAAACGAATATCACCGTAAACTTTACGTTTTTCTAAGTCTGGGTGAGTGACGTTGAAGCTAAATAGTGCTGCTCCACAACCAGGGTTAATTTGAATATTATAGCCTCCAGACTCTGCTCCATCTAATAATTGAGGTGCAGATTCTAGTTGTACAGATTGAGATTTATAATCAACTTCACCATTAACAAGTTTCAATAATCTTATTTCATTTTCATTGATATATCTCTCATTTTGATAATCAATGTACGGTAATTGATTCCCAGCTGTATCAACTTGGAAAAAGTATGGATTTGCTGCATATACTCTACCTTCAGTAGTATCTTCAATAGTCATGTAAGCTTCTAAAGAAGGATAAGCTGCATAAGGTAATCCATCTACTAATTCTGGATTTCTTAGCAATGGAGTTGGAGTATCAGTCCAACCTGAGTTACCATAATAAGCCGCTAAAGCATCCCAGCCATCTGCAAACCCTAGAGCTTGTGCATTCGCATCAGCATTTGAGTCTATTTCTGGATGAAATTGCTCAAGGAAATGAGAAGGCATGAAAGCTTGGTTATAAGAAGTAGCTAATGTAGCAAGTAAACCAGGAAACGGAGATGGTAAATTAAATCTTACGGTTTGATCATCAATTACATCAACAGTCATTGCTTCACCACCAACTAAAAGATACGGATATGGTTTTTCTCGAATATTTGTATTCATCATCAAATCTTCGTACCAAAACTCAACATCTCTAGCTACAAAAGGCTCACCGTTTGACCACTTATGACCTTTACGTAACATGAAAGTTAAAGTGGTAAAATCATCATTCCACTCATAATCTTTTGCAACATTAGGAACTACAGTTGACAAGTCATCAGCAAAGCGAACTAAGTTCACGTGTCGAGTAGAAAGCATATCTGAAGTACCAGCTTCAGTTGCATTTGATAAGAAGTTAATTGTATTTCCGTATTTACCAATTGAATCATATGGCACTACAACAAGTGGTTCCTCAGGCAGTCTATCCTCAACTGGAGGTAGGCTTCCTGGGTTACCTTGTATTGTAGCATTAATACTCGCAATACTAGGGTTATCAGAAAACTTCATCGTACAGCCAGCTGCACTTTCATATTCCGATAACTCATATTGCTGAGGATATTTTCCGCCTGTCTGTGCATCGTTCATTGTTGAACCTACGCAATGACCACCTGCAAAAGAGCTTCCACTCCAAACAAAAGTTGCGGAAGAAAATACTAACGCTATGAATAGTTTTTTTAACATATATTTTCTCCTATTAAGATAAATTTATCGTATGTATTTGTTTGTAAACAATTTTGACTTTTTATCAAAAATATTTGACAGTTTTATTAAAGTTTTTTTTAAAAAATTGTGTATTTCTTATTAATTAATTACTTTAATATTCAATAGTAAATATGGAAAAATCCAAAAAATCTGTCCTTTTTATATGTGCTGATCAATGGCGTTTTGATTGCTTTAGCTTCCTAAATCATCCATATACTCTTACACCAAATCTAGACAAGCTTGCTAAACAAAGTGTTGTTTTTAAATCCCATTTTGCAGGCATTGTTCCTTGTGGGCCTTCAAGAACAACCATGCTAACCGGTTTGTATCCATTTATTCATCGATCAGTTTTTAATGGGGCGCCTCTTGATAAAAGATTTACAAATATTGCTAAAGAAGTTCGTAAATTAAATTACAATCCAAGTCTTTATGGATACACAGACACTTCATGGGATCCAAGATACTTAGATCCAAAAGATGAAAAAAATTTTACTTATGAATCACCAATGGAAGGTTTTGACGATGGTTGTGTTTTACCAGGAGGGAAACCAGAGCCTTGGGCTAAACATCTTAATCAAAATGGTTTTGAAATTAATAAAGCAGAAGATTTATACAAAGGAAGGAAACCTAAAGATGATCAAGCGTATATTTATGAACCATATTATATTCCAACTGAATTTTCAGACACTGCATTTTTAGCAGACAAAGTTGTTAAGGATTTAAAAAATTTAGATGATTCATTTTTTATGCATGTATCTTTTTTAAAACCACACCCACCATTTCATGTTGCTGATCCATGGTTTAGTAAATTTAATCCAGATAATATTAATTTATCTAAGAATGATATTTCACTAAATGAGTTATCAAAAAAACATCCTTTACTTAAAGAGTTAAGTAAAAAATTTTTATTTAAAGAAAATTTCTCTGAAATTAATTATGATCTTTTGGAAGATCAAGATATCAAAAATATTATGAGTGTCTACTTTGCCATGTGTGCTGAAGTAGATTTTAATATTGGTAAAATTTTGAATGCTCTTAAAGAATCAGGGCAAGAAGAGAATACAATGATAATTTTTACAAGTGATCATGGAGAGATGCTTAATGAAAATAATTTATGGGGAAAATTAGGTTGGTGGGACTCTTCTTATAGAATTCCATTATTTATTTATGTACCCCAAAACAGTGCGAAGGAAATTAACCACTTAACTGAATCTGTAGATGTTGCTCCTACAATTTTAGAATGGCTAGGTGGTGAGATTCCAATTGATTGGAATGGTCAATCACTAATGCATAATATTAACGATCAATATGAAAAATCAGTAAATAAAGAATTTGTTGTTTTTGATTATGATTTTAGAGAAAGCACAGATTTTGTTGAAGATAAAAAATTAGCACCTGAGCAATGCAATCTATCAGTTATTAGAAATAATAAATGGAAATATGTTCATTTCCCTTCATTGCCATGTTTATTGTTTGATTTAGAAAATGATCCTAATGAAATTAATGATTTATCTAGAGTAAAAGAATTTCAAGACATTAAAAATGATTTAGTATCAAAACTATTAAGCCACAGAATGATTCATCAAGAAAGACAGTTATCAAATACAAAACTTTCTAGCTCTGGGGTTAAAACAAAATCTGGACCAGCTAGTAGAAAAATGGAATAATTAACTTATGCTAACAACTGTTATAGGCGCCTACCCAAAACCAAGTTATTTAAAAATAACTGATTGGTTTAATGCTTCTGGTGGTACAGATACTGAATATCCAACGAAATTTTATGAAGATGAAATTAAAAAGATGGGAGATAATGTTGAAGACTTATTCAATAAAGCTGCCAAAGAAATAATTAGTGAACAGGAAGAATGTGGTATTGATATACTAACCGATGGTGAAGTTAGAAGAGAAAATTATATTCACTATCATTGTAGATATTTAGAAGGAATTGATTTTATAAATCTCACAGAAAAAGTTGCCAGGACAGGGAATTATAAATGCTGGTTACCAACAATAACCTCAACAGTTAAAGCAAAAGAATCTTTTTTAGTTGAAGAGTGGAAAAAAAATCAAAGCTTAACCAATAAAGATTTAAAAATTACTATTCCGGGACCAATGACTATAACAGATACCATAGCAAATACATTTTATGATTCAGATGAACATTTGGGTGAAGACTTAGCTGATGCCATTAATGTAGAAATTAAAAGATTAGTTGATGCAGGTTGCAAATATATTCAAGTCGATGAACCGTTGTTTGCGAGAAAACCAGAAAATGCTCTTAATTTTGGAATCAAAAACCTTGAAAGGTGTTTTAAGGATATAAATAATCAAAGTATTGAAAAAATCACTCATATTTGTTGCGGCTATCCCGATAAATTAGATGCAGTAGATTATCCAAAAGCACCTTTAGATTCTTATAGCAAAATTAGTAAGGCTTTAGATGGGTCAATTATAGATACAGTTTCTATAGAAGATGCTCATCGATATAATGATTTAAATTTTTTAAAAGATTTTAATCAAACAAAAGTGATTTTTGGTTTAGTAAAAATAGCAAGCTCTCAAGTTGAGACAAAAGAAGAAATTATCACAAGAATAAATGATGCATTAAAGTTTATTGATAAGGAACAATTAATTGTTGCTCCTGATTGCGGTCTTGGTCACTTACCTAGAGATTTAGCAAAAATAAAATTAAAAATAATGGTAGAAGCTTCTAATAGTTTCTAGTGGACTAAAGTTTCCGGATTAGCATAATCATAATTTAAATCATTAGCAATAGCTTTATATGTAACGGCACCTTTAAAAATATTTAAACCATTCATAAAGTTTTTATCATTTTTTAAAGCATCATTAAAACCATTAGAAGCTAAGTTTTGAATAAATGGTAAAGTAACTGCATTTAAAGCAAGTGTGGAAGTTCTAGGAACTCCCCCTGGCATATTTGCAACACAATAATGAACAACATCATCTATAACAAACGTAGGATTTGCATGAGTTGTTGGTTTACTAGTTTCAACACAACCACCTTGATCAATTGCAACATCAACAATCACAGATCCACTTTTCATCTCTTTGATCATGTCTTTAGTTATAATCTTAGGAGCATTAGAACCTGGAACAAGTACACCGCCAATTAGCAAATCACATTCAGAAATATAATCTTTTAGATTTATTTTATCACTATGCAGTGGTTCTATTTTATCACCAAATTTTTCTTGTAATTCTTCTAATCTTTTTTCTGATTTATCAACGATGAATACTTTTGCTTGCATACCTGTGGCAATTATTGCTGCATTTTCGCCTACAACACCTCCACCTAAAATTAATACATTTCCAGGTTGAACTCCAGGCGCACCCCCTAAAAGTAAACCACTTCCACCCTTATGTTTTTCAAGTGAATACGCACCAGCTTGAATCGACATTCTACCGGCTACGGCACTCATAGGTGCAAGAAGTGGTAATTTATTATTATGATCACTTACTGTTTCATAAGCTATACAAATTGAATTTGAATCAATTAAACCCTTTGTCAATTCTGGAGCTGCTGAAAGATGTAAGTAAGTAAACAAAATTTGGTTTTCTCTTATCATTGCTACTTCATTCATTAGAGGTTCTTTTACTTTTACAATCATTTCAGAATCATTGAAAATATCCTCAGCTGAATTTACAATTTTTGCACCTGATAATTCATAATCACTATTTGAAAATCCAGCACCAATTCCGGCATCTTTTTGAATTAGTAATGTATGTTTATTCTTTACTAATTCTTTAACACTTTGCGGAGTAAGCCCAACCCTAGACTCCTGAGCTTTAATCTCAGAGGGAACACCTATTTTCATTATCTGTCATGCATATAGTTTGAGATACCTGTCCTTAATTTTTCAATTATCTCATCGATATGTTTTTTTTCACAAGTAAATGGAGGTGCAACAATTAAACAATCACCTGTTGCTTTCAAGCTTAAACCTGCTTCAAATAATTTTTTAAAACAAGCATATCCAGCTTTGCCTAAACGCTCATCCATTTTAATATCAATTCCTCCCATCATTCCATACCCTCTTAAATCAGTAATGATATCTAAATCTTTCAAAGTAAATAAACCATCTAAGAAATATGGAGACATATCTTTTGCTCTATTAAATAAATCTTCTTTCTCGATTATATCTTGCATTGCTAAACCTGCTGCCATTGAAACAGGTATAGCAGAATAAGTATAACCATGAAAAAATTCTATAGCTCCTGTAGGCGAAGCATCAACAATAGTGTCATAGATATGATCACGTGAAGCCACTGCTCCTAAAGGCACAACACCATTAGTAATTGCTTTAGCCATTGTCATGATATCAGGACAAACATCAAAAGCTTGGGCTGCAAATGGAGCACCCATTCTTCCCCAACCGGTAATAACTTCATCAAAAATTAAAAGAATTCCGTGCTTGTCACAAATTTCTCTTAGTCTTTTTAAATATCCTTTTGGCGGAACTAAAGTTCCTGTTGATCCTGCTACCGGCTCAACAATACATGCAGCAATATTTTCTGCACCAATGTTACCAGCAATTCTTTCAAGATCGTCTGCAAGATCAGCGCCTGTTTCAGGTTCGCCTTTTACAAATAAATTTTCAGGTAAGTGAGTATGTCTTAGATGATGTACATTTGGCATAAGAATATTTGAGAAAGTTTTTCTATTAGCAATCATTCCACCAACAGAAATTCCTCCAATATTCATTCCATGATAACCTCTTTCTCTTCCTACTATATGAGATCTATGACCTTCTCCTTTTGCTTTAAAATATGCTATGGCTGTTTTAATTGCTGTTTCAACAGCTGATGAACCACAAATAGTAAAAAATATTTTATTTAAATCTTCGGGCGTATGTTTTGAAACTTTTCTAGCTAAATCAAATGAACCACCAAAACCTTGTTGAAATGGTTGAACATAATCTAATTGCTCTAATTGTTTTGATACAGCTTCTCTTATTTCTGGTCTCGAATGACCCGCTGGACTACAAAATAATCCTGAGCTAGCATCAATTAATTTATTTCCGTAATGATCAGTATAATAAACACCTTCTGCCTTAACCATTAATCTTGGACTGCTTTTATAGTCTCGATTAGATGTAAATGGCATCCAATGTTCTTCTAATGAATTAGGTATTTCAGTTCTTTTTTCTAAGTCCATTTTTTTCCTTGTAAGAGATTGAGTATATGAAATTATTGATAAATCAAAGAATATTTCTTACACAATAAAGAAATATCATGGGAAAAATTGTAGCAGTGGTATAGAGAGAATACCAAATATGAGCACATTACCAGAAGATCTTAAAAGTAAAGCTTTAGAGACTCCTAACATACCAGCAGCTGTTGTGTGCCCCAATCAAGAAAGCATATTATCAGCTGTAATCGAAGGTAAAAATATGAACCTCATCGATCCAACTTTAATTGGAAATAAAAGTTTAATTGCCGAAACAGCAAAAAATTTAAGTTTGGATATTTCAAATTTTAATATTGTAGAGGCTAAAGATGAAGAGGATAGTGCATCAGTTGCGTGTCAAATGTCTAATGAAAATAAAAGTAAAATCATAATTAAAGGGAACCTCCATACTGATATTTTAATG
Source organism: uncultured Alphaproteobacteria bacterium (assembly GCA_902562275.1). Classification (GTDB taxonomy): domain Bacteria; phylum Pseudomonadota; class Alphaproteobacteria; order HIMB59; genus CACPNW01. The sequence goes on from CACESS010000012.1 coordinate 17,490, forward strand.
CGCTCTTATTTAAAAAAAGAATTTAATTTACTTGATGGTAGACGATTAAGTCATATTTGGCATATGACTACACCACAACTTAAAAAACCTCTTTTTATCACTGATGGCGCTCTAAATGTTTTACCAAGAGTTGATATAAAATTACAGATTCTCAAAAATGCTGTTCAGTTTTATAACAAACTAAACAGTAATAAACCAAAAGTTGCAATTTTATCAGGTACAGAAGATCCAATTGAAAGTATGCCAAGTTCAGTTAATGCCAAAAAAGTTATGGAACTCGCGTTTGAAGAAAAAATTGATGCATTTATTCATGGTCCGCTTGCTTTTGATAATGCGGTTTCTGAAGAAGCGGCTACAATAAAAGGAATCAAAAATGATGTTGCTGGAGATGCTGATATTTTATTAGTACCTAATTTAGAAACTGGAAACTCTTTATCTAAAATAATGGTTTATTTTATGAACGCTTGTGCTGCAGGAATAGTAATTGGCGGAAAAGTACCAGTTGTGGTTCCTAGTAGAGCTGATAGTAAAAATTCTAAACTTGCATCAATTATGGCAGCTGTCGTTGCAACAAATAACTAATTAATAAATAAATTTTAACTCGAATGTTATTGAGACACTACTTTTTAATTTTAATAATCACTTTTTTATTTGGAAGTGCCTACCCAGTTCAGAAAGTTATTTTTAATGAAAATGTACCCCCATTATTAATGGGAAGTTTAAGGATGTTAGTGGTTTTCACATGTCTTTTGCCTTTTTGGCGATTTAGAATACCTGAAAAAAAATACTGGTTACCACTTCTCTTTTTTTCAATCTCTATGGGTTTTTTAGCAAATGTTTTTATGACATTATCTTTAAATGAAGCAAACATAGTTTCTCCAATAATTATTGGATCTCAACTAGCTGTGCCATTTGCAATATTATTAAGCTCTTTTTTTTTAAAAGAGAAGGTAAGTATTAAAAAATGGGTACTTATATTTATTTCTTTTTTTGGTATTATTTTATTAGGCTTTGATCCATTAATAAGAAATGAGATTTTTGCATTAATCTTAATAACGTTAATGGCCTTCTTTTATGCAAGTGCACAGGTTTTTTCCAGATACCTAAAAGATTTAGAAGTCACACTCACAAATGCAGTAATGGGACTAGTGGGATTTATATTATTAATCATTTCATCATCAATATTTGAAGGACAAACATTAAATGAAATAAAAAATATTAGTTTTCAGTCGTGGCTATTAATATTGCATTCAGGTATCTTTGTTTCAATTGCTGCACATATGTCGATGTTCTATTTGTATAGGACGTATCCTGTTAATAGAGTATTTCCATTTTACGCTTTGTTTCCTGTATTTGGTGTATTGTTAACATTTATAATTTTTTATGAAATACCAACATTAATTACTTTTATTGGTGGTATAATTGTAATCGTGGCAACTTATTTTATTAATAAGGAAAATTAATTATTTTAAAACATCCAATCCATTAGAAATATTTATATCTCCTGTTTGGCGAGCTTTATTAAATTCTTTAATTCGATCAAAGACATCGATACCAATTTGCCTATAAATATCCAGTAAATCAATTAAGACCCAGTTTTCTCTGATCAAACCATTTTCTAGTCTCCAAAAATCTAAACTACGCATTTCTAATGGCTGATTTGATGGTGCTATACCCATCCAACCATCATTAGTTATAGTTAACCTCATATTAGGCCAACCTGTTTCACAAACATAATTGCCTTCGTGTAACCAATGTGTTTTTAAATCTTCCATACCTTCTATTGCTAATTTTTCATTAGAAGATCCACCTTTACGATCTGGCATTGCTCTCAAAAAAGGTATTTGGTGCCAATGTCTAAATCCAGCTATCCCCCTTCCTGTCCCAATTCCTGCTGGCCCATACCAATTTAGATTAGGATGCCAATATTTTTCTAATTGCATTACTCTAGGATTAGGATCTGTTGGATGAATAGATAAATCATGAAGCATATTAATGACGTGATCAAAATTCTTTTTACCATCTCCTCTTATCGCAAGACCATCAGATGTCATCGGTGATGGTGTGCATAAAAAAGCACCTAACTGTGGTGCCATCGGCCATGCATTTGCTTGCATCATCAATTCAGGTAAATCCCAAATTGCTTGTACTTGGACAATTTTATTATCTTCTACCTGAAAAAATTCATGATAACGCATATGTATTAAATTTCCAGTTGGTTGAATATTTAAATACGGCTTTAGGAATGTTCCCATATAGTTACCCATTGTTCCAATCCAATTTCTACCTTCTGGAGTTGTTCCAGCCATTACAATCATATCTCTTCTTTCAAGGTCTGGAATACTATCACTGAGCGGAATTAAA
>CACESS010000013.1 GCA_902562275.1 uncultured Alphaproteobacteria bacterium
GTCTTCAATGCCAGAAATTCTAAAAAAAGAAATCCAAACACTAATAAATATTAATAATATTGAAAATATCGGATCAATTTTTAATAACATTAATTCATCCGAATCAATTGGTTTAGATTTTAATTCCACTACTTTTTATTTTTTAGATCTTTTAAGAAAACAAAAAATAAATACTAAAGATTTAGCAAATCCATGTATTTTGTTAAAAGCTATCAAAAATGAAACTGAACTTGATGGAGCAAAAAAAGCACATATAAGAGATGGTGCTAGTATTACCAAATATATTTATTGGTTAAAAAATATCATGGATCCTAAATCAAATGATGAAATAAGTGTTGCACATCATTTAGAAAATCTGCGAAGAAAAAATGAATTATTTCATTCTCTATCTTTTGATACAATATCAGCAATTGATCAAAATGCAGCCCTTCCTCATTACCGTTTTACTGAAGAAGGAAAATCATCTTTCTCAGATAATAATATTTATCTTGTTGACTCAGGAGGGCAATATTTTGATGGAACAACTGATATAACAAGAACTATAATTTTAGGTGAAGCAACAACAGAACAAAAAGATAGATTTACGAGAGTTCTTAAAGGTCATATTGCATTATCAAATCATGTTTTTGAAAAGGGAACAAAAGGAACTGATATTGATTATCTAGCAAGAAAAAGTCTACAAGAAATTAATTTAGATTATGATCATGGTACCGGTCACGGTATAGGAAGTTTTTTGAGTGTCCATGAAGCTCCACAACGTATTGCAAAAAAATCAATGTTTGATAGCGTTGAGTTGCTTCCAGGAATGATTTTATCCAATGAACCTGGATACTATAAAGAAAATGAATATGGTATAAGAACAGAAAATTTAGTCGTGATAAAAGAGAATAATGATAACAAATTATATTTTGAAAATATCTCGTGGTGTCCAATAGATTTGGATCTCATTGAGAGTAGCATGCTTGATCAAGTTGAAAGACATTGGCTAAATAAATATCATAGAAAGGTGTATGAAACATTACACACGCACCTTGATAATCAAGAAAGAGATTGGCTTAAAAAGGTAACTTCTAAAGTTTAGTTAAAGCCGCCAATTATGCGGCTTTCTTATTGATATCAAATTCAGTTCTTAGAAGATGTTTGTCTAATTCAATTTTCCATTCTTTTCCATATTCAGATTTGAAATATTTAACTAAATCCTCATCATTATTGTAGTTTATGTCGCTTAAATCCTCGTAAACTTTGTTAAAAAAGTTAAAAACATTAATCATAATTTATTCCTTTCAGTTATAAAATAGTAATTATTCTATGCAATCAAAGTATAAAAAAATGAATTTTAATATGCAAAAAATGCATATATAAATATTTTAAAAATTTAAATGTACTTGAATTATTTAACAATAATTAAAATTAATTGTTCCTGATTGACTTTGTACATTAATACTTCATAGATTCTATAATATTATAACTTTCAATGATAATAATTTTAACACAATGTTTTCCATCTAGAGTAGGGGGAATTGAAACATTGATGTATGACATAGCATTAAATTTAAGTCATAAACACAATGTAAAGGTTTTAGCTGACCAACAAAACAGTGCTAAAGATTTAGAATTTGATAAAAACAATAAAAATTTTTCAATATTAAGATTTAAGGGTTTAAAATTTTTAAGAAAAAGAAATAAATTTAATCAACTTAAAAATATTTGTTCTTCAAATAATATTGAAGCAGTCATCACTGATAGCTGGAAAAGTCTTGAGTTACCAATTAATTTTTTAAAAGAAAAAAAAATCCCAATTATTAGTCTTGTTCATGGAAACGAAATAATAATCAAAAACGATAATCATCATAAACGAATAAAGAAAGTTTTAGAATTAGCAAACGCATTGGTGGTCAATTCATCATATACTAAAAATTTACTTTCAAAAATAAGTGAAAACTTTAAAAAAATTGAGGTTATCTATCCAGGTGTAAAATCTACTAAGAATATTATAGAACAAGCAATAGATTTAGATGATAGTTATCCAACCTTGCTTACTCTTGCCAGACTAGAAAAAAGAAAAGGACACTCGTATATTCTTAAATCTATTTTTAATTTAAAAAAAATTTATCCAGATATTCAATATATAATTGCTGGTGAAGGTGATCAGTTAGAGAATATAAAGAAAGAAATAAAAAATTATAATCTAGAATCAAATGTGAAGTTAGTTGGAACAATAAATGAAAATCAAAAAAAATTCATTTTTTCTAAGACTGATATTATGATCATGCCGACAATAGATGAAACTCATGCAAATTCTATTGAAGGTTTTGGAATCGCCTACATTGAAGCAGCACAATATGGAATTCCTTCAATTGCCTCAAATGTTGGAGGCACTCCTGAAGCTGTATTGCATAATAAAACAGGTTTAATTATTAAAAATTTCAATGAATTAGATGAAACAATTAAGAATTTAGTTGAGAACAAACAAAATAGAATTGAATTAGGACAAAATGCAAAAAATAGAGCAGAAAATGAATTAATCTGGGAAAAACTAGTAGTAAAATACAATAAGTTAATAGATGATATTCAATGACTATTTTATTTCATAACACAACTTTTGATAAAATTGATGTTTGGAAAAAAACAATAAAAAAATATTTTAAAAATGAAAAAATAATTTCTATAAAAGATTATAAAAATTTTCATGATGTAAATTGTGCAATTATTTGGAATCTACCAGATAATATACTTTCAAGACTAAAAAATCTCCAAGTTATTTTCTCTATGGGAGCTGGAGTAGATCACATTCTAAAACTTAAAAATTATAATAAAAAAATTCCCATAATCAGAATAAAAGATGAAGAAATGGGGGGAAGAATTGCCAATTATTCTTTAGCTCAAATACTAAATTATCAATTAAATTTTAAAATTTTTCAAAATTCTCAAATCAAACAATACTGGTCTGGAGAAAGGACACCAATTGATAATAACAATTTAACAGTAGGTATTTTAGGTCTAGGCTTTCTTGGAAATCATATTGCAAAATTACTAAATAAATTAAATTATAATGTTATTGCATGTAAAAAAAATCGAGCAAAAGTAAAAAATGTAAAAATATATACGGGTAAAAATATTATAAGTTTTATCAAAAGCTCTGATGTTATTATTTCTATTCTACCATCAACACCTCAAACAAATAACATAGTAGATAAAAATTTTTTAAAGAATATGAAAAAAAATTCTTGTTTAATCAATATAGGCAGAGGAAATGCAATTGAAGAGAAAGATCTTCTAAATCATTTAAAGAAAAACAAAAATTTTTATGCTTATTTAGATGTCTTTAAAGATGAACCTTTAAAATCAAGTAGTCAATTTTGGAAACTGCCAAATGTAACTATTACTCCACACGTTGCAGGTGTAACAGCTATAGAGCCATCTGTTAAATATATGTACTCCAAATATAAAAAACTAAGAAAAAATAAAAATATAAAATCAGATGTTAATCCATCTGATGGATATTAGTTAACATCAAAATAATTTTCTAAAATTCTAAAGTAAATATTTTCTAATTTAATAATATCTTCAACAAAAACAAATTCATCTACTTTATGAAGAGTTTGATTTCTAAGACCTAACTCTACTACCTCACAATAGTTCTTTATATATCTTGCATCAGAAGTACCACCATCGGTTGCTTGCTCAGGTGGGCTATTTCTACCTGTGACATCAGAAATTGATTTTGAAATAATATTATATAAATCACCGGCTTTATTCAAAAATGACTCAGCTGTTGCATCATAAGTATAAGTGCAACTAGCGTTTTCCAGTTTAGAGAAAATCTTTTCTATTTTATTATCAATCCATTTTATAAGTGAGTCAGATGAGTGCATATCATTAAATCTAATATTAACTGTTGCTTTAGCTAATTCCGGAATTACGTTTTGAACAGGATTGCCAATATCAATAGTAGCGATTTGAACTGATGTTGGTAAAAAATTTTCATTACCTTCATCTAGCGGCTCTTCTAATATACTATTTAATAAATTCACTAAGTGATGTGAAGAATTTTCAGCTAAATGAGAATTCGCAGTATGTCCTTGAATACCTTTTACCTGAAAAAAGAAACTAACTGATCCTCTTCTTCCAATTTTTACTTTATCGCCGACCTCATTTTTAGAAGTTGGTTCACCAACAAGACAATGATCAAATTTATAATTTTGTTTACTTGCCCATTCTAGAATTCTTGGTGTGCCGTTTACAGAATCTCTTTCTTCATCTCCTGTAATAATAAATGAAATCTTACCTGGAATATTTTTATATTTATCTACAAATCTTTTAGCGGCACTTATGAAACAAGCAACACTGCTTTTCATATCTTCACTACCTCTTCCATAAAGTTTACCATCATCTATTCTTGCTGAAAAAGGAGGATATTTCCAAGAATTTTCATTTCCTACTGGAACTACATCTGTGTGACCAGCATAAGCAAAATGCTTTCCTTCATTTCCTATCGTTGCAAATAAATTTTTTACTTCATAAGAATTGTTTCCAGAGAAAATTAATGGATGACAGTCACATCCTATAGCACTTAGATGATTTTCAACGACTGTTAAAGCTCCCTCGTCTTTTGGAGTTACACTTGCACATTTAACTAAGGATTGTGTAAGAGTAACTGGATCAAAATTAATTTCTGACATTAATCTCTTAAAAGATCATTGATTGATGTTTTGCTTCTAGTTTTTTCATCAACTCTTTTAACAATAACTGCACAGTATAAAGAAGGGTTAATATCTCCTTCTTTTTTTCCTGGTAATGTACCTGGTACCACAACTGAATACGCTGGAACTTTTCCCATATGAATTTCCCCAGTTGATCGATCGACTATTTTTGTAGATGCTCCAATAAATACACCCATTGATAAAACCGCACCTTCACCAACAATAACACCTTCAGCCACTTCACTTCTAGCTCCAATAAAACAATTGTCTTCAATAATCACAGGGTTTGCTTGAAGAGGTTCAAGTACACCGCCAATACCAGCACCTCCAGAAATATGACAGTTTTTACCTATTTGTGCGCATGATCCAACTGTTGCCCAAGTATCAATCATTGTTCCTTCGTCAACATATGCACCAAGATTTACAAAAGAAGGCATTAAAACAACACCTTTAGCAATAAATGCAGATTTTCTTACAACAGCGTCTGGTACATATCGAAATCCTGCTTTCAGATGATCATCTTTAGTCCAATTTGCAGTTTTACTTTCTACCTTGTCAAACCAAGTAGCATGCGATGTTATAATGATTTCATTATCATTTAATCTGAAACTTAAAAGAATTGCCTTTTTAATCCATTGATTAACTTGCCATTCATTATTAATTTTTTCACAAACCCTTAAGCTTCCACTATCAAGTTTGTTTAAAGTTTCATCTACTGCATTTCTAATATCACCTGCAGTATTGACATTAATATTATCTCTCTCCTCAAAGGCATCATTTATAATTCTCTCCAGATCACTCATATTTTACCCTCATTTACATCTTTTAAAAATAAACTCAAATCTCTTGTTTGAAAATCTAAATATTCTTTAGATGCTTCAATATCATCGGAAAAATTTTCATAACCAGCATCAACCCAGACAGGTGTAAAACCAACTTTTTTTGCTGGAACTAAATTCTTTGCAATATCATCAAACATTGCGGATTTATTTGCTTCAATATCAAATAAGTCGATAATTTTTTCATAGGGAGAAATTTCTGGCTTAGGAATATAATCAGCCATTTTAATATCATATATTTCATCAAAAAAGTTTGTTAGATTTATTTTCTCTAACACATCTAAGACATGTTGCTTATTAGCATTTGTATAAATAATTTTTCTTCCCTTAAGTTTATATAATTCATCATTAAGATTTTGATTTGGACCAACAATTGAGTAATCTAACTTATGAACTTCTTCTAAAAAATAATCAGGATCTACACCATGATTATCCATCATACCTCTTAATGTAGTGCCATGTTGCTTGTAATATTTTGCTTGTAGTTTTTTTGCTTCAGCTAATTCCATATTTAAATTTTTAGCTACAAACTCACCCATTAACTTATGTACTTGCTGAAAAATTCCACTGTCTGCAGAGTACAGTGTGTTATCTAGATCAAATATCCAGGTATTAATGTTATCTTTAAAGCTCATTTAATTACTTGTTATTTGTGTACCAATTCCATGTTCAGTGAATAACTCTAATATTACTGAATGAGGAATTCTTCCATCTAAAATAGTAGATTTTTTAACACCTTTTTTCATTGCATCAATACATGTATTAATTTTCGGCTTCATACCCCCAGAAATATATTCTTTATTAGCAATATTTTTAGCTTCTTCTAAAGTTATTGATGATATTAATATTTCATCTTTGTCTAAAATTCCAGGTACATCGGTTAGTAATAATAATTTACTTGCCTGTAACTCACCTGCTATAAAACCCGCAACAGTGTCAGCATTAATATTATATGTAAAATTATTTTCATCCTTACCTAAAGGAGATATGACAGGTATTTGACCATTTTTTATAAAGCTAGTTAGCATATCTTTGTTTAATTTTTTTGGTTGCCCAACAAAACCAATATCAACTATTTTTTCAATATTTGAATCACTATCTTTAATTTCCACATTCAATTTAGTTGCAGTGACTAAGTTATCATTACCAGATACTCCTATCGCTTTTCCTCCAGAGGCACTTATAGATTCTACTATTTCTGAATTGATATCCTTAGATAAAACTTCCTCAACTACCTTAATTGTTTCTTTATCAGTAACTCGTAATCCTTCAACAAATTGTGTTGATATATTTTTTGATTTAAGTCTCTCACCAATTTGAGGCCCTCCACCATGAATAATAATTGGTGACACACCTACTTCTTTTAATAACCCAATATCTCTTGAAAAACTCTCAGACAGTTTTTTATCTCCCATTGCATGTCCACCGTATTTTATTACAATGGTATCACCACTATGTTCTCGAATGTATGGAAGAGCTTCAACTAAGGTTGAGGCTTTATGAATAAAATAAGCCTGATCACTCTCTGATAAAAAATTAAATTTCATATTTATTGTGATAACCCGTATATAGATCTTTGAATCTCTGTAATACCATTATTTTTTTTGGTCTCAGATTGATATATTTTCGTAAATGATTTTTCATAATTTTGCATTAAACTTAAAATTGATTTTTTTTGATATTCTAAATAGTTATTAGATATTTTATCTATTTTAGTTAAAATTATTGAAAATTTTCTTGAACAATCACTCAATAAATCCAACATATCAATATCAGAATTTTTGATACCAACTTTTGAGTCAATGAGTAAAAAAACATGATCAAGTGTATCTCTATTTTCTATATATTCTTCAATCAGGGTCATTAAGTTTTCTCGAGCAACTTTTGATACTTTGGCAAAACCATAACCTGGCAAATCAATCATATTTATTTTTTCACTAATTAAAAAAACATTTATAGCCTGAGTTCTTCCTGGAGTTTTACTTGTTTTGGCTAGTTTTTTTGTTTTAGTTAAAGAATTTATTAAACTAGATTTTCCAACATTAGATCTGCCTATGAAACAACATTCTTTTTTTATATCTGAATAAGGAATGTCTTTAAATGACTGAAAGGAACCTAAAAACTTATTATTATTAAAAAAATTATTTAAGCTAGCCATTTTTGGCTAAAATTCTTCTTTGAATATACCATTGCTGCGCAATTGATAAAATATTGTTCACTGACCAATATAAAACTAAACCAGCTGCAAAACCAGCTAGTACAAAAGTAAACACAAATGGAAGTAATGCAAAAATTCTAGCCTGTGTTGGATCAGCGGGAGCAGGATTTAGTTTTTGTTGTAACCACATAGTGAACCCCATAATGATAGGAAGAATGCCAATATCAATTATTGATAGTATAGGCGGCACATCCCAAGGAACTAATCCAAATATTGTCATTAAGCCTAATGGGTCTGGTGCAGATAGATCATGAATCCATCCATAAAAAGGAGCGTGATACATCTCTATCGTAACAAACAACACTTTATATAAAGAGAAGAAAATTGGTATTTGTACTAAAATTGGTAGACAACCCGCAACAGGATTAGCACCCTCTCTTTTATACAAGGCCATTAGTTCTTGCTGCATTTTTTGTCTGTCATTTGGATATGTTTCTTTTAATCTTTGCATATCAGGCTGAAGTTTTTTCATCTTTGCCATAGATTTAAAAGATGCCTGTGCTAGTGGGAATAAAATTAAACGCATTAAAATGGTAAAGGCAATTATTGCTAGACCAAAATTACCTGCATAACCAAAAAACCAATTAATGGCATATGAAACAGGTTTAGTTAAAAAGCTAAACCAGCCCCAGTCAATTGCATCAGTAAATCTTGGTATAGAGAGATTTTCGTCATAAGCACTTAAGACATTTAATTTTTTTGCACCTACAAATAATTTTCCGCCGTAAGATATATTTTCACCTGAGTTAATTTTATATATCTGACCAACATAACCTGCTCTATAGCTATCACGTCCATTATTACCGTATCTATAATTGACGTTAATAGATTGATCAGCATCAGGAATTAAAGCAGACATCCAATATTTGTCTGTAAAACCTAACCAACCTCCTTGTGTTTTATTATCGCAAAACTCTTTTTTTGTTTGCATTGATGAATTACAATCATCTGCAACATCATCATAATTTTTTTCCAACAATTCGTCGTTTATTAGACTAATTAAACCTTCGTGAAGTATAAAAAAATTAATTGTATCTGGTGTGTTTATTCTTTTGATTAATCTGTATGGAAAAACTTCAATATCTTCACCACTGTTGTTTTCTATTTCTTGTGTAATTGTAAACATATACTCATCATCAACTTGATAGTTTATTTTGAAGGTTATGTTTTTATTATTCGTCCAACTAAGTGTAACAGGGCTTGAGGGGCTTAGAGTGGTAGAGCTAGTTTTCCAATTTGTTTCTAAATTAGGTAATTCAATGTTAGAGTTTTTTAGCTCTTTCCAACCTGTTTCAATATAATATGGATTAGCAGTCCCATCTGGTAACAAAAGCTGGATATTATTTGAATCAGGATCTAAGCTAGTTTTATATTTTGATAATACGAGGTCATCTAAAATTGCTCCTTTTAGATTTATAGAACCTTCAATAGAGGCATTTTCAAAAATAACTCTGTCGGTTTGAATTAAAGCTTCATCTCTACTTTGTATTTCTGAAACAGCTTGGCTGCTTTGTCCATCAATGGATGTTGCAGGCTCTAATACTTCATCTTCTTCAAAGGATGTTGTTTGAATTGGTTGAGCTGGAAATAATAATTGAAAAAAAATAATTATCGCAATTGAAATACCAATAGCCAAATATAAATTTCTTTGTTCGTTCATTTATTTAATTCAGATTTTTTTGGTACCGGATCAAATCCGTGTGAACCCCATGGATGACATTTTGAAATTCTTTTCACCGATAAAATTGATCCTTTAAATAAGCCATGTTCCTTTAATGCTTTAATAGAATACTCAGAACAGGTTGGTAAATACCGACAATTCTGCCCAAGTATTGGGGAAATCAATAACTGGTATAATCTAATTATTATGATTAAAGGTAATGAAATATATTTACTAACCATTTATCTTTCCCTTAAGTTCTAATAAAAGTTTATCAAATTTCTCTTCGAGCAATGACGTTTTAGCTATTAACACATAATATGAATTAATTTTACCATTAATCATAATTTTTCTAGCTAATTCTCTCATTATTCTCTTTGCTCTATTTCTTTTTACTGCGTTGCCAATTTTTTTGGAAGCTGTGTATCCTACACCTATAGAATTTTCTAGATCTTGATTGTGTAAAATTTGGATATTCATATTTTTACCTTTTATAAATTCTCCCTGGTTTCGTATCATAACGAAAGTCGATCTTTTCTTAATTGTAAATAATGTTTGGGCCATTTGGCCTATTTAAGCGCTTAATTGAGCTCTTCCTTTTGCACGTCTTCTATTAATGATTTGACGACCTGCTTTAGTTGCCATTCTAGCCCTAAAACCATGTCTTCTTTTTCTAATTACTCTACTAGGTTGGTAAGTGCGTTTCATAATAAATCTTTGGGCCTAATACGAATTCATTATATATAAGTCAAATATTTACTTATGTAATCGATGAAAATTTTCAGAAAAGCTAGTGAATTAGAGCCAAATTTAGTTTCAATCAAAGACAAAGGTCAGTCTATTGGTTTAGTTTTAACAATGGGAAACTTACACGATGGACATTTATCTCTCATTAGAGAAGCACAATTACATAACGAATTTGTGATCTGTTCAATATTTATTAATCCTACTCAATTTAACAATGAAAATGATTTCAATTCTTATCCAAATACAATTGATGAAGATATTTCTAAATTAGAAAATATTGGTTGTAATTTACTCTTCTTACCTGAAGTTCAAGAGATATACCCTAAAGGATTGGTAAAGAAAAAAATTGTAAACAATTTTAGAAATATTTTATGTGATAAATTTCGACCTGGCCATTTTGATGGAGTTACTACTGTTGTGGATCTTTTTTTTAATATGATTAAACCAACGAATAGTTATTTTGGTGAGAAGGATTTTCAGCAAGTAAAAATAATACAAGATTTAGTAAAAATCAATCATCACAATATTAAAATAATTCAATGTCCATCTGTACGAGATAAAATGGGTATGAGTTTATCTTCAAGGAACTCTAAATTTTCTAATGATCAATTAAAAATTTTCAATGTATTAGGAAATAAAATTAAAGAACATATCAATCTATTAACACAAAATGAAATTAATAATTTAGATCAATTAAAAATAGAGCTTCTTCAAAATAATATAAATAAAATTGACTATTTAGAGATTAGAAATGAAAATAATTTAGAAATTACAAAAAATTATTTTGAAGCTAGATTATTTATTGCTTTATATGTTGGTGATATAAGAATTATTGACAATTTTAAGTTATATTAAGGTATTAACCAGTTATATTCTGGTTCATTATATTTAAATGTTAATTTTAATCTACGATGACCTGAAATTTCTAAATAAAGCCAATCAATTTCATTAATTTTATTTTCAACTACTGTAAAATTTTTATATCCTTTTTCACTTTCTTCATGACTTGGCTCCTTGCCGGTTAAGTGTTCAGGGATACCATCTTCTGGAAACTCAGTGATTGAACTTGGATCTTTTAATGTTAAGTAACATTTTCTACTAAACAATCTTGTTTTGTCCCACATTTCTTTAGCTTTATCATTTTGATTATTAACCAAAGACGTTGTTTTAATTCGCATTTGAATTTTTAATTTATGATCATAAAAAACAAATTGAGAACTTCTATTTTTTTTTAAATTAGGCACTTTGGGAGATCTAAAGTCTGTGTGAAAATTTAGTGTCATGCTACTGGGATCAAATTTTCTTAAGACTACAACTCTAGAATCTATTCCACCTTCACTATCAGTATTACTAAAGACTGGCGTATGAAAGGCGTGTCTTCTATCTTTGACTCCTCTTGTTAAATTTTTCTTTATATCTTCATATATTTCATGAGCATTTTCTTTTGAAGAAGTCGACATTTTTATTGTAATATAAATTGTTTTGAAAAAATAGCTAGATAATGGAAATAAATAAAATTACAAATTTATTGAATCTGAAGCACGTAAAGTTTTTAATATCTATCTTTGAAGAAAAAAATATTGAAATCCGATTAGTCGGAGGATGTATACGAGATGCTCTTCTTGAAAGAGAAATCAAAGATATTGATACAGCAACAACTTTGGAGCCTCAGGATGTTTTGTCATTACTAAAAAAGAACAATATTGAATATGATGATTTTGCTATTCAATATGGATCTATAATTGCTTATCCTCATAATCGAAAAATACAAATTACAACTTTACGTGAGGATGTTAATCAAATGGGTAGACATACAAATGTAATTTACACCAACAGCTGGAAAAAAGATTCTGCCAGAAGAGATTTTACTTTCAATGCTTTATATATTGGAAAAAATAATAAACTACATGATTATTACAATGGCCAATCAGATTTAAGTGAAAGTAAAATTTGTTTTATTGGTGAAATAGAGGATAGAATAAAAGAAGATTACTTAAGAATCTATCGATACTTTAGATTTAGAGGTTTATTTAATTTACCTAAAACATCTTTAAATGATCAAAAAATTGTAGAAAAATATATTCACGAATCTTTGGCAGTGTTGACCAACGATGTAATAAGGCAAGAAATATTAAAAATGTTTAATATGTCTTTTCCTTTAAATTGTTTTTATATATCTCATCAAACGTTACAAAAATTTAAATGGGTTGAATTAGTCCAAGAGCATTTCATACGAACAAAATATGATCTTGGATTAAATAAATGTCTGAATAAGATTGATAATTTAATAAATTAGTTTTTTAGTTTACAATTTTCGCACAAACCAAATATTTCTAAATTATGTTTTTTATAATTGAAGTTAATCTTTTCTGCTTGTTTAGAAAAATAAGAAATCAAATTATTTCCAGTTAGCTCAGTAACACTATCACAGTTTTCACATATCGAAAAAGATGTAGAAGTTTTTGCATTACAGCCTTCATGCTTACAAGCAACATATGAATTTCTACTTTCTATTTTATGTACTTTGCCAATTTCTATAAGCTTATCTAAAGCTCTATAAACTTGAAGAGGAGATTTAATTCCTTTTTTTTGAATATCAAAAAGGATTGTATATGCCTTAAGAGGTTCTGATGCTCTTTCTAAAATATCAAGAACTGTTTGTTGATTTTTAGTTAAGTTTAAAGTTTCTAAAGACATATTATAGATTACCAAATTGCTATCGTTTTTGCAACTGACCCTTAATTTCAAGAGGAACCAATGAAATAATGAAAAGTATTAAAGCCACCACTATTATTGAAGGCCCTGAAGAAGTATTTATTTCTAAAGAAGCAAATAATCCAACTACTACTGATAAAATACCTGATAAGATTGCGATA
>CACESS010000014.1 GCA_902562275.1 uncultured Alphaproteobacteria bacterium
TATATTCTTTATGAGGATGAATTAAGTTAATTTGATCTATTTCAAAAAAATTTGAACCTTTTAATTTATCAAAACCAATAAATAAAAAAAATAAACAGATAAAAATTTGTAAAAAACTGAGTAAAATTGCTTTATTAAAATTTAGTTCAAAAAGTGCATATTGATAAATAGCAACCTCAATTGTTGAATACATAGGCCCACCACCTAACGCCATTACTATTGCAAAACTTAAAAAACAAAGAGAGAATATTATTGAGAAGACAGTAAAAAAATTTTGCCTTATATAAGGTATCTCTAATTTTAGGAGATTGCCAAAAAAAGTAATGTTTAGAGAACTAGATATTTCGTAATATTTTAAAGGAATACTATTTAGCGACTGAAAAAATAATCGGGTCGCAAATGGTGTATTTAGAAGTATATGAGCAATTAAAATTGCTTTTATTCCAAAAATTGTTTCTATCGACAAATTCTCGTACAAATTAAAATACGAGTTATAAAAACCATTATTTCCAAAGAGTTTAATAACCGCAAACACTATTAAGATTGTTGGTATTACAAAGGAAAAACCACAGAGAGATATGATAAACTTTATAATTTTTAAATTCTTATGCCTATTTAATGCTAATGCGAATGGAATAGCTAAAAAACAACTTAATAGTGCTGAAAGAAAAGCTTGATATAATGAGAAATAAATTAGACGATGTGTATAAGAATTTTGAAAGAAATTATAAATTACTTCTAAATCAAAATTAATTTTTGAAAAAATACCTATGAAAGGCAATACGATTATTAATCCAAAAAAAAATAATACTGAATAATTATATTTATAATACAATTTATTTACGAAGCATTAAGCCACTCATCAATCCATTTCTCTTTATTCTTATTAATTTCTTTTGGATCAATTTGAATAAAGTTAGGAACATTTAGTTTATCGAATGCTTCAGGCAAATTTTTAATATTTGTAACAGGGTACATAATATTTGTAGATGGTATGACTGATTGAAATTCTTCTGACAATATAAAATTAAGAAATTTATTTGCTAAATCTTTATTTTGTGAATTATTCAAAATGCCTGCAAATTCAATTGTTATATAATTCCCTTCTTCAAAAGTTGTAGCTTGAATATCATATCTTTCCTCAAACATAATATGAGCAGCGGGGGAGGTAGTATAACTTAAAACCATATCTGCTTCTCCTGCCATAAAAAAATTATAATAGGCATCTGTCCATCCTTTGGTAACGGAAATAATTTTCTTATTTAGTTTTTTCCATTCATTTCCAGCTTTATCTCCATATAATGCTTTCATCCAAGTTAATAATCCTAATCCTGGGGTAGAAGTTCTTGGGTCTTGAATTACAATTCTAGCATTAGTAGAATTAATTAACTCGCCCATTGATTTTGGTGGTGTTTCTAAATTTGCTTCATTATACACAAAGGAAAAGTAGCCATAATTATATGGAACAAATTTATTAGTTTCCCATTTTAATGGTAAATTAATTAAGTTGTTTATGTCTTTGATATTATGAGATGAAAAAAGCCCAGATTGTTCAGCTAAATCAAATAAATTCATATCAAGACCTAAAACTATATCTGCCTTAGAAGTATCACCTTCTAAAATAACTTTATTCAATAATGTTGCAGCACTGTCTACAGCAACAAAATCTACATCTGCGTTATATTTTTCTTCAAATATTTTTTCAATTATGGGACCAGGACCCCATTCTGAAACAAAAGAGTCATAGGTATAGATAGTTAGTTTCTCAGCATAAATTGAGAAAGAGATAAATAAGGTAGTAAAAAAAATTAGTATGGTTTTCATTTTTCCTCCGCTGGCATTATCCAGATCAGGTTAAAAGGGTATAAATCTCAGCATTTAAGCACCCCTGAAATTACTATAATAAATATTATTTAAGAAAACAAACATAAAAGAATTGTTTTTAGATTATTTATGAATATAACAAATTTTTCGGGGAGTAGCGCAGCCTGGTAGCGCACCTGGTTTGGGACCAGGGGGTCGAAGGTTCGAATCCTTTCTCCCCGACCAAATTAAATAATATCAATATTTCTATAATGTTTTCTAAAGTAAGAGAAAATTCTCAAAGAGTAAAGTTATTCAAATTACTAAAAATAAATAAAAAAGAGTGTAAATTTTTTCAAACAAAATTAGTTTCTAAAAGAAAATTCAAAAATAATTTATTAGAAAATTGGGAATTTAAGACTCGAAATAATGAAAAAATACCAGCTTATTTTATCAAACCAAAAGAGAAAAAAAAATATCCTACTATTATTTACTGCCACGCTCATGGTGGAAATTATTCTCTTGGAAGAGATGAGTTAATAAAAGGGAGAAAATCACTTATCAGTGACTATGCAAGTTTATTATGCTCAATAGAATATGCTGTTTTGTGTTTAGAAATGCCATGTTTTGGTGAGAGACAAACCCCAAATGAATCAAGTTTAACCAAATCACTAAATTGGTATGGAAAAACTTTATATGGAAAAATGATTTCAGAATTAATTTCTGGGATTGATTTTTTAACTAAGAGAAAAGATGTCAAAAAAAGTAATATTATTTCTCTTGGTTTTTCTATGGGCGCAACACATTCATATTGGTTGGCAGCTCTTGATAAAAGAATTTCTAAATGCATACATATTTGTTCATTTGCTGATCTTGCTTCATTAATAAGAAATGGCAATCATAATTTACATAGTTATTATATGATTGTTCCAAATTTATTATCAGAATTTAGTACAGCTAAAATAGCAGGATTAATAGCACCAAGGCCACAACTTGTCTGTGTAGGACTAAAAGATAAATTAACTGATAAAAAAAGTTTTACAATATCTAAGAGAGAATTGATTGATATTTATAGATCATTAGGATCTAAAAAAAATCTCAAATTCATTATTGAAAATAATTCAGGCCATAAAGAAACGCCAAAAATGAGAGAAGCTATTTTGAGTTTCTTGAATGACAAAAACTAGTTTTTATTAAAATAAATACATTTTATAGAAAACAATATCTTGATTTAAGTTAAATTTATCTTTCAGCATATATTTTCTAATTTTTTTTCTTTAAAATTATCATAATTGGTTTAGTAAAATTCTAAATGGATTTAAAACTAATATATGGCAATATGAGAGCTCTTTGTGAAGCTCCACAGATGATGCTTCATTATGCAGATATTCCCTATAAATACAAAATGGTATGGGATCATTATGGAAGTAGCTGGGCAGAAGTTAAAAAGGATATTATTTTTAATAGATTACCTATTTTAATAATAAATGAAGATAAATATCTTTGGCAAAGCAATACAATAATTCGATATCTCTCTAATTTAACAAAAACAAAACCTTCCGATGAATTTCAATTAGCGTACTGTGATGCTGTTTTTGAATCAACTCATGAAATGTTTTCTCCTTTGAATCCAACTATAAATATGACTTTTGGTGAAAAATATAATTCTAATAAAAAGAAACTTTTAGAAGATATTTTGCCAAATTCTTTAAATAATTTTGAAAAACTTTTACAAAATAGTTCAGGTAATTTTTTTATAGGCAATGATCCATTTTACTGTGATTTTAATGCTTATCATCATTTTTCAATGTGCTTAATATTAGATAAAAATATTTTCTCAAATTTTCCAAATTTAAAAAAATTTATCAATAATTTTGAAAAACTTAATAATATTAAAAATTATTTAGATGGTAGACCAGAGTTGGTAGAACTAGGAAAGTCACCTCATTTTCTTATTGATGGAAAAAAAATTCCTACAGGTTTAAACCCAAATAAAAAGTATTAATTTATTTTGATTTTTAATGTTTAATTTTTATTCTACTGCAGGATTAATTTTTGGTAATGAAACTTCTCTTAATTCTTGTAGCCAGATTATTGATATATTGGGTAAAAATATATTTGTAGTTTCTGACAGAGGTCTGACTGAATTAGGCTTGCTTGAGCCAACAATTAAAAAACTAAAAAAAAATTGTAATGTTAAAATATTTAATAATGTTGAGTCTGATCCATCAAAAAAAACATTATTAAGTGCATTTAGTGATGCAAGAGAATTTGAATCAACTGGAGTTTTAGGTTTTGGTGGAGGCTCATCTATGGATGTTGCAAAGCTTGTATCTTTACTTCTCGGATCAAATCAGCATATCGAAACAATATGGGGTGTTAATAATGCAAAAGGTCCAAGACTACCACTTGTACTTATTCCTACAACAGCAGGAACTGGATCAGAAGTTACACCAATTTCAATAATTACGATGGATGATAAAGAAAAAAAAGGAATTTCTTCTAAATTTATATTACCTGATCTTGCAATTTTAGATCCATTGTTAACAATTAATTTACCTGCTAATATAACTGCATCAACCGGAATAGATGCAATGGTTCATGCAATTGAAGCTTTTACATCTATAAATTCAAACAATAATCCTGTTTCAAAAATGTTATCTATAGAAGCACTCAAATTTCTTGGCTCATCAATTAAAACTGCTGTATTTGATGGACATAATATAAATGCAAGATCAAATATGCTACTTGGATCAATGCTAGCAGGTAAAGCATTTGCAAATTCTCCAGTAGCAGCAGTACATGCTTTGGCATATCCTATCGGAGGTTTATTTAATATCTCTCATGGGTTATCAAATTCTTTAGTTCTTCCAAGTGTTATGAAATTCAATTCCATAAATGAAGAAACAAAAAAAAATTACGCTCATCTTGCGCCATACGTATTTAAAGATTTAGATAATAGCAAAAGTGATGAGATTGTGTGTAACAATTTTATAGATAGTTTAGAAAGTTTGTGTAAAGAACTTAAATTACCTTATAGGCTAAGAGATTTAGAAATTCCTGAGGAAGCTTGCCAGTTGATGGCTAGTGAAGCAATGAAACAAACAAGATTATTAGTTAATAATCCACGTAAAATTGAAGAATCTGACGCCTTTAATATATACAAATCTGTTTGGTAGATTTTGTTTACTTATAACTTAATTTACCTATTTAAATAAAATAGACCTTAATGATAAAATCAACAGTTAATCAATTTGCAAATTCTCTTGGATTAAATAAGGATGAATATATTCCAAAGGGAAAAGCTTCCTTTTCACTTTTTAAAATTGAAATTCTATCTGGATTAACTGTTGCAATAGCACTTGTTCCAGAAGCAATTGCTTTCGCATTTGTGGCAGGTGTAACTCCACTTTCAGGATTATATGCTGCTTTTATTGTAGGATTAGTAACTGCAATTTTTGGTGGAAGACCTGGAATGATTTCTGGAGCAACAGGAGCATTGGCTGTGGTTATGGTGTCATTAGTATCGGAACATGGAGTCCAATACTTATTTGCTACTGTAATCCTGATGGGAATTTTACAATTTCTTGCAGGTATTTTTAAATTAGGAAAATTTATGCGCATGGTTCCTCAACCTGTAATGTTAGGTTTTGTAAACGGTTTAGCTATCGTAATTGGTTTATCTCAATTGCATCAATTTCAAATATATAATTTTGATGGAACATTTACATGGATGTCTGGCGAGGTGCTTACATATTCTTTAGTTTTAGTTTGCTTAACCATGTTAATCATATGGTACTTGCCAAGGGTTACTAAATTCATTCCATCTACATTAGCTGCAATTCTTCTAGTTACTTTTCTAGTTTTACTTTTAGATTTACCCGTTCCAAGAGTAGGAGACTTAGCAAGTGTAGCAGGCGGGCTTCCAAATTTTTCCATTCCAACAGTTCCACTTAATTTAGATACTTTTTTCATTATTTTTCCTTATGCAGTTATTTTGGCGGCTATTGGATTAATTGAAAGTTTGTTAACTCTTAATCTTGTAGGAGAAATTACGAACAAAAAAGGTGGAACTAAACAAGAATGTTTAGCTCAAGGTGTCGCTAATGGTATCACAGGCTTTTTTGGAGGTATGGGTGGTTGTGCAATGATTGGACAATCAATGATAAATGTAAAATCTGGAGGCAGAACAAGAATTGCTGGCATATCAGCAGCAATTTTTTTACTAATTTTTATTCTTTATACTTCAAATTTAATTGAACTTATTCCTATAGCATCATTAGTAGGGGTTATGTTTATGGTCGTAATTGGAACATTTGCTTGGAATTCACTAAAATTATTATTTGTTGTTCCTCGTTCGGATGCATTGGTAATTGTTTTAGTTACTTTAATAACTGTATTAGAAGATTTAGCTGTTGCTGTAGTTGCTGGCGTTATTATTAATGCATTAGTATTTGCTTGGAAATCTGCTTCAAGAATTAGAGCAATTGAGAGACAATCAAGAACAGAAAAGGGTGCTAAAGTTTATGAAATTGAAGGACCTCTTTTTTTTAGTTCTACAAATAGTTTTCTAGAAATTTTTAATCCTGAAGAGGATCCAGATTTGGTTATTATAGATTTTGCTAATTCAAAAGTTATCGATCAATCGGCATTAAAGGCGATTGAAGATATAGCTGAAAAGTATTCTAATATTGGTAAACAATTAAAGCTTAGACATTTAACAAAAGATTGCCACCGTCTATTGAGAAAGACAGGTCAGCTTATAGTTGATAGCGATGATGATCCTGATTATGGAGTTGCTGTAGACTATGAAGTAAAACTTGGGATTTTTGGAAAATAAATATTTAATATAATTTTACTTCTAAATTTTAACCTCTATAGGAGAAATAAAATTAAATACGTATTTTAAACTCTTTAGTAGTTTTTATTCTACCTTTTACTTTTAAATATATATATTGTGAGCAAATTTTCTAAATTTAATCTTAGTGATACTTTAAATAAATCACTTAAGAGTATTAATTTTATAACTCCAACTCCTATTCAAGAAAAATCTATTCCTATAATATTAGATGGAAATGATATTTTGGGTTCTGCACAAACAGGAACAGGAAAAACAGCTGCATATGCAATACCTATTTTAGACTTACTGTTAAAGTCAAAAAAATCATCTGTTTTAATATTAATTCCTACTAGGGAATTAGCAAAACAAGTTCTTGATGTAGTTCATTCTTTATTAGGATTTAAAAGTTCAATTTCTTCTATTTCATTAATTGGGGGAGAGTCTATGAGTAAACAATTATCTCAATTAAAAAGAAAGCCAAGGATTTTTGTAGGTACACCCGGGCGTATAAATGATCATCTTCGAAGAGGTAGTGTAAATTTTAAAGATGTTAAGTATTTGATTTTAGATGAAACAGACAGAATGCTTGATATGGGATTTGAAGTTCAAATAAAAGATATTTTAAAACATATCAAAGGTGAAAAACAAATATTAATGTTTTCTGCAACTATACCAAAAAATATTATAAAATTATCTTCAAATTATCTTAAAGACCCTATCAGAGTATCTATTGGAGATTCAAATATTGTTGCAGAGAATATTACTCAAGAAATTATAGAATTAAAATCAGATGAGAAACTCTTAGAAGTTGTTAATCAAATTAATAAAAGAAACGGTTCTATTTTAGTTTTTGTAAAAACAAAATACGGAACTGAAAAATTAGCTAAATCTTTATCTAAAAATAAAATAAAATCCTTTCCATTACATGGTGGTTTGAGGCAGAGTAAAAGAAATACAGTAATGAAAAAATTTAGAGAAATGAAATTTAGAGTATTAATTGCTACAGATGTTGCTGCAAGAGGTCTTGATGTTCCTCATATAGAACATGTTATTAATTATGATCTTCCTCAACTAGCAGAAGATTTTATTCATAGAATTGGAAGAACAGCTAGAGCGGGATCAAAAGGTATTGCATTAACATTTGTTACGAAGGGAGATTTTGTTAAATGGAAAGAAATTCAAAATATATTAAATCCTAGTAATAAAAATAAATCAAAAAATTCATCAAACAAGAATTCATTCAAGAACAAAAAAATTAATAAAACTAAAAATTTTGATAAAAAGAAAAGATTATCTGGTAAAAAAGTATTTAGTAAAAATAAAAAATATGAAAAAGATCAAAGATTAAGTTATTCTTCAGAAAAAAAAGAAGATAAACAAAGTAATAATGATACATATAAATCTAAATTTAGAAAAAAAAGTAAATTTAAAAGTAATAAAAATACAAAAGAGAAAAAAAACTTTGAGAAGGTTTCTTCAGGATCAAATCATAGAAAGAATTATAAACAATTTAAAAAAAGAAAATTTGTAAAAAATAATAATAATTCACCTAACAAGCCTAGGAATAGAAGAGTTAATAAATAAATAGGTAGCGAATTATTTTATTAAATATAAAAGCTCTAATCATTAAATGAATAATAAATTAATAAGAAATATAGCAATTATTGCCCACGTAGATCATGGTAAAACGACTTTAATTGATAATATTATGAAGCAGAGTGGATCTTTTCGTAAAAATCAAGAATTTAATGAAAGATTAATGGACTCTGGGGATCTCGAAAGAGAAAGAGGTATAACTATACTTGCAAAACCAACTTCTGTAACTTGGAATGACATAAGAATAAATATTATAGATACCCCTGGGCATGCTGATTTTGGTGGTGAAGTAGAGAGAGTTCTTGGGATGGCAGATGGTGTTATTCTTTTAACTGATGCTGCTGAAGGACCAATGCCTCAAACTAAATTTGTTCTGGGTAAAGCACTTAAACAAGGTTTAAAGCCAATTGTAATTATTAACAAAGTTGATCGAAGTGATTCTAGACCTGAAGAGGTTTTAGATGAAGTTTTTGATCTTTTTGTTGCTTTAGATGCAAATGATGAACAATTAGATTTTCCAATCCTATACGCATCTGGAAGAGATGGCTGGTGTGTAACTGATTTAAAACAAGAAAGAAAAAATCTTATTCCAATGTTAGATTTAGTTTTGTCATATGTAAATCCACCAAATGTTGAAGATGATAAACCTTTTGCAATGTTAGCAACTCTATTAGATTACGATCCATTTTTAGGCAGATGTCTTGTTGGTAAAGTCCAACAGGGTTCTGCTCAGGTTAATACCAATGTTAATTCTATTAATCTTGATGGTAAGATAATTGAAAAAGGAAGATTAACGAAACTTTTCAGATTTGAAAGAACTGAAAAAATACCTGTAGAAAAAGTTAATGCAGGAGATATTATTTGTATCGCTGGTCTCAAATTAACATCTGTATCTGATACAATCACTCATCCATCAAATAATATTCCTTTAAAATCCACTCCTATTGACCCACCAACAATGTCAGTAAATATTTCGGTAAATTCATCACCATTTGCGGGTCTAGAAGGTGATAAAGTAACCTCTACACTAATTAGACAAAGATTATTAAATGAGGCTGAAACTAATGTGGCAATTACTTTTCAAGAAAATAGTAATAAAGATTCTTTTGAAATTGGTGGAAGAGGTGAGTTGCAATTAGGTGTTCTAATTGAAACTATGAGAAGAGAAGGTTTTGAAATGTCAGTTTCACGACCACGAGTTATATTTAAAAATGATTCTAATGGTAGCAGATTAGAACCAATCGAAGAAGTTACAATTGATGTTGATGAAGAGTACTCTAGTTCAGTTATTGACAGTATGAATAAAAGAAAAAGTGACATGATAGACATGAGAACTGCTGGTTCTGGAAAAACAAGATTAATTTTTAAAGTTCCATCAAGAGGTTTGATTGGTTACCAAGGTGCTTTTTTAACTCAAACAAAGGGTACTGGAGTTATGAATAGAATATTTTCTTCATATGAAGATCATAAGGGTGACTTTACTGACAGAAGAACAGGCGTCTTGATTGCAACTGAAACTGGAACAGCTGTTGCATTTGCTTTATGGAAACTTCAAGATAGAGGACCTATGTTTATTGATCCTCAAATGAAAGTATATCAAGGTATGATTGTTGGTGAACATACTCGAGAAAATGATTTAGATATAAATGTGCTAAAAGGAAAACAATTAACAAATGTAAGAGCATCTGGCACTGATGAAGCTGTTAATCTAATGCCACCACGAAAAATGTCTTTAGAGCAAATGATTGCATATATTAAAGATGATGAACTTTTAGAAGTAACTCCTAAAAACTTAAGATTAAGAAAGAAATTTCTCATTCCACATGAGAGAAAAAGAGCTTCTTAAATAATTAAAGAGAAAATTATTTAAAATAAATTTTTTTTCTGATACTTTATGAATATGGTTTTAAGAGGCGGTTGCGTATGTGGAGAAGTTAAATATAAAATTAATGCTTCTCCATTATTTACCCAAGCTTGTCATTGTAAAAACTGTAAAATTTCCACTGGCTCTTCTTTTGTTATACATACAATGATATTTGAGGATGATTTTTCAGTTCAAGGAGAAATTGATTCTTGTGAATTACCAACTGGAAGTGGAAAAGGTTATAAAGTTTATTTTTGTAAAAATTGTGGAGTCTATTTATATTGTAAATATATTGTAGCCAAATCAAGACTTGCTATTAGAACAGCCACACTTAATCAACCAATAATTCCTCAAGCTCATATTTTTGTTAAAGATAAGGATCCTTGGATTGAAATTTCAAATAAAGATATTTGCCATGACGCTATGTATGATAGAGAAAAAACGTGGCCTGAAGAGAGTTTAAGAAGACTGTCAGAAAAAGAAAATAATTAATTTATATTTTACCTTGTAAAGTATATTGTAAAATTTTTACAACTTCATCGGTATTTTTTGTTATAGCATGAGCTGCTGCATCAACTTCTTTTAAAGCATGTTGATGTTCATCACTATGCATTATTATGAGAGATTTATTTAAGGCTGATGCATACCCTGCATCAAAAGCAGCATTCCATTGTTTATATTTCTCACCAAAACGTACTACAACTATATCTGCTTTTTCAATCGAATTTCTAGTTAGTATAGCATTTATTTTGGCTCCTTTGTTATCGTGCCAAAATTTTTTTTCTTCATCACCAAGTATTTTTACACCAACATCATCTGATAATTCATGATTAGTAGTCGGGCTTGAAAATTCTATTTCTAAATTCTTAGATTTACATTTATCTATAATCTCATCTCGCCAATTAGTATGAATTTCGCCGGATAAATAAACTTTTAATTTCATTTTTTAAATTAACCTAAATATGCTGCAGTTAATACTGGAAAACTTGTAAATCCAAAATTACCTACCTTTTCAGATTCATTTAATTGTTTTCTCCAATCATCTACTTTGTCTTCTGAAACACCTTGGTTTAATGCAAACTTACTTAACATAGTTTCATAAAAAATTGCTGGTGAATTATTATCTCTTTTTGTAATTAAATACGATAAATTTTGAGAACTTATATTTTTATATCCAAGTTTTTTTAATTTACCATTTAAATCGAGTGGAAGCATTTGATGAAAACAATGTGCTCTAAATGCCTCGTGAATAAGATCATTAATTTCTTTTTCAGGTCCATAAAATCTAAAATAGTCCCAGAGAATTGAGACATTAACAAACTTAGAATTAGTTTTAGAAATTCTTTTTATTTCCTTTAAGGATGTATCTATATCTTTGATATATTCTAATGTTTGAGTAGCTGTAATTTTATCACATGAAGCATCTTCTATATTGATATCATCGGCTGTAGTACAGATAAGTTCCACATTATTTTGATCTTTAAATTTATCACTTGCAACATCTAATTGATCTTGACTTGGATCAATTCCTATTACCTTACCTTGTTCTCCTACAGATAATGAGATTTCTTCGACTAAATGACCACCGCCACAACCAATATCAATAACTGTTTCATTAGTTTCTAAATTTAAGGCATTTACAATAGCTAATCTTCGTGAAACTCCAGCATAACTATTCGCAATTTTTTGTTGAATAATACTAGTTTCATTATCAAATTTCATTTTCTTATTTTTCTTATATATTTTTTAGTTATATAAAAAATACATATAAATGGAATATCAAATAACAAAAATATTAATTATTTCTTTTTTTAGCTCGATATTGATTTCGTTATTTTTAAACACAAGATACATTATTTTTTTCAAAAAATTTTCAAAAAATAAAAAAATCTTATTAAATTTATTTATTTATTCTTTTTCTCCTTTAACAAATAATTTTTTTGGATTTTTTAATAACACCAAATACAGCCATCTAATATGAAGTTTAAAATTTACTTCTGGATGAAATTGAAGAGCATAACAATTTTGATATTTAAAAGCTTGATTATTAAAAATGTCACCCCTTGCTAATAACTCACAGCCAGTAGGAAGAGAAAATCCTTCAGAATGAAATTGAAAAAAAATCTTTTGAGAATTAAAAAGATTTTTTGCATTTTCAGTTGGTTCAATTTTATAAAAACCAATTTCTGAATGTCCATCTTTATTAGTTGTTATTTCTGAACCTAAACATTTAGCTAATAATTGTGCACCAAAACAAATTCCAAGATAAGGAATGTCAGTTTTTATTACTCTGTTTATCCATTCTAATTCTTTATTTATATATTCATCTTCATCGTTTATGCTTCCTGGTGCGCCAAATACTACTATAGCTGAATATTGATTAATATTTGAGGGAAGTTCTTCGCCCAAAGGTGGTCTACATATTTCAGCAACATATCCCCTATCTCTAAATTTATTTCCTACATCCCCTGGAACCGAAGATTTTTGATGTAATACAAACAAAACCTTATTCATAATAAATTATTAATAATAAATATTTTATTAATATGAAAATATTATTTCATAAAAATTATATTTATTTTGTATATTAATCTAGGTTGATACTTATGTGACAAAATAATCAATATCTAAAATCTTTATGTAAAACATAAGAGTAA
>CACESS010000015.1 GCA_902562275.1 uncultured Alphaproteobacteria bacterium
TTAAAAAATATTCAATATTCTTAAGATTAAAATCGACAGTTGTAAAAATAAAATATATGAAGAGGCAAACTAAGATCAATAAATTAATTGAAAAGTTAAATATTGATATCATATTATTACCAATGAAAATAAATCATTTGGCCTTAAAACTAGATCCGTAAAAATTTTACCACATACACCCAGTACTAATATAGCTAAAATACCCCTTAAATATTCTGCTTTTAATTTAGATCCAAAAATCACACCAATTTGTGCGCCAATTACCCCTCCAAATATCATTAGTGCAGACAGTATAATATCTACATTATAATTTATGTAGGATTGAAAGAATGTTGCATTTGCGGTAACAAAAATAATTTGAAATAAAGATGTCCCAACTACTATACTTGTTGGCATTCCAAGTATGTATACCATTGCAGGTATCATTATAAATCCTCCTCCAACTCCCATCATTGCGGACATTACTCCAACTGCAAACCCTATCAGTACAGGTGGTATCGCACTTATATAAAGTTTTGATCTATGAAAGCGAACTTTGAATGGAAGTCCGTGAAACCAAGAATGTTGATGCAGTTTTGTTCTTTTAGTATTTCTTGCTCTATACTGTTCTATTGTTGTCCTAGCGCTTTCAAAAGCCATACTAAAACCAATAAAACCTAAAAAGAAAAGAAATAATAACTGAATAACTAAATCTATTTGTCCAAAGTTTTTAAGATAACTGAAAATATTCACACCAACTGTAGAGCCAATTAAACCTCCTATTAAAAGGAATATGCCCATCTTTATATCAACATTTCTTTTTCTCCAGTGAGCAATAAAACCTGAAACTGAAGTTGCTAAAACGTGCGGAGCTTCAGAGCCAACAGCTACAACTGGAGGTATGCCTAAAAAAATTAATAGTGGTGTCATTAAAAAACCACCACCAACACCAAAAATTCCTGAAAGTATTCCAATACTCATACCAATAAAGACAATAAGAAAAATATTGACGTTCATTTCAGCTATTGGAAGGTAAATTGACATATTTTTTTATAAATTTTATATAATTATTACTTCATAAGTACAAATTATATTTATTTTAGAAAATTATATAAAATTATTCAGTACTATGATTCCGATATAACTTACAATTCCAACGCAACAAGCTGCAGAAAAACCAACATAAAATGGTCTTATACCTAAGCTTTTTAGAGAAACTAAATTTGTACTTATGCCAACAGCTGCCATTGCTATTGCTAAAGAATACTCAGCGATATATTTAATAATATTGATTATTAATCGCCAGTTATTATTGGTTAATATTTCAAAAGCTAAGTTACTATTTTGAATTCCATAATCTCCAATTGATCTTATAAGACCCATAAGAATAAAACCAATTATGAAAATTGGAAACATAGATATTATTGATGGTTTGCTATTATTTTCACTAATATTATTTCTTAGATACATGTAGCTTATCGCAGGAATGACGATTATCATAGAGACATTTCTTACTAGTTTTGTAATCGTTGCTATATCCATAGTTTTTGGTGAATTGAATTGCTCCGCATATATCAATCCAGCACCAGCAACTTGTGCTGTTTCATGTATTGAAGTTCCAAGAAATAATCCTGATGCTAACTCATCTCCATTAAAAAGATAATATGCCATAAAGGGATAGAGGAACATTGCAATTATTCCAAAAATTGTAATATTAGCTATGGCATAAGCTACTTCCTCTTTATCAGCATTAATTGCAGGACTAGTTGCTACAATTGCTGATGCTCCACAAATACTTGTTCCAACTGCAATTAATGATCCCATTTTTGAAGAAACATTTAATAACTTGCATAAATAATTTACAGCCAAGATTGATATAATAATACAAGCAATAATTAGAGGTATCCCAACTATTCCAACTTTAAAAATATCTAAAAGTCCAAGCCTTATACCAAGACATATTATTCCTAATCTTAGAATAAATTTTAAAGAAAACTTAATTCCTTCTAATAAAAAATTATTAATACGAAATATATTTCCTATCAAAAGACCAAATATTATTGAAAGCATTATTGGAGATATTGGACTTTTTTTTAAATTTAAAATTTCTATTCCGATAAAATCACTTAGGTATATTCCTGAATAAGCAATTACAAAACAAAAGATAATTCCTGGGAATATTTTATATATTGAACTCAACATTTAAATTATTCTTTATACAAAAAAAATTTTTTTTATATATTTATATTAAGCTTGGATATTTTTTGCAGTATTCCATTCTTCTTGAGTATTTATATTAAAAAAATTCTTTTCCTGGCTTTTGTCAAATTCAACAAATTTATATTTGTGTTTTTTAACCCAATACATAATTTTACTATTTTTTAATTTTAACTCATTTTCTAAACTAGTTATTAGTGATATATGCCACATAGCTATTACAGGATGATGCCTACCATTTGATCTTGCAATCAATATTTTTATGTTTTCATCATATGCCTCTAAAAATTTATATAAAAGATTATCGGGTAAAAAAGGGGTATCACTTGGAACAGTAAAAACCCATTCTTTGTTTGTATAATTTTCTTTAGCCCACAACATAGATGTGTGAATCCCTGCTAAAGGTCCCAGAAAACCTTTGAATCTATCTTCAATTATTGGGTAATTAATTTTTTTAAAATTTTCTAAGTTATTAGCATTTATTATTATTTCATTATTATATTTTTTAAACTTGTTTATTGTTTTGTCTAAGATTGTAATTCCATTTATTTTAGCAAAAGCTTTAAATCCACCTCCAAATCTTTTAGACTGACCACCAGCAAGTATGGCAAACAAAATTTTTTTCTTATTTATTGTCAATTCTATGTTCTCCAGAAAGTGCTAAATATTTTTTTCCTTTTGCTCGTCCAATAAGTGTTAAATTCGAACCTCTTGCCAACTCTACACCCCATGCTGTAAATCCTGATCTAGAAATTAATATTGGAATACCCATTTTTATAGTTTTAATAACCATCTCACTAGTTAGTCTTCCTGTAGTGTAAAAAATTTTATTTGAAGAGATAATTTTTTTTAAAAACATAAAACCAGCAATTTTATCTACAGCATTATGTCTCCCTACGTCTTCCATATAAATTAATGGTTTATTATTATGAATGATAACACAACCATGTATTGCTCCTGTTTCTAAATATAAACTTGGTGTTAATGTAATTTTTTTTGAAATTTCATAAATCCATTTATGTTTAATTTTCTTTTTGGATTTTAACTTTGATTTTTTTATTTCCTCATAGATATCTCCAAATACCGTTCCTATCGCGCAACCACTAGTTGTTATTTTCTTTTTTAATTTATTTTCATAATTTGTTTTACGTTTTGTTCGTACAACAACCACACCTAAATCTTTATCGATTTCAATTTTTGAAATTATGTCATTTTTCTTAAGCATATTTTGATTTAATAAATACCCAACTGCAAGATATTTCGGATGATCACTAATAGACATTAGTGTTACTATCTCTTGATTATTAAGAAAAATTGTAAGAGCTTTTTCATTAATTACTTTAGAAATTATTTTATTCCCATTCTCATCAAAACCATTTAGTTTTGTAATTAAGGACTTATTATTAATATCAGGTGAGACTAAATATTTCTCTTTTTTTGCCATATGTTGTAATTAAACTAATAATATAAATGAACATATTAGAAATTTTCACAAATTCCATAGTATTAATTATTACTCTAGATAATGACCTATGGGACATTATACTTTTATCCTTATTTGTAAGTTTTACTGCTCTAATTATTGCATCATTATTGGGATTTATACTAGGATATTATTTTGCAATTTATAATTTTTATTTCAAAAAAATTATTTTAATAATCATAAACTCATTGATGGGAATTCCTCCAGTTGTAGTTGGTTTAATTGTTTATTTTATTTTTGCATCCGGTGGACCTTTAGGTATCTTACAACTTCTTTACACACCTTCAGCGATGATTATTGCTCAAACTATAATAATTTTTCCAATAATTGCCTCATTATCTCATGAGATATTTTCTAAAAATTGGTTAGAATTTAAAGATCAGATAAGATCCTTGAATATTCCTTTTTGGGGTTCTGTAAAACTTTTATTTAACCATAGTTATTTTTTATTAATTACAACATTATTATCTGCTTTTGGCAGAGCAATTTCAGAAGTTGGTGCAGTTATGATTGTGGGTGGTAATATTGATCATTATACACGAGTAATGACCACTGCTATATCTTTAGAAACTAGAATGGGAAATTTAGAATACGCTATGGCATTAGGTTTAGTTTTAATATCAATAACAATAATTATTTACTCTCTTGTATATTTATTAAATAATAGATCTATTAAATGAAAATAGTAGGAATTGTTGGCTGGAAGGACTCAGGGAAAACGACTATTGCAACAAAAATTATAAATAAACTTAGCTCTAAAAATTTTCGTGTTGCTTCAATTAAACATGCACATCACGAATTTGATATAGATCATGAGAATACAGATAGCTTAAAGCATAGATTAGCGGGATCTTCTCAAGTAATAGTTAGTTCATCGAAGCGATGGGTTAAAATATCAGAGCTAAACAATTCAAAAGAAAAAACATTAGATGAATTAATTAATCAACTTTCAGAAATTGATATTGTAATAGTGGAAGGGTTTAAAAATGAAAATCACCCAAAAATTGAAATAATTAAAAATGATAATTACCTATTCAGCAAAATTAAAAATATAAAAGCCATTATTACAAATAATAAACTTGAAACTAACTTGAAAATTTTTAAGAATGACGAAATCGATAATATAGTTGATTTTATTTTGAAAGAATTTTAATGAATAAATCACCTCTTACAAAAAAACAAATTGTTAATTTATTTAAAAAACAAAAGGTTGTAATTTTTAATTCTGAAAAAGTTAATTTAGAAAATTCAGAGGATAGATTTCTTTATGAAAATATAAAAAGTAAAATTAATTTACCTCCTTTTAATAATTCTGCTGTAGACGGTTATGCTATTTTAAAAGAAGATTTAAAAACAAAAAAAATTTTTTTTTGTAACAGACGAATCGCTGCTGGAGATAATACAAATATAAAAGTAAAACCTGGTGAAGCAGTTAGAATTTTTACTGGCGCAAAAATGCCTACGAATTCATCAACAATAGTTATGCAGGAAAATACATACAAGAAAGGAAATAAAATTCATTTAATTAAAATTCCAAAATTTGGAGAAAATTACAGATTAAAGGGTGAAGATATAACAAAAAACCAAAAAATATTGGAAAAGGGGTCTAAATTAAATCAACAAAATATAAATTTAATTGCTGCTACTGGGATTAGTAAAATAAAAGTATTTAAAAAAATTAAAATTGGTTTTTTTACAAGTGGTAATGAATTACGAAAACCAACTAAAAATTTAAAAAATTCTGAAATTAATAATTCAAATTATTATAGTTTAAATAATTTACTTGATAAGAATTTTATAGAAAAAAAATATTGTGGAAATCTCAAAGATAATTTTAGATTTATTAAAAACAAGATTTTTAATACTTCAAAAAAATTTAATGTAATAATAACTGCTGGCGGTGCATCTGTTGGTGATGAAGATCATTTAATTAAAGTTTTATCTGAATTAGGTAAGGTATATTTTTGGAGAGCAGCAATAAAACCAGGGAGACCGATTGCAGTTGGAAAAATAAATAAGTGCTACATAATTTGCTTACCAGGTAATCCAGTTTCTGTTCAATTACTGTATGCAATGTTAGTAAAACCATTAATAGAAAAACTATCTGGTGGAAATTTTAAACTCCCATCTTCAAGTAAAATTACAGCAAATTTTTCTATGAAGAAAAAAACAAAAAGAATGGAGTGGTTACGTGTAAATAAAGAAACTATAAATAATAAAAATATTGCAAGTAAATTTCCTAAACAAGGTTCTGGCATGATTAGTTCTATATCCTATTCAGATGGTGTAATTGAAATTGATGAAAATGTTTCTCAAGTAAACAAAGGAGATATATTTGATTTTTATAATTATGAAAGTTTATTTTAATTTTTAATTTTAAATTTATAACGAATTACAATTTTATCTTTAATTTTTTCACAACTTAAATATTCGTAGTTAGACTGATCACAATAATGTTCAAAGTCTGCTTCAGCCAAAGGATCAGTTGCAATAATTTTAATAATTGTATCTTTGTTTAATTCTGAAGCAAGTTTCCTAGCCTTAAGCACTGGTATAGGACATTCTGTACCACTAGTATCAAGAACTAATTCTTCATTTTCAACTGAATCTTTCATAGTTTTCTGATACTTAATATATAGTATAATATTAATTAGAATGGATAAATTTGTTTCTCAAACAGAAACTTCTTTAAAAAAGAAGAAAAGACGTTGGACTCCAAAAGGAAGACAAGTCGAAGATAAATATTTAGATGAAGTTTCTAAATTGTTTTCAGGATTAATATTTAAGCGAGACGAATTAATAGAATATTTGCATATATTACAGGATAAATTTGGTGTTTTGTACGATAAGCATCTGGTAGCTTTATCAACTATTATTAACTTACCACTCTCTGAAATTTATGAAGTTGCAACTTTTTATGCTCACTTTAATATTGTCAAAGATAGTAAAGATTATAACCCAGTGAATGTTGTAAGGGTTTGTGAAAGTTTGACTTGTGAATTATTTGGCGCACACAAATTACTTCAAGATATAAAAAAATTAGAGAATAAAAATATAAAAGTCATACCTGGTCCATGCATGGGAAGATGTAATGTTGCTCCTACTGTCTGCGTAGGAAAAAATTATGTTGATGTGGCTAATTTTGATAAAGTAAAAAAAACAATTGATGAAAAAAATTTTGACCCCTTGATTCCAGATTATATAAATTTATCTTCTTATAAAAAAAATGGTGGTTATGAAATTGCGTACAAAATAAAAAATGGTGTGATTTCAAAAAAACAAGTTTTGGATTCATTAAATGAAAGCGGATTGAAAGGTAAGGGTGGTGCTGGATTTCCTACAGGAAAAAAATGGGAAATTGTTTCAAATTACAATGGTAAAAAATATGTTGCTGTTAATGGTGATGAAGGTGAACCAGGAACATTTAAAGATAGGTCATATTTAGAAAGTGATCCACATAGATTTTTAGAAGGAGCTTTAATTGCCTCCTATTTCATAAATGCTCAAAAAGTTTATATTTATATGAGAGATGAATATCCAACAGTTATAAAAATTTTACTTGATGAAATAAATAAAATGGAAGATGAAGAAATAATTCCAAAAGACTTTTTCATAGTGAGAAGAGGGGCGGGAGCCTATATTTGCGGAGAAGAGTCAGCAATGATAGAAAGTATTGAAGGCAAGAGAGGATTGCCAAGGCATAGACCGCCTTATGTCGCTGAAATTGGTTTATTTGGATGTCCTACTTTAACAAATAATTTAGAAACTCTTTTTTGGGTAAGAGATATAATTGAAAAAGGTGCAAAGTGGTTTGCTGAAAAGGGGTCCAATGGAAATAAGGGTTTTCATAGTTTTTCAGTATCTGGAAGAGTAAAGAACCCAGGAGTAAAAGTTGCCCCAGCCGGTATAACAATTCAACAATTAATTGATGAGTATTGTGATGGTATGGCAGATGGACATACTTTTAAAGGATATCTTCCGGGAGGTGCATCTGGCGGTATCCTACCCGCTACTATGAATGATATTCCACTCGATTATGGATCGAAAGAATTAATGGATGCTGGATGTTTTTTAGGTTCAGCTGCAGTAGTTGTATTATCTGATCATGATAATATGAAAAATGTTGCACTTAATTTACTAAAATTTTTTGAAGAGGAAAGTTGTGGTCAATGCACACCATGCCGTTCTGGTACGGAGAAAACTGTAAAATTAATGCAAGAAAAAAATTGGAACAAGGAAAAATTAAAAGATTTAAGTGAAGTTATGGCTCAAGCATCTATATGTGGTTTAGGACAAGCTGCAACAAACCCATTAAATTCAGTTTTAAAATATTTTAGCAATGAAATAACTTATGACTAAACAGAAAACAAAATTTTATTTAAACGAAAATTTAGTTGAAGCAAATGCTGATGAAACTATTTGGCAAGTTGCAAATAGACTTGGAACAGAAATCCCACATTTATGTTATTCCGATAAACCTGGCTATAGAGCAGATGGTAATTGTAGAGCATGTATGGTTGAAATTGAAGGAGAACGTGTGTTGGCAGCATCCTGTATTAGAAAGCCAACTGATAGTATGAAGGTAAAAACTTCTTCAGAAAAGGCTAAAAAATCTAGAGAGTTAGTTTTTGAATTACTCCTAACAGATCAGCCAAAAAAAGAAATTGCTCATGATAATAATTCTGACTTTTGGAAATGGATAGACAAAGTTGAAGTTAAAGAAAGTAGATTTCCAAAAAAAACTTCATGTCAGGCAGATGTTTCTCATCCTAGTATGGCTGTAAATCTAGATGCATGCATCCAATGTAATCTTTGTGTAAGAGCATGTAGAGAAGTTCAGGTCAACGATGTCATCGGAATGGCATATCGAGGAGAAAATTCTAAAATTGTATTCGATTTTGATGATCCAATGGGTGATAGCACATGTGTGGCATGTGGTGAATGTGTACAGGCTTGTCCAACTGGAGCATTAATGCCAGCATCCATTGTAGATAAAGATGGTGTTGGTCATAGTAAGGTAGATAAAAAAATTGATAGCGTTTGTCCTTATTGTGGTGTGGGTTGCCAGATAGAATACAATGTAAAAGATAACAAAATTAAATACGTTAATGGTATTGATGGTCCCGCAAACAAGAATAGATTATGTGTAAAAGGAAGGTTTGGTTTTGATTATGTAAATAATCCAGAAAGACTTACAAAGCCATTAATTAGAATTAAAGATAAACCAAAAGACTTACACCCAAGTATTAATTTTTCAAATATTCATGAATATTTTAGAGAAGCATCCTGGGATGAAGCTCTTGATTATGCTGCACAAGGATTTTTAAAACTTAATAAACAAAGAAATGGTAAGAGTAATCTTGCAGGTTTTGGATCAGCTAAATGTTCAAATGAAGAAGCTTATTTATTTCAAAAATTAATCAGAACTGGTTTTAATACAAATAATGTTGATCATTGTACAAGACTTTGTCATGCGTCTTCTGTAGCTGCTTTATTAGAAACTATTGGTTCAGGAGCTGTTACTGCTCCATTCTATGAAGTTGAACATTCTGATGTCATAATAGTCATTGGAGCAAATCCTACTGAAAATCATCCTGTTGCAGCAACTTTTTTTAAGAATGCTACTAAAAAGGGTTCTAAATTAATTGTGATGGATCCTAGAGGTCATTCCTTAAAAAAACATGCAACTCATATGTTGCAATTTAAACCAGGATCTGACGTTGCTCTCTTAAACTCAATAATGAATGTTATTGTCGAAGAAAATTTATTTAATTTTGAATATATTAAAAAACAAACTGAAGGATTTGAAAAATTAAGAAAACATTTAATGAATTATTCACCTGATATAATGGAAAACGAAACAGGTATCGATCCAGAACTTATAAGAGAAGTAGCACGCTTATATGCCAATACAAATAAAGGAATAATTTTTTGGGGGATGGGGATTTCTCAACACACACATGGTACCGACAACGCTAGATGTTTAATTTCTCTAGCTTTAATGACAGGTAATGTTGGAAAAAGAGGATCTGGGTTACATCCTTTAAGAGGACAAAATAATGTTCAAGGAGCGTCTGATGCTGGTCTTATACCAATGATGTATCCTGATTACCAATTAGTTGATAAAGATAATAATAAAGATTTTTTTGAAAAACTTTGGAACACTTCTTTAGATGATAATAAAGGTCTAACTGTTGTCGAAATTATGGATGCTATTCACGAGAATACAATTAAAGGGATGTATATACTTGGTGAAAATCCAGCAATGTCTGATCCTGATCTTAATCATGCAAGAGAAGCTCTACAAATGTTAGAGCATTTAGTTGTTCAAGATATTTTTTTAACTGAAACAGCAACATACGCGGATGTTATTTTTCCAGCTTCAGCATGGCCTGAAAAAAATGGAACAGTTACTAATACTAATAGACAAGTACAGATGGGAAGAAAAGCTTTAGAATCTCCAGGTCAAGCTAAAGAAGATTGGTGGATAACAAACGAACTTGGAAAAAGAATGGGTTTAAATTGGAAATATAAACATCCAAAAGAAATTTATGAAGAAATGTCACTAACAATGCCTTCATTAAACAATATATCTTGGGAAAGATTAGAAAATGAAAACTCTGTAACTTATCCAAGCAAGTCTCCAACTTTACCAGGAGATGAAATTGTTTTTGGTGATAAGTTTCCAAACGAAAATGGTAAAGGTAAATTTGTTCCAGCTAGTGTTACTGCACCAGATGAAGTACCTGATAAAGAATTTGCGATGATACTAACCACAGGAAGGCAATTAGAGCATTGGCATACTGGAGCTATGACTAGAAAGGCATCAAATTTAGATGCCATTGAACCAGAACCTTCGGTTTCAATATCACCTAAAGATATAATTAAAAACAATATGAAAGCTGGTGATAAAATAAAAGTAACAACTAGAAGAGGC
Organism: uncultured Alphaproteobacteria bacterium; assembly: GCA_902562275.1. Lineage (GTDB taxonomy): Bacteria > Pseudomonadota > Alphaproteobacteria > HIMB59 > CACPNW01. Next base: position 10,617 of record CACESS010000015.1, read on the forward strand.
TCAATAGATATCAGAGTAAGGCAAGACAGGGCGATTCCTGATGGAGTCATATTTATTCCATTTTGTTATAATGAGTCTGCCGCTAATCTTTTAACTAATCCAGCTTTAGATCCATATGGAAAAATTCCTGAATTTAAATATTGTGCTGCAAAAATAGAGAAGTTATAAATATTTAATGATTAAAAAAACATTAATAATTTTATTTCTTGTATTTAGTCCAATTACAGCATGCTCTACATTAAGTGAATTAAACGAAAGAGTAAAAGGTGATGGAGTTCCTTATATTCCTGGGATTTAATTTATAAAATTCTTGTCGAATTTATAATTTAATATAAATGCAAAATTGATGCCGCGTTAGCTCATTTGGTAGAGCAGTTGATTTGTAATCATCAGGTAGTCAGTTCGATTCCGACACGCGGCACCACCTTAATAGTATTTAAGTTGAGTAAAACTGATATAAAGCAATTGATGTTGCATTAGAAACATTCAAACTATCAATTTCAAATTTTAAATTATTTTTCATTTTTATCTGAATTATTTCATCACATTCCTTTTTTACTAATTCTCTTATACCTTTTCCTTCAGAGCCAAACACTAATACTGATTTTTGTGAAAAATTTAATTTTGAATTTTTATTTTTCGAACTGTCAAAGCCATAAATCCAATAATTATTTTTTTTAAGAAAAGAAATAGCTCTTCTAATATTTGTCACTCTAATATAATTTACAATTTCTGCAGCACCGGAAGCTGATTTATAAAGTGATGAAGTTAGTTCTGGTGAATTATTTTTGCCAACTATAATTCCTGCACAATCAAA
>CACESS010000016.1 GCA_902562275.1 uncultured Alphaproteobacteria bacterium
GCACAATACACGATAATCCAAAATATCAATGGAGAGGAATGCATCTCGATTGTGCAAGACAATTCTATACTATTGATGAAATCAAACGTTTATTTAATTACATGGCATTATTTAAGCTTAATAGATTTCACTGGCATTTAACAGATAACGAAGCGTGGAGAATTGAAATTAAAAAATATCCAGATCTAGCATTAAATGGAGGATACAGAGGATATAATTTTAAAATACCACCATTGTACGGAAGCGGTTATGATAAATACGGCGGATATTACACACAGGAAGATATCAAAGATTTAATTATATATGCAAAAAAATTCAATATCGAGATTATGCCTGAAATTGATTTACCAGCACATTCTTGGGCATTACTAGAAATTATGCCAGAACTTAGAGAACAGTCTTCAAATATAGTTAGTGAAGATGTTGGTTCGTATAAGAATAATACTATAAATCCTTCCTTAGAAAAAACTGTAACTTTTTTAAAAGATATGTTGAATGAAGTAAGTGATATTTTCTCATATGATGTAATTCATGTTGGCGTTGATGAAAGACCAAGTAATGCGTGGGAAGGTTCTCCAGCAATTATCGAGTTTATGAAAAAAAATAATATTAAATCACAAGAGGAATATCAAGATTACTATATGAATTTTTTAATAGATTTTCTAAAATCAAAAAATAAAAGAACAGCTGCATGGAATGAGGCGGCAGTGTCTCCTCATATCGATCATGGTGTGGGTGGAAGTGCTGGAAAAATTGATAAATCATGTTTGATCTTTTCATGGGAGCATTCAGATGTTGCAAAAGAAACTACAAATAAGGGATTTGAAACAATACTTTGTCCTGGTCAAAAAACATATTTTGATATGGCTTATAATAATTCAACTGAAGAAAGAGGTATTTGTTGGGCTGCAACCATAGAAGTAAAAGATATTTATGAATGGGACCCAATAAAAGATATAAATAAATCAGAATTGATAAAAGGGTTACAAGGTCAATTGTGGTCAGAGACAATTACAGATAAAAAATTTTTTGATCAAATGATTAATCCAAGATTAGCAACTTTATCAGAAGTTGCGTGGAAAGGAAAAATTTCGAGAAAATGGATAGAATTTCATTCAGCACTTCTAAATTCTATGGATTTTTTAAAAAAATTAGGCTGGCGATATCACAATTTTTAATGTTAAAGTAAAATAAATATGAAAATAGGTGCAGTCGGTTTTGGGAGTAGGACAGTAGGTGTTTATAATGAATTTTCAAAAGTTAATCCAAATTTTGAAATGGTTGCTTATGTAGATCCTCAGCCAATAGGTAAAGAATTTGCCGAGAAAAATAATTTTTTTCCAAATAAATCATATTCAAGTTTAAAAGAAATGTTGGATCAAGAGAAATTAGATATGTTAATGATTGGGTCTCCTAATCATCTACATTTAGATCATATTAAGCTTGGATTAAGAGCAGGATTACAAATATTTGCTGAGAAACCTATAGTAATAAGCGAACAAGAAACTTTTGAGTTAGCAAAATTAATAAAAGAATATGGCAAAGAAAGAATAATAGTTGGCTTAGTTCTTAGATATTCACAACAAGCAAGATCTGTAAGAAAATTATTAGATCAAAATGCTATTGGAAATATAATATCGATTGAAGCTTCAGAACATATAGTTCCTTCGCACGGTGCTTTTTTTATGAGAAACTGGAGAAGAAAACAAAAATATTCAGGAGGCTGAAAAAAAACTTGGTGTAGAATATTTAGGTGAAGTTAAAAAAGAAAATTTTCAAACAAATAAATTTGACAATAATACTATAGCAAAAAGAGCAAAGCATGTAGTTTTTGAAAATGATAGAGTGATTAATGCGAAAAAAAATTTAATAGAAAATAATATTCAGGAGTTTGGAAAATTAATGAATGAAAGTCACGTATCATATTCTAAAGATTTTGAAGCATCTACTTTAGATGTTGATTTAATTGTTCAGAGATCGGTTGAATGTGGCGCTCTAGGCGCCAGATTGACTGGTGGTGGATTTGGTGGTTTTACAGTTTCATTAATTGAAAGAAATAATTTTAGTAATTGGTATAGTAAAATTTTAAATTTTTATCCTGCTGAAAAGATCTTCGAAGTCAATTAGGGTTTTAATAACCTTCTAAGCTTACCCTCAGTGACATCATGATCAATATAACATCCTTGTAGATGTCTAAAACCAGTATTTGGATCAAATTTAGTTCTTCCATGTAATAATCTCAGGTTATCAAACATTGCAATCATTCCTTTAGATAATCTAAATTTAATTTTGAAATCATCAGAATTACAAAGTTTGAACATATATTTTCTAGCCTTATAAAAAAGATCAAGATTATTTTCCTCTAATAATGGAACATAATCAAGTCTTCCACTAAATCGTATTTGTCTAAAATTATTATTATGATCAAGTTCAATCAAATTTGCTTCATCAACTAAAATAGTTTCAATATCTGTAAACTTAAAAGTAACATTAGTTTCAGTTAATACTTTATAAAATTCAGGTTGGTTATGTTTTAAAAAATTTGCAACACTAAAACCATCAACTAAACTTGAATCTCCTCCTGTAGATTCATTAGCAATACAATGAAGTAATTGAATTCCAGGAACAGGCTTTCTATATGGGTTATCTGAATGCGATGTTAACTCTAATGCAGTATAGGCAAGATCATTTGGATTTGGTTTTGAGACAACGTTAAATAATTTTCCAAAATTTGTTGCTCGGACCGGGCCTAATTTTTCAGCAAAATTTATAACTTCATTTTCTTCTGCTTTTGTATTTTCGATTATTACATAACCATATTGATAAAATACTTTAAGCATATTGATAAGTTCCTTTTTATTCTCAAAGATTTTACGATTATCAAAAATTTCTAAATTTTGTTCACTGACATTCCATATTTTTTTTTCAGGTATGACATCAATATTATTGATTTCATTATAAAGATCATCGATATTAAAAGATCCTTTTGCTCCATCACTAAATTCAACATGTAATATATTTTCATTAACATTATGAGAATTTATAAATATATTATCATCTAAGAGGCTTGGTTCATATAAACGTTGTAGATTATTTTGGTCTACAAATTCATTCCCATTTAATCTTTCACGAAGCCAAATACTATGAAGTTTAAACTTTGATAATTTTCCTTCATTAATAGAAATTATTTTTTTTCCCATTTTTAGTTTTTTAATTAAGATTTAAATTTGTGTAAATTATAAAATATAGTTAAAAATTAAAAAATGGTTGAGAAATAAATGATTTATTATTCTCCTAATAGAGAATCATCCAATACTCTAGTTTCATATGCTGAATAAGAATGCCAACCATGTACTGTTTGATCAAAATCAATTACACTGCCTGTCATTAATCCAGATTCTTCTGAGCACATAAATGCTAATCCTTTTGCTACATCAATAGGTTTAATCAATCTATTAAAAGGAACTTTTTTTTCTTCATCTTTCAACCAATTGGGATTTTTTTTGTGAACTCTTGTCTGAATATCATGTTCAGCAGGAGTATCTGTCCATCCAATATTTAACGCATTTACTCTTATTTGATAACTAGCAACAGAATTTGCAATATTTTTTGTCATTGTAGCTAAAGCAGCTTTTGACCCACTGTAAGCAACAATAAATGGCATACCACTATACATTGCCATAGATAATACATTAGCAATTGTTCCTTTGTTCTTATCTCTAATCATTATTTTAATTGTCTCTTGCATTAAGATGAAAGGCGCACGGGTATTAATATTATAATTATTTTCATAATTTTCTAGAGTAGCGCTTAGAATTGTTCCTCTTTCTGTATATCCGGCAACATTAATTAAAGAATTTATCGTTCCAAATTTTTTATCAGTCTCCGAAACAATTTTTTTGCAATCATCAACATTTTTAAGGTCTGCTTTTATATACAAACACTCAGTACCTAATTTTTCAATCTGATTTTTAACTTCAAGACCTTTATTTTCTTGTCTCCCACAAATTGTAATTGCTTTAGCACCTCTGCTAGCTAATAATCTTGCTGTTTCAGCGCCACTACCTTGTGTACTTCCTGTTATTATAATGACCTTATCTTTAAATTGTTCATTCATAGAATTTATCTATAACTAAAATTTTGGTTTTACAACTTTATTTGATTTTACTGATTTAGTTGCTGAATTAGCAAGAATTAAAGCATTCTTTCCATCTTCAAAAGTGACTAATGTATTTTTTTTATTTCTTATTGATTTAATAAATTGATCTAATTGTATTTTATAAGCGTCTTTGTATCTTTCTATAAAAAAATTTTTAATTGGTTTTTTTGCAAATGATAAATTTTGATTATAGTAACTGATATCATTATTAGGAACATTATCCGAAATTAGCATACCATTACTTCCAAATACTTCGAGTCTTTGATCATAACCATATACAGCTCTTCTTGAATTATTTATATGAACTAAAACACCTTTTTTAGATTTCATAAAACACATAGTTGTATCATAATCATTTGTAACCTTAAAATCATTTGAAACATTTATTGAACCTTGTGCAAAAACTTCTACAATTGGATCATTATTAAGAATAAATCGTGCTAAATCAAAATCATGAATTGAACAATCTCTAAAAATACCTCCAGATTGTTTTAAATAATCAATGCCAGGTGGAGCAGGATCCCTACTTGTGATTACAATCATTTCAATGTTTCCAATCTTTCCTGATAGAACCTCACTTTGAACTTTATTATGATTAGGATCAAATCTTCGATTAAAACCAATTTGAATAGTTGGTTTATATTTTTTAATTTTTTGCCAACATTTATTTACTTTATTTATATCTAAATCAATTGGCTTTTCACATAATATAGCTTTGTTAAATTCTGCTCCTAGAGCAATATAATCTGTATGAGTCGGTGTTGCAGATGCAACTAAAATAGCATTAATTTGATCTGAAGAAATTGCTTCCTTTGCAGTTTTTGCAACTTCACAACTATATTTTTTTGCAATTTTTTTGGCAGAACTTGTATCAATATCATAAACGTATTTAAGGCTCACTTCTGGATGGGCATTTATGATTGATGCATGTAATTTCCCAATTCTTCCTGTTCCCAATAAGGCAAAATTAATCATTTTAGATTTTTACCCACTTTGAATTTAAATTAGAAGATTTTTTTGCTGCATAAATAAATTTAATACCAGCAACACCGTCATCAATTGTTGGAAATGAACATTTTTTATTTTTATTATGAATCTGATCAGCGAATTCTGAATAAATATTTGCAAAAGCTTCAAAAAAACCTTCCGGGTGACCAGCAGCAATTCTTGATGATGATAGTGAAAATTTAGATACTAATTTACTTGCTCTTGTTATAACTTTCATTGGTTTATCTAGTTCTGTAAACTTTAGATTATTTGGATCATCCTGTAACCATTCTATTGAACCTTTTGTTCCATACACTCTAATTTTTAGACCATTTTCTCCACCAGTAGCAGCAGACGATACCCAGATTATACCTCTTGCCTTATTTCGCATTCTTAATAATATAAAAGCATTATCATCAACTGAAATTTCTGAGGATAATGAATTTACTTCTGCTGATATTTCGTTTGCTTCTAATCCAGTCACATATCTCAACAAATGATACGCGTGAGTTCCAATTTCAGATAATATCATTGAAGGTCCAGATTGTTTTTTATCTAGTCTCCATTTTAATGTTCTTTTTTCATCTTTCTTTTTTACTCCGACTGTATAACCTTGGGGGTACTCAACATTTATTAAATTGATTTTTCCTAATTTATGATTTGAAATAATATTTTTTGCCTCTCGTAGCATTGGATAGCTTGAGTAATTGTGTGTTAATGCAAATACAATTTTATTTTTTAAAATTACTTTTTTTAATTTAATAGCATCCTCAACCGTTGCGGTTAAAGGCTTGTCACAAATAATATGTATTCCTTTTTCAATAAATACTTTTGCTATCTTATAATGATCACCCGATGGAGTCATTATTCCAAGCGCTTGAATACCATCATTTCTTTTTGACTCAGCGGATGCCATAGACTTATAATCACTGTAACAACGATCATCAGCTAATCCTAATGAAGAACCAAAAGATTTAGATTTTTTTTTATCTTTTGAAAATATTCCAGCAACAAATTCAAATTTATTATCAAATCTTGCTGATAACCTATGAGTGTATCCAATAAATGAATTAGGACCTCCACCGATAAAACCAATTCTAATTTTATTTTTATTATTTAAAGTATCATCTCTAAGTAAGTCTAATCTACCAAAAGCAATTTTGGATTTTTTTTTCATTAATTAACTATGCCACCATCAATTACATAATTTTGTGCGGTACAACCAGAACTTTGATCAGATGCAAAAAACAAAACTGGCTTTGATATATCTTCAGGCATAAGCATTCTCTTAATACATTGTCTCTCAAGTTGAGTTTTTTTAATTTCTGGAGTAAGCCATAATTTTTTTTGCCTCTCCGTAATGATCCAACCAGGAACAATACAATTTACTCTGATGTTATAGACACCTAAATCTCTTGCTAAAGTTCTTGTTAATCCCATAATAGCAGATTTTGCAGTGGTATATCCAGGCATACCGCCTTGAGAAATCATCCATGAAAAACTACCTATATTTACAACAGAACCTTTTCCTAAATCTTTCATGTCTTTATAGACAGCTTGGGTTGCAAAAAAATAATGTCTTAAATTAATATTCATTCTATCATCCCAATATTCAGGGGTGACACTATCTAGATCATGTCTCTCATCATTTGCTGCATTATTTACAAGAATTGAAATCGGCCCAATTTCTTTTTTTACTTTTTCTAATGAACTTTTAAGTTGATCTATATTTTTTAAATCACATTTTACAAATAGACTATCAATATCATATTTGTTTTTAATTTTTTTTGATAACTCGTTACCTAACTCATCATTTATATCTAAAAATGCAACTTTTGATTTTTGAAAAGCAAATTGTTCGACAATACTTTCCCCAATTCCTGAGGCACCCCCTGTAATAATCACTACTTTATCTTTTAGTGATGGATAAGTTGCGATTTCGTTCATGATTATTTATGATATATTAATCTAAGTTATGTTTAACATAATCAAATTAAATGAAAAAGATAATATTGGAATTGCTCCAATGGATATTCCTGAGAATATTAATATAAATTATGGAATTAAATCTATAAATAATATTCCTTATGGCCATAAAATTTCTTTAAAAAAAATTAAAAGTGGTGATTTTATTTTTAAATATGGTCAGATAATAGGAATCTCAAATAAAAATATAGAACCTGGTGAGCATGTACATTCCCATAATATGGGATATAGTGAATTCAAAAGAGAATATATCCGTAAAGATATTAGAAATGATATTAATAAAAGTGAAAAAACAGAATACTTTAAAGGCTTTAAAAGGAATAATGGATCATCAGGTACTAGGAATTATATAGGTTTAATTAGTACAGTTAATTGTTCAGCAACAGTTGTTAAAAAAATATCTGATAAAATAAATAATTATTTAAAAGATATTAATTTTGATAACATTGATGGTGCAGTTTGTTTAAAACATTCATCAGGTTGTGGGATGAATACTTCTGGATATGCCATGAATGTATTTAATAGAACTATTGAAGGTTTTAAAATTCATCCTAATTTTGGAAAAGTTTTTGTTATTGGACTTGGATGCGAATGTGCCCAAATAAGTTTGTACAACAATGATCAGGAAAAAAGAAATATTGAATATTTGAATATTCAAGATGAAGGTGGAACAAATGAAATAATAACGAAAGTAACTTCAAAAATTATTAATCAACTAAATGAAATTAATAGTATTTCTAGAACAAATATACCCATTTCAGAACTAACAGTTGCTTTGCAATGTGGTGGTTCAGATTCGTATTCTGGGATAACTGCAAATCCTGCACTGGGCTTTGCTTCAGATATGATTATTGATCATGGTGGAACAACATTACTATCAGAGACTCCAGAAATATATGGAGCAGAACATTTATTATTTGAAAAATCATTAAACGAAAAAAATATAGAAAAACTAAACAAACAAATTGAATGGTGGAAAAAATATGTTGCTAGCAACGATAGCACATTAGATAATAATCCAAGTCCTGGTAATAAAAAAGGAGGTTTAACTACAATTCTGGAAAAATCATTAGGTGCAGTATCCAAAGCTGGAAATAGAAATATGGTTGATGTTCTCGATTATGCTGAACAGGTAAAAACCAAAGGTTTTAACTTTATGAATTCTCCAGGTTACGATCCTGTATCTGTAACTGGTCAAGTTGCTTCTGGCGCTAATGTTATTTGTTTTACTACTGGTCGAGGTTCGTGCTTTGGATTTAAACCCACTCCAAGTATTAAAATAGCAACAAATACAAATATGTATAATAAACTTAGTGAAGATATGGACATCAATGCTGGTACTATTATGGATAACGTTGCAAGCGTTAATGAAGTTGGCAAAGAAATATTTGATAAAATAATTTCAGTTGCATCAGGTGAAAAATCAAAGAGTGAAATAAATGATTATGGGGATGATGAATTTAATCCTTGGATAATTGGAGCAACGCTATAAATTTATAAATCACCTTTAAAGGCATTAATATACATTTTTAAATAATCTTCAGCATTAACTGGTATAGGATTTGTATTTGTGGAAGGATCATTAAAAGCCATTAAACTCATTTTTTCTAAATTTTTATCATCATCAATTATTTCACTTAAAGTATGAGGAATATTTAAATTAGATCTAAGCTCTAAAATCCAATCCATAAAATAATTAAATGTTGCTGATTTTAAATTTATATATCTTGAAATATCAATAATTTTTTCTTCAATACCTTTTTTATTATATTGTAAAACATATGGCATAAATACTGCATTGGTTAATCCATGATGTGTATTATAAATTGCACCAACAGGATGACTTAAAGAATGAATAGCACCTAAACCTTTTTGGAAAGCTATTGAACCCATAGATGAAGATGCTAGCATATGTGATCTAGCTTCTAGATTTGATCCATCATTAAAAGCATAAACAAGATTATTTTTTATTAATCTAATGCCCTCTAATGCAATACCTTGCGAATAAGGATGAAAAATATTCGATAAATATGCTTCTAAGCAATGAGCTAGGGCATCCATTCCTGTAAAGGCTGTTAAATTTGCGGGAAGTGGAATTGTCAAATTTGGATCAAGGATAACAATTGATGGGAGCATTTTTGGATGGAAAATTATTTTTTTTTCTTGTGTTTTTTCATTAGTAAAAACTGACGCTCTTCCAGTTTCAGAACCTGTTCCAGCTGTAGTAGGAAGAGCAATTATAGGAAAAATTGAATCTGCATTAGCTCTATTCCACCAATCACCAATATCTTCAAAATCCCAGATTGATCTTTCTTGCTTAGCCATGAATGCAATTGCCTTTCCTGTATCCATACCCGATCCTCCACCAACAGCTATTACTCCATCATGTTTATTTTCATTAAAAACTTTAACACCATCTTCAACATTCTTACCTGTAGGATTTGATTTAACATCACTAAAAATAGATGCATGTTTATCTAAACAATCATTTAACTTATTAATAATGTTTGTTTTTAAAATTCCATTATCAGTAACTATTAGTGGTTTTTGAATATTTAATTCTTCACAGGCTTTTTGTATTTCTACTATTCTATTAACACCAAACCAAATTGTAGTTGGATAATT
>CACESS010000017.1 GCA_902562275.1 uncultured Alphaproteobacteria bacterium
ATTAGCTAACACACATTCACTAGCTTTATCATATGAAGCTGCTGTTGCAGGTGGTATACCAGTAATAAAAACAATAAAAAATTCTATTAGTTTAGATAGAATTAATAAAATTTCTGGGATTTTAAATGGAACTACAAATTACATTTTAACAAAAATGCAACAAGATAATTTGTCCTTTGATGCAGTTCTTAAAATTGCTAAAGATAAAGGATTTACTTCTGATCAGGAATCAAAATTAGATATTGGCGGATATGATGCTGCGCACAAGTTAACAATATTATCAACTCTATGTTTTAAATCAAATTTAAACTTTAAAAGTAATTATATTGAAGGAATCTCTAATATTAAAATTGAAGATATTAATTTTGCTGAAAAATTAGGGTATAAGATAAAATTAATATCTGAAGCTTGCATAATTGAAGGAAAGATTTCAAACTTTACTTCACCAAAATTAGTTTCAATCGATAATCCTTTAGCAAATGTTGATAATGCTCTTAATGCGATTAATATTGAAACTACACATCTAGAAAATTTATTTTTGGAGGGTGAAGGGGCCGGAGGTAAACCAACTGCCAGTTCTGTATTGTCTGACTTATATGACATATCTCAGAATGAAAAATTTGATAATTTAGGTTTTAAAATTGATAAGTTAAAAAACTTTGATATTAATTTTATCTTATACCCTAATTTTTCAGCAAAATGTAATTAATAGCTATTACCTAAGAATAATGACAGAAGACAAACCTGGCGTTCTTTCATCAATTACTAATTATTTTAGTGATTTTGATATATCTGTTAAAAAAATACATCAACTTCCTGAGAGTTCTGAAGCAGATAAACCGATACCTATTATAATAACTACTCATAATATTAAGAAAGAAAAATTAAGTAATGTAATTAATAAAATTGAAGGCTTAGAATTTGTAAAAGAAAAAATTACTGTTCTTGCTATTCATGATAATTAATTAATGTGAATATTAAAAAATCACTATGCGATAAATTTTGGGAAGAAAAGCAAATAGACTTTAAGCACATTCAAGCTCTTTCACAAAAGAAATCAATATCTGAAATTTTTTCAAAACTTCTAATTTCAAGAGGTGTCAACGAAGATAATTATGATAACTATATAAATCCCAATCTTTTAAATAATCTTCCAGACCCTTTTGAACTTAAAGATATGAAAAAAGGAATTGAAAGATGTATTAAGGCTTTAAAAAATAATGAAAAGATTGGAATAATCGCAGATTATGATGTTGATGGATCTACTTCTGCTTCAATTTTATATAAATTTTTAAATAATTTTACCAATAATATTGTTTGTAAAATACCTAATAGATTATCGGAGGGTTATGGTCCAAATATTAGGCTTATGAATGAAATGCTTAATGAAAATATTACACTCTTGTTTACACTTGATTGTGGCACATCAGCATTTGACTCAATTGATTTGCCTAATTACAATGGTATTGAAGTTATAGTTATAGATCATCATTTAAGTGAATTTAAACTTCCAAAAGTTCACTCGTTAATTAATCCAAATAGATTTGATGAAAACAATGATTATAAAGATTTTGCTGCAGTAGCAGTAACTTTTCTTTTTTTAATGGGTTTAAGAAAGCAAATCAGAGAATTAAAATTATTCCCAAATATAAAAGAACCAAATTTGATGTCATATTTAGACCTAGTTGCTGTTGGAACAATTTGTGATATTGTTAATATTAACAATTACAATAGATCAATGGTTAGTAAAGGTTTGGAGCTAATTAGAAGTCGGAAAAATAAATCGATAACAAAAATATTAGATAACTCTAATATAAATCATGAACCTTTATCCAAAGATATTGGTTTTATCTTAGGGCCACAAATTAATGCTGCGAGTAGAATTGATGACTCTTCTTTATCTTCTAAACTTCTGATATCAAATGATGATTCTGAAATAGAAACTATTTCTAGAAAACTATTTTTAATTAATGAAAAAAGAAAATTAATTGAACAAAATATCTTTAATGAAGCAATTGAGCAAATAAAAGACCAAGAAAATAAAAAATTTATTATTGTTTATAAAGAGAATTGGCATCAAGGTGTTCTAGGTATAGTTGCCAGTAAAATAGTAGCTCTTTATAACAAGCCAACATTTGTATTCTCTTTTATTAATAATATTGGATCTGGATCAGGCAGATCTATAGATCAAATTGATATTGGAAGTATTGTCCTTGAGCTTAAGGCTAATGATTTAATAGAAGATGGGGGTGGTCATAAAATGGCAGTAGGTTTAAAAATAAATAAAAAAAAATTAGATAAAATAGATTTATTCTTAGTTAAAAAATTTGATTCATATCACGATAATTTTTTCGAAAAAAAAATATTTTATGACAGTGAAATTTCTGTGAATCAAATAAACAAAGATTTTTTAGATAATTTAGAATTATTAGAACCTCACGGCAAAGGAAATGAAGAGCCTCAATTTTTAATCAAAGATATAGTAATTGAACAGGTAAAAAATTTAAAAAATAAACATATTTTAATTTTTTTTAAAAATGATTTAGGTGAAAATTTAAAAGGCATATCATTTAATACTATGAATACCTTAATTGGTGATTATCTTATGAAGTTTAATAAATTTAAATTTCATATTTTGTGTTCTATTAAAAAAGATAACTTCTCAAATAGTCAGATACCTCAAATACTGATCCATGACGTGAAAGTAATCAATTAAATAATTTGAAAAAAATCAAAATATCTACTATATACCAAACACGTGTCCCCTTCGTCTATCGGTTAGGACATCAGGTTTTCATCCTGAAAAGAGGAGTTCGACTCTCCTAGGGGATGCCATTAATTTAAGGGCAGAGAATTATTGACCCTACCGATTTCCTCGATTGAATTAACTCATGAGCCTCACTGGCTTGAGATAATTTAAATTTTTTGAATATATTAGGCTTTATTTCTTTATTTTTAATTTTTGAAAACAATTTGTTACTACATTCTGTTAGCTCTTCTGAATTACGAATATAATGCATTAATGTTGGTCTAGTATAATATAAACTTTTTGGATTAAATGTACTATGAAGATTGACATCATTTACCATTCCGGAAGATTGTCCGAAAGATACCATTAGCCCTCTAAATTTTAAGCATTTTAGAGATATATCAAATGTATCTTTACCCACTCCATCATAAACAACATTTACTCCTTCATTATTTGTTAATTTTGAAACATTACTATGAACATCCTCTTCTTTATAATTAATTGTGAATTCACATCCATTTTTTTTTGCTAATGATGCTTTTTCATCAGTACTAACAGTACCTATCATTTTAGCTCCTATGGATTTTGCCCATTGACTAGCAATTAATCCAACACCTCCAGCAGCTGCGTGAAATAAAAAAACTTCATTTTTTTGTAATTTATACAATCTTTCAAAAAGGTATTCGACGGTCATCCCTTGTAATAATATCGAAGCAGCTTCATCATTTGAAATATATTCTGGTAATTTTACAACTCTTTGAGAAACAAAATCTCTAACTTCACAATAGGCACCAATTGGAGGACTAAAGGAGTAAGCTACTCTATCACCAACTTTTAAGTTCGATACATTATCTCCAATTTCTATTACATCTCCTGCTGCTTCTACTCCTAAACAAAAAGGGATTTCTAAAGGTAACGGGTATATTCCTGTTCTATGGTAAGTATCTATGTAGTTAATACCAATTGAAGTTTGGTTAATTCTGACCATATTTTCTTCAACATTTTTAGGTAAGTCATAGTTTTCATATTTTAAAACTTCTGGACCACCTAGTTTACTGACTATTACTCTATTTGGCATAATTATTCTTTAAGTTTTTATATACTAATTCGAATTCTTTTAAACATTCTGGATTAGCCAATGATTCTTCATTTTCAATACTTTCACCATTAATTAATTTTTTAATTAAAATTTCAACTATTTTACCACTTCTAGTTCTTGGTATTTCACTTATAGCATATATTTGTGAGGGAATATGCTTGTAAGAAAGATTAATTTTTATTTCATCTATTATTTTAGACCTTAAATTTTCATTAAATTCAAAATTTTTATTCAAGACAACAAATAATATAATTTGTGTATCATTTTTTAATTTATATTCCACTGCAACAGCTTCCTGAATTTCTGTAATATTTTCAATTACTCTATAAATTTCTGCAGTACCTATTCTTACTCCTCCAGAATTTAGAGTTGCATCTGATCGGCCATATATAACATAACCGCCATTTATAGTTTTTTCAATATAATCTCCATGATACCAAATGTTTTCATATTTACTAAAATAAGAATTAAAATATTTTTTATTATCATGATCGTTCCAAAAATATAAAGGCATTGATGGAAAAGAAGATTTACATACTAGTTCTCCTTTTTGATTTTCAATTGAATTTCCTTTTTCATCAAATACATCAATATCCATTCCAAGAGCTTTACACTGAATTTCACCACTATAAACATCCATTAACGGATTACCGGTAACAAAACACGAAACTAAATCCGTACCACCACTTATAGATTCAAGATGAATATTTGATTTGATATTTTCATAAACGTATTCAAATGATTCATTAACCAAAGGAGATCCTGTTGAAGCTAGTGTATTTAAACTATTTAATTTAAAGCTTTCTTTAATTTTAATTTTATTATTTTTTAAAGTATCTAAATATTTTGCACCAGTGCCAAAAAAATTAATGCCTTCTTCTTCTGCTATTTCAAAAAGATGTTTATTATCGGGAATAAAAGGGGATCCATCGTATAAAATTATTGTTGCTTTTGACGCTAAAGCAGAAACTAACCAATTCCACATCATCCACCCACAAGTAGTAAAATAAAAAACTCTATCTTTTTCATTAATATCACAATGAAGTACATGTTCTTTTTTATGTTGTATTAGCGCTCCGCCAGAACTGTGAACAATACATTTTGGTACTCCAGTAGTTCCACTAGAATAAAGAATATACAGTGGGTGATTAAAATTAAACTTTTCAAATTTACTATACGCAATTTCTTGTTGTAATATCTTGCACAAATTATCGTATTCAAAATCTAATTGATAATCTGTTTCATTAAATTCATATGGTATTAAAATAATTTTTTCTATACTTGGAATATTATTTATTACATCTTTTATAACTTTTGTCGTATCAACTTTTTTATTGTTATAAAAATAATAATCTGAAAATAATAATACCTTTGGTTCAATTTGTTTAAATCTATCTATAATTGCTTTTTTACCAAAATCTGATGAACATGATGACCAAATAGCACCTAATTGTGCTGTAGATAAAAATGAAATTACAGTTTCCGGTATATTAGGAAGTATAGCAGCTATCCTATCATTTTTTTCAATGTTATTATTTTTTAAATAATTTGCAAATTTAAAAACAGCACTTCTAAACTCTTTCCAAGAGTAATTTCTCTTAATTTTTTTTTCAGAGTGAAATATTATTGCATCATCATCATCATCTCTTGTTAAACAATTTTCAGCATAATTTATCTTACATTCATCAAAAAATTTATTATTAGTAAATTCAGGTGCTGATTTAAAAATTTTACCTTTTTTTTCACCAACAAAATTTGTGAAATCCCATACATTAGTCCAAAATTCATTTTTATTTTTTATACTCCAATTATGCAAGTCAGCATAATTTTTTATATTTAAACTTTTATCTAGTTGATTAATAAACTTTTGGAGGTTTGTTTTTTTATTATTTGGAGACCACAACTTTATGTTGTGCATAACAATTTAATTCTTTTTTTGGTTTTCTTTAAGAGATCTAACTCTGACAATAACATCAATATTATGCAATGAGAGACAAGCAGGAATAGAAGGTATATCAAGATTAATATTTTTTGTAGGTATATCATGAATCTTACCTTCATCTTCAATATACAAATGATAATGAGATTTATTATTGTTACAATAGAGTGATTTATTTTGATCAACAACTATTTCTCTTATTAATCCTAATGAGGTAAATTGTTTTAAGGTGTTATAAATTGTAGCCATAGAAATTTTTCTATCTTCTTTTTTTACTTCATCAAAAAGATTTTCAGCAGATATATGCCTGTCACCTTTTTCAAAAATTAATTTAGCTAAAATTCTTCTTTGTTTTGTTGGTCTTATGCCACTTTCCTCTATTTTTTTCAGTGCACGGCTGTAAGGACTTAGAGGATCAATTACTTTGTTTTCTATTCTCATAATATTATAATAAGTAATGAATTACATTTTTTCTGCAATTTTTCTATATTTTTTTTTAGGTTTTCTCTTGTATATCTTTCAAAGACGCATTGTTTTTAATAAATCAGGACATCCAGGCTCACCAAAGGATTATAAATTGAATAATACAGAAGAAGTTTATATTAAAACTGAGGATAACTTAAAGCTGTTATCATGGTATCATAAAGGGAATAATTCACTCCCTTTACTAGTTTATTTTCATGGTAATTCTTTTCATATTGGAGATAGAGCTTACAGAATCCAGAAGTATATCGAAAAAAATTGGAGCGTACTTTTAGTTTCCTGGAGAGGTTTTGGAGGTAACGAAGGAAATCCAACAGAAAAAAATTTATATAAAGATGCAGAGGCAGTATTAAAATGGATTAAAAATAATACTGAATTTAAATTCAAAGAATTAGTGATTTATGGAGAATCACTTGGATCTGGTGCTGCAGTAGAAATGGGCACAAAGTACGAATTTTTATCTATTGTTTTAGAAGCGCCATTTACATCTATCAATGATATTGCAAAAAAAAGATATAAAATATTTCCAACAAAATATTTAGTTAAAGATAAATTCGATAACTTCAGTAAAATTGATAAAATAACTTCGCCATTACTTATCATTAGTGGAAAAAAGGATGAAATTGTACCGCATGAACACAGTATTAAGCTTTATGATAAAGCAAAAGTAATAAAAAAGAGTGTTTTTATTGACGAAGCAATACACAATAATCTATATGATTTCGGGATTGAAAAAGACGTAATTGGCTTTAATTTAAAACTATGGAAATAGATCTAACAACATCATATGTAGGCATTTTAAGCCTTATTGTTTTTGTTCTAGCATATGCAGTTGTAATGGCTGAAGAATTTAGTCATTTAAGAAAATCCAAACCAGTTATTATTTCAGCTGCTGTAATATGGGGGATTATAGCCTTCCATTTTTCTTCTGATAAGCAATATGCCAAAGAAATTGAGTATGCGTTAGAACATAATATTTTAGAGTTTGCAGAACTGTTCCTATTTCTTCTTGTAGCTATGACTTATATCAATGCACTTGAAGAAAGAAAAGTTTTTGATGTAGTCAGATACCAATTAACATCAAGGGGATTTAGCTTTAGACAATTATTTATATTCACAGGTATAATTACTTTTTTCTTATCTCCTATAGCTGATAATTTAACAACCGCGCTAGTTATGTGTTCGGTAGTTATGGCTTGCGGTAAGGGTAATACAAAATTTATATCAATTGGTTGTATTAATATAGTAGTGGCAGCTAATGCAGGTGGAGCATTTAGTCCCTTTGGAGATATTACAACGTTAATGGTATGGCAAGCTGGTATAGTTGAATTTTTTACCTTCTTTAAAATATTTTTCCCATCAGTAGTAAATTATTTAATACCAGCAGCGGTTATGTATTTTTTTATACCAAAAGACAAACCACAAATTAGTTCTGATAGAGAATATATGAAAAGAGGTGGAAGAGTAATTATCTTTTTAGGTTTATTTACAATTTTTAGTGCTGTAAACTTTCATAATATTCTACATCTACCCCCAATGCTTGGTATGATGTTTGGATTAGGTATACTTGGATTATATTCATTTTATTTACAAATTACTCATGACCCATCTGTGGAAGATCAAAAATTTGATTTCTTTAGAAAAGTTTCAAGAGCAGAATGGGACACTTTGTTATTCTTCTTTGGAGTTATATTAAGTGTAGGAGGTTTAGGATTTATAGGTTACTTAACTGTTGTTTCAGAATTCTTATACATTGGTCTTGGTCCAACAATGGCTAATTCCATAGTAGGTGTTCTTTCAGCTATCGTAGATAATATACCAGTGATGTTTGCTGTAATTACTATGAGACCGGAAATGTCAATTGATCAATGGTTACTAGTTACATTAACAACAGGAGTGGGCGGTAGTCTATTGTCAATTGGTTCAGCTGCAGGTGTAGCACTTATGGGACAAGCAAGAGGATATTATACATTTTTTGGACATTTAAAATGGACTCCAGTTATATTTATCGGTTATGTAGCAAGTATTTATCTTCACGTTTTAATGGCTGACTTGCCTTGGTAATTTAAATTATCAATTAATAAAAAAATAATCATACTTAGTATTAAAATTACACCAGAAACAAAAGAAGCTTCGTTAAATTTATAAACACTAATCAATTTATATAAGTAAGATGGCAAGGTATCAAAGTTTTGATCTTTAAAAAATGATATTATTGTAAAATCACCAAAAGTAATAACCGTCGAAAATGCAAAAACAAAAATTATATTTTTCTTAATCATTGGCAGCAAGATAATAAAATAATTTCTTATGCTTATTCGGAAAGTTTGCTGAAAATTTTCAAAATTTAAAAATATATTTTTCAAATTATTAAAAAGTATTAATATAGAAAAGG
>CACESS010000018.1 GCA_902562275.1 uncultured Alphaproteobacteria bacterium
ATAAAAAGGAAATATAAAATGAGTAATTTATTAGAGACATTTGAAAAACAACAGATTGAAAAGTTAACTTCAAAAAAAAGAGTTCCTGCTTTTCGTCCAGGTGATACTCTAAAAGTTACTGTAAGAATTACAGAGGGAAGTAAGTCGAGACTTCAAGCATTTGAAGGTATTTGTATTGCAAGAAAAAATAATTCAGTAAACTCTAACTTTACTGTAAGAAAAATATCTCATGGAGAGGGTGTTGAAAGAGTATTCCCTTTATTCAGTCCATTAGTAGAAAAAATTGAAGTTGTTAGAAAAGGCGATGTAAGAAGAGCTAAGCTATATTATCTAAGAGAATTATCTGGAAAGAAAGCAAGGATCGCAGATAAAGATAGGGGCGATGAAGCTGATCAATATGAATATATAGAGGAAGCTCCTCCGGTAGAAGAAACAAAAACTGCAGATACAGATACAAATACTGCAGAGGATCCAAAAGCTGAAGAGGTAGAAGCAAAACAAGCAGAGACAAAAGCAGAGGAAGCAGAAGCCAAACCAGCAGAAGAATCTAAAGCAGAAGCTGCAGAGGAATCTAGTAAAGAAGAGGAAAAAGCAGCCGAAAATAAATCGGATGACAATAAATAATCCTAAAACTCTTTTTGATAAAATTTGGGAACATCATCTTGTTGATAGACAAGAAGATGGAACTTGTCTTATATACATTGATAGACACCTTGTTCATGAAGTTACGAGCCCTCAAGCATTCGAAGGTTTAAGAAATAATAATCGTAAAGTCAGAAGACCCGAAAGTACTTTTGCTGTAGCTGATCACAATGTTCCAACCTCAGATAGATCTAAAGGTATAGAAAATAAAGAAAGTAGAATTCAGGTTGAAACACTAGAAAAAAATTGCAAAGATTTTGATGTTACACTTTTTCCATTATTAGATAGCAGACAAGGTATAGTTCATATAGTTGGACCAGAACAAGGTATTACTCAGCCAGGTATGACAATAGTTTGTGGTGATAGTCATACAGCAACACACGGAGCATTTGGTGCCTTAGCTTTTGGTATCGGCACAAGTGAAGTTGAGCATGTATTAGCTACTCAGACCTTAATTCAAAAACCTGCAAAGAATATGCGAATTTCTGTTGAAGGTAAGTTAAATTTAGGTGTTACAGCAAAAGATATTATTCTTCATATAATAGGAAAAATAGGAACGGCTGGTGGAACTGGTTATGTTATTGAATATGCTGGTAATGCAATTTCCTCTCTTTCTATGGAAGGAAGAATGACAATCTGCAATATGAGTATTGAAGCAGGTGCTAGAGCTGGTTTAATCGCTCCTGACGAAAAAACTTTTGAATATATTAAAGGTAGACCGTACGCTCCATCAGGAGATAATTGGAATAAAGCGGTAGAATTTTGGAAATCTCTTCCATCTGATGAGGGCGCAAAATATGATGAAGAAATTTTAATTAATGCTGAAGATATTTCACCACAAATTACCTGGGGCACAAGCCCACAAGACGTTGTTGCTATAGATGGTATAGTACCAAACCCACAAGAAGAGAGTAATCCGAATAGAAAGAGGGCTATGGAACGTTCTCTTGAATATATGGGTTTAGAACCCAAACAAGAAATACAAAAAATTAAAATTGATAAAGTATTTATTGGCTCTTGCACTAATGGAAGAATTGAGGATTTAAGAGAAGTTGCCAAAGTTGTAGAGGGCAAAAAAGTTTCTGTAGACTCAATGATCGTTCCTGGTTCAGGTCTAGTTAAAAAACAAGCTGAAGAAGAAGGTTTAGATAAAATTTTTATTGAAGCAGGATTTGATTGGAGAGAGCCAGGTTGCTCTATGTGTTTAGCTATGAATCCAGATCAATTAAAACCGCAAGAAAGGTGTGCATCAACATCAAATAGAAATTTTGAAGGTAGACAAGGTAGAGAAGGTAGAACACATCTTGTTAGTCCTGCAATAGCTGCTGCCTCTGCAATCAAAGGTTCTTTTGCAACAGCAGAGGATTTATAAATGGAATCATTTAAAACAATAATTGGTATCCCTGCACCACTACCAATGATTAATGTTGATACCGATATGATTATTCCAAAACAATTTTTGAAAACAATAAAGAGATCTGGTTTAGGAAAAAACTTATTTCATGAATTAAGATACGATATTCAAGGTAACATAAAGAATGATTTTGTTCTTAACTGGGACCCTTATAAAACTTCAACAATTTTAATTGCTGGGGCAAATTTTGGTTGTGGATCAAGTAGAGAGCATGCACCATGGTCACTTTTAGATTTTGGTTTTAAGTCAATAATTGCACCAAGCTTCGCAGATATTTTCTATAATAATTGTTTTAAAAATGGAATACTGCCAATTAAGTTAGATCAACAAAGGGTAGATATATTAATGAACGAAGCAGAAAATAAAAATGATGTTTCAATTGATTTAGAAAATCAAAAAATCACTTATCAAAATGATAAAACAATAGAATTTGAAATTGATGCATTTCGAAAAAAATGTTTGCTAGAGGGTTTGGATGATATTGGTTTGACGCTCCAAAAAAATAAAAAAATTGATGTTCACGAAGAAAAAATACACAGTATCCAACCTTGGATAGTGTAGTCAAAAATGAGTAATAAAAAAATTTTAATTTTACCTGGTGATGGAATTGGCAATGAAGTTATGGCTGAGGTATTAAAAATCATTGATTGGATGGAAAAAACTAAATCTTTATCTTTTGATATTTCTGAAAGATTAGTTGGTGGTACGGCATACGATAAAGAAGGTAATTCTATAAGTGATGAAACAATGCAAGTAGCTAAGGATTGTGATGCAGTATTATTTGGTGCGGTAGGAGGCGCTAAATGGGATAACGTAGAAAGAGATAAAAGACCTGAAGCAGCCTTATTAAGATTAAGAAAAGACCTTGATCTCTTTGCCAATCTAAGACCAGCGGTTGTTTTAGATGCTCTTTCAGATTCATCATCTTTAAAATCTGATCTTGTTAAAGGATTAGATATTTTGATAATAAGAGAGTTAACAAGTGGTGTATATTTTGGACAACCAAGAGGTATATCAAAAATTAGTGAGACTGAAAGTAAGGCAGTTGATACTCAACTGTATACCACATCAGAAGTTAATAGAGTTTCACGAGTGGCACTTGATTTAGCAAAGTTGCGTAATAATAAAGTTACATCAGTAGAAAAATCAAATGTAATGGAAACAGGTTTATTTTGGAAACAAACCGTAACAGATTTACATAAAAAGGAATATTCTGAAGTTAATTTAGAACACATGCTTGCAGATAATTGTGCAATGCAGTTAGTTCGTTATCCAAAACAATTTGATGTAATACTTACAGATAACTTATTTGGTGATCTTTTAAGTGATACTGCAGCTATGCTAACTGGATCTTTAGGAATGCTTCCTTCAGCAGCTCTTGGACCAGTTAAAGAAAATGGAACTAGAGCAGCAATGTATGAGCCCGTTCATGGTAGTGCGCCAGATATAGCTGGGCAATCTAAAGCAAATCCTTTAGCAATGATTATGAGCTTTGCTATGATGTTGAAATATAGTTTTGATATGCAAGAGGATAGTCAAATGATTGAGAAAGCTGTACAGAATGTATTACTAAAAGGTTTAAGAACAGCTGATATAAAAGATGGAGCAGAAAAAATTATCTCAACTCAAGAAATGGGTAATGCTGTAATTGAAGAATTAAAAATTCTATCTGGAAATTAAATGACTCAAAAATACAACATAGCAGTAGCAGGAGCAACAGGTGCGGTAGGAACAGAAATAGTTCAAATATTAGAGCAAAGGGATTTTCCAATAGACAATTTATATTTACTTGCATCATCAAAATCAAAAGGCAAAAAAGTAGAGTTTAAAGATAAAGAAATTGTTGTAGAAGACTTATCAGAATTTGATTTTTCAAAAGCTCACATTGGTTTATTTTCACCTGGTGGTAAAATTTCTGCAGAATATGCACCAAAAGCAGCTAAAACAGGATGTATTGTTATAGACAATACCTCTCATTTTCGAATGCAACAAAATATTCCTTTAATCGTTCCTGAAGTAAACGCTAATGCACTTGATGAATTTTTTGATGATGAAAACAGAACTAATATTATTTCAAATCCTAACTGTTCAACTATACAAATGGTTGTTGCATTAAAACCACTTCATGAAAAAGCAATTATAAACAGAATTGTTGTATCAACATATCAAGCTGTTTCTGGAGCAGGTAAAACAGGTATGGATGAACTATTTAATCAGACTCAAAATGTTTATGCAAACCAAGAATTAAAAAAAGAAAAGTTCACAAAACAAATTGCGTTTAATGCCATTCCACACATTGGGGCTTTTTTAGAAAATGGTAATACTGAAGAAGAGCAAAAAATGATTGATGAAACAAAAAAAATTCTAGACGAGGGAATTAATGTTTCAGCAACTTGTGTTAGAACAGCTGTATTTATTGGCCATTCAGAAGCTGTAAATATAGAGTTTGACTCACCATTAGATGAAAAAGAAGCTAACGAAATATTATCTAACTCTGAAGGTATTTCAGTAATTGATCATCGAAAAGATGAAGGTTATGTGACTCCTGTTGAAATTGCAGGAGAGGATAAAGTTTATATTAGTAGAATTAGAAATGATCAATCTATAGACAATGGTTTGAATTTATGGGTAGTCTCGGATAATTTGCGCAAAGGAGCAGCGCTTAATGCTGTTCAAATTGCTGAGTTAATAATTTCAAAGTATTCAGAAAAAATAAATATTTAATTGGCGGTCTCGTAGGGACTCGAACCCCAAATACATGTTCCGAAGACACGTGTGATATCCATTTCACCACGAGACCATTTATTATAATTATTTATTATTGAAATTTTCTAATTTTTGAATGAAATCTTCGAGAATAGGATCTCTTTTTATTTCATATACAATTCTAATTGGGTGCCTATTTTTATCTGAAGCCCATTTCATATCATCTAAAAGAATTGGAGATGGAATTGTGTTAGTTGGTGCCCAGTCTTCGTTTAAGACATAACCAACAGCTGCCATATCCCAAATTTCTTTTGACCAACCTTTATGGATACTATTGTACTCTTTAAATCGCATTGCAAGAAATTTACCGATTTCACCATGAGGTTCTATGTATTTTTCTATTTCTGGAACTGTTGAAATAAGATGTGAAGTTACTCCCTTACAAGGAACCATAACCAGAGAAACGCCGCTATCAAATAAAACTTGAGCACCTCCAATATCTTGCTTTAGATTAAATTCCATATTTTGTGGCCAATAAAGCGCGTTACCTCCCAACCAAACTACAACAATTTTTTTTATAATTTCTGGCTCTTTTAACAAAGCAGAGGCAACATTTGAAATAGCGCCGATAGCCAAGACGTATAGAGGATCTTCCTCAGAACATTTTAAAGCACTTTCAATGATATTATCCGCTGCAGGCGAATTAATTGGTTTTTTTTCAAAACCTACATATCTTGTTGAGCCTTTAAAAACAAAATTATTTTTTTTAAAATTTATTTTTTCTAACAATCGATAGATTTCATCATAACTAAGCTCCATTCCCTTCTTTGGATTATCTGAACGATTATTCATTGAAAAAGGAGCGGCATTTATACTTTGCACTTCTATTTTTTCTTTTGAAAACAACATTTGCACTAAAGCAAATTGATCATCAATTTCATTGTAGGTGTCTGTATCAAGAATTGCTTTAATTTTCTCTTTTTTAAACTTAAGTTGTTTTAAAATATCTGAAAAATTTCTTTCTAAAAGCATATCTTAATTTACCAAGAACTATTCGGTTGTGTTAAAAATACCTCTTCTTCATTTGTTGATTTTCTATTTAGTATTTTATTTCTATGCGGATACCTTCCAAATTTTTTAATTGCCACGCTATGATCATTCCAAGCTTTTTTTATATTAGTATATTCTGGATGATTATTTAAATATTGATCGACTAATTTATGACCAAGTTCATGATCCATGATGTCCTCACTATGAATTAATGGCAGCAATAAAAAATGTATTTTATCAATTTCTAGGCTATCTAAATATCTTTTATTTATTGCTTCTTTAACAATTAAAACACACTTAGTATCCTGGTTATAAGCTTTTGAATTATTTCTGAAAAAATTTCTTGATAGTTGATCAAGTAATATAATCAAAGCTACACATTCTTCAGCATCATTTCTCCAATTATCATACTCATTATTAATAGCCTTAATGTAATCATCCATAAAACTACTTTTCAATATATTATCAAATTCATCATCTTTTTTAAACCACTGCTCAAGTGGAGTTTTGATGAAACAAAATTCTAGAATAGCTTTAGCTCTTTCATTAATCATAGAGCTGTAATATAAATATATATCTTCCAAATGACATTAAGTAATTTAAACAAATCCATTATTCATTGCAGAAAGTGTGAACGCTTAGTTAACTTCCGTGAAAAAATTGCTAAAGAAAAAAGAAAACAATATATTGATCAAAGTTATTGGGGTAAGCCCATTACTGGCTATGGAGATGAAAAAGCTAAATTATTAATGGTAGGTCTTGCGCCAGCAGCGCATGGAGGAAATAGAACAGGTCGAGTTTTTACAGGGGATAAATCTGCAGATTTTTTATTTTCCTGTTTATATAAAACTGGATTTGCAAACCAACCAGATTCAGTAGATAGAGGTGACGGTTTGGAACTTCAAAATATGTACTTAACTACTGCTCTTAAATGTGTACCCCCAGAAGATAAACCTACTTCACAAGAATTGAAAACATGTTTTAATTTTTTTAATCAAGAAATTGCTTTCTTAAAAAAAATAAAAGTCATTGTTGCTCTTGGTAAAATTGGTCATGATGCCTGTGTAAATTATTATAAGCAACAATATGAAATACGAAATAAAGATTTTATTTTTTCCCACGGATCTATGAATATTTTACCTGATAAGAAAATTTTAGTTGGTAGTTATCATCCAAGCCCACGAAATGTTAACACAGGAAGAATAGATAAGAGTAAAATGGTAAAACTTTTAAATAATATTAAAAAATTGCTTTAAACAATAATGAAAAATTTTTTTTTACATGATCCTAATCTCTTAGTATACGGATTTGCCATGGTCTTCTTTGCAAGTTTTGGGCAGACTTTTTACATTGCATTATTTAACGATGATATTCGAAATCTATATAAAATAACAGATGGTGAGTTTGGATTAGTTTATGCCATAGCAACACTTGTCAGTTCATTTTTATTTATTAACTTTGCTAAATTAATAGATAAAATTGATTTAAGATTATACTCCATAGGTATTATTTTTGGTTTAGCTTTTGCCTGCATTGGTTTTTATTTTATTTTCAATAATATTTTTCATCTTTTTCTTATTTTATTTTTATTACGTTTTTTTGGACAGGGGGCAATGACACATGCCGGCTCAACTTCAATGGCAAGATATTTTTTAATTGATAGAGGTAAAGCAATATCTGTTGCAACACTTGGAGGAATGTTAGGTATAATGTTTTTACCAAAGATTGTCGTTAATTTAGACTCATACTTTAGTTTTAAAACTCTTTGGTTTTTAACAACTTTGACTCTTTTGATCTTAATTCCAATAATATACTTTATTCTTCATAATCAAAAAAGAAGGGATTCTGCTCTTCAAAAAAATATTGATAATGAGAA
>CACESS010000019.1 GCA_902562275.1 uncultured Alphaproteobacteria bacterium
TAAAGGTAAGTATTTGAATAATTTAAATAATATCAACAATCTAAGACAATTATCAAATTGTATTAGATTTTTATCAATGGATGCAGTGGAAAAAGCAAAATCCGGTCACCCTGGTATGCCTATGGGTATGGCGGACATCGCAACAGTTCTTTACAAAAATCATTTAAAGTTTGATCCTAATGATCCGGAGTGGATTGATAGAGATAGATTGATTATTTCAAATGGGCATGGCTCAATGCTTTTATACTCTTGTTTATATCTAACAGGATATAAAGACATTGACATAAATCAAATTAAAAATTTTAGACAATTGCATAATAAAACTGCAGGTCACCCAGAATATGGAAGTGCAGAAGGAATAGAAACAACTACCGGGCCTTTGTCTCAAGGTTTAGCAAATGCAGTTGGAATGGCGTTAGCAGAAAAAAAATTATCAAATAATTATGGTGAAAAATTATTCGATCATTACACTTATGTTTTTGCTGGAGATGGATGCTTAATGGAAGGTTTAAGTCATGAAGCATGTAGCCTTGCAGGGCATTTGAAATTAAATAAACTTATTATGTTTTTCGACAATAATTCTATTTCTATAGATGGCTCAACTGAACTTTCAGTTTCAGATAATGTAAAAAAAAGATTTGAAGCTTATAATTGGAATATAATTGAAATAGATGGTCATAACTATGAAGAAATTGATCAAGCTATAATTCAAGCAAAAGAAAGTGATGCTCCAACAATTATATCTTGTAAAACTAAAATTGGTTTCGGCTCTCCAAACAAAGAGGGTTCGGCTTCATCACATGGTTCACCTCTTGGTGAAGATGAAATTAGTTTAACAAGAAAAAAATTAGAATGGAATCATTCACCATTTGAAATTCCAGATGATTTATTACATGAGTGGAGAAATTTCTATAAAAGAAATGATGAATCAAGAAATTCATGGTTTTCAAAAAATAAAGATTTAATTGAAAGTAAAAATTTTAAAGAAAGTTATTATCAAAATATTAATTCTCAACTTCCAGAAAAACTAGTTGAATTAAAATCCGAACATTTTAATGACAAAACAAATTGTGCATCAAGAAAATCGAGTGAGCTAACGTTAAATTTAATTTCAAACTATCAAAAAAATCTTATTGGTGGATCTGCTGATCTTACTGGATCAAATAACACTAAGGCAAAAGATATGGATGTAATTACATCTGATAATTTTAATGGAAATTATATTCATTACGGCATCAGAGAACACGGAATGGCTGGAGTAATGAATGGCATTGCTTTGCATAAAGGTTTAATTCCATACGGAGGAACATTTTTGGTATTCACCGATTATTGCAGACCTTCAATTAGGTTATCAGCTATTATGAATATACCAGTTATTTATGTAATGACACATGACTCGATAGGATTAGGAGAAGATGGGCCAACACATCAACCAGTTGAACATCTTGCATCGTTAAGAGCTATACCAAATTTAACAGTAATTAGGCCTTGTGATATTATTGAAACTATAGAAGCATGGGAATGTGCAATAAACAATACTGGTCCAACAATCTTAGTTTTAACAAGACAAAATTTACCAATGTTACAAAAAGATAATCGAAAAGAAAATCTTGTAAATAAAGGTGCTCATAAAATTAGAGACTTTAAAGAATATGATGCAACAATTTTATCTTCTGGTTCTGAAGTTGAGATTGCTTGCTCTGCATCAAGTAAGCTTTTTGAAAACAATAATTTAAAGATAAGAGTTGTAAGCATGTCTTCATTTGAATTGTTTGAGAAAAATGATGATGGTTATAAAAAAGAAATTTTAGGAAATAAACCTATTTTTGGTATTGAGGCTGGAGTAATAAATGGTTGGGAAAAATATATTAAAAATGAAAATTTTGTTGGCATGTCAACTTTTGGTGAAAGTGGTCCATACAAAGATTTATATAAGCACTTTAAGATAACAGATGATTACTTAATTGAAAAAATAATTAAAACTTTATAAAAAGGAGAAATATGAAAGTTGCAATAAATGGATTTGGACGAATTGGAAAACTTGTTTTTAGAGCTTTATTAGAAAAAAATCCTAAAGATATTAATATTGTAGCTATTAATGAACTGGGAAGTGTTGAGAGCAGTGCTCATTTACTTAAATATGACAGTGTACACGGTATTCTTAAAGATGAGATTAGTGCAATCAAAAATGGGTTAAAAATTGGTAAACACAAAATTAATTTTTATTCTGAAAGAGATCCAAATAACCTTCCTTGGAAGTCACTCAAGGTTGATGTTGTTCTTGAATGTAGTGGTGTTTTTACTTCAAAAGAAAAAGCAATTTCTCATTTAAATGCCGGGGCTAAGAAAGTTATTATTTCTGCGCCAGCTTCAAATGTAGATGCTACAATTGTTCAAGGTGTAAATAACGATACCATTAAAAAAAATCATAACGTAATTTCAAACGGATCTTGCACTACTAACTGTCTTGCTCCTCTAGCTATGGTTCTTGATGAAAAATTAGGAATTGAAAGTGGTTTCATGACAACAATTCATAGTTACACCGGTGATCAAAGAACTGTTGATCAAACTCATTCTGACTTTAGAAGAGCAAGAGCTGCCGCTGAGTCGATGATTCCAACTTCTACAGGAGCGGCAAAGGCTTTGAGTCTAGTTTTACCAAAATTAAAAGGTAAACTAGATGGAACAGCTATTCGAGTACCTACTCCTAATGTCTCACTTATAGATCTTACATTTGTAAGTAAGAAAAAAACTAGCCAAGAAAAAATTAATTCTATAGTTCTTCAAGCTTCAAAAACTAAAAAATTAAATGGAATTCTAACGACAAACTCATTACCTCTAGTTTCAATTGATTTTAATCATAATTCAAGCAGTTCTGTATTTGATATGAGTCAAACACAAGTTGTCAAAGATAAATTCTGTAGAGTTTTATCTTGGTATGATAATGAATGGGGATTTTCAAATAGAATGGTAGACACTATGATTGATCTTAAAAAATTTATTTAGTGCCTAAAAAAATTTGTTTTGCAGTATCGACACTAAGACAAATTGAAAGTTTAATAGAATTTCGAAAATCAAAGTTCAAAATTTCGATTATATTTATAAAATTTTTTTTAATTAAAGGTTTTGGTATAGAGTGGCTTAGAACTTTAATAAATCATACTAAAATTAAATATAAGACACACAATATTAAGTTTTTTGTCGACTCAGGCTATGATCAAGGCCTTGGTATATTATTAACTTATGAAAATATTGATTATTTAAAATTAAAAAATAATAAAATCATCTTAAATAAAATTAATCAAATTGCTAAAAAAAATAAGGTTTTATTAAATCCAACTTTTGATGTAGTAGATCTCACGAAAATTAAAAATATACAAAAAAAACTTAAAATAAAACTATGAAAATAGATGGAAATGAAATTAAAGTTGGAAATATTTTAGAGATTAATAACAAACTTTGGAAAGTTTTGAAAACCCAGCATACTCAACCAGGAAAAGGTGGTGCCTACTTACAAGCTGAACTTAAAGAAATAAGAGAAGGTACTAAAATGAATAGTAGGTTTAGATCATCAGAAACAGTAGAAAGGGCTATCCTTGATGAAAAAGAATTTCAATATCTTTATGAGGATAATAATAATTTTATATTCATGGATAAACAAACTTATGAACAAATAGAACTTGGCTCAGATATATTAACTGAAGATCAATCAAAATTTTTAGTTGAGAATTGTGATGTTATTATTAATTTATATAATGAAAAACCAGTTGGAATTGACTTGCCAGATAATGTAGAATTAACTGTTGTAGAAACTGAAGGTGTTGTAAAAGGTCAAACAGCTGCTTCATCATATAAACCAGCTACTTTAGAAAAGAATATTAAAACATCTGTACCTCAATTTATTGCAGTAAATGATAAAATAGTAATAAGTACAATTGACGGTAGTTATATTGAAAAATCAAAAAAATAATGCAGCCTGCTGTAATTAATATTTTTGAAAGAGCAGTAAAAAAAGCTGGTAAAATATTATTAAGAGATTTTGGAGAATTAGAAAATTTACAAATACAATCGAAGTCAGTTGGAGATTTTGTAACGAATGCAGATATTAAAGTAGAAAAAACACTTTTAGAAACTTTAAAATATTATTATCCAGATTATACCTACATAACTGAAGAAACTGGTGAAATAAAAGGTGATGAAAATACAATTATTATTGACCCAATTGATGGAACATCAAATTTTATTCATGGAATACCTCATGTTGGAATAATTGTTGCGAAAATGACAAATAATGAAATCACTGACGGTGTAATTTATAATCCAATTTTAAATGAATTCTTTTGGAGCTCAAAAGGTAAGGGGTCGTGGTGTAATAATAATAGACTTAGAGTATCAAATAGGAAAATTTTTTCAGATTGTTTGATAGGTACTGGACTTCCCTTTGGAAATAGAATTTATAAAAACTATTTAAGTGAGATAGATGAAATTCTAAAATCTTCTGCAGGAATAAGAAGACTAGGTTCAGCTGGCCTTGATTTAGCATATGTTGCATCTGGTAAATTAGATGGTTTTTGGGAAAAAGATCTCAATTTATGGGATGTTTCAACGGGCATTCTTTTAGTTAAAGAAGCTGGGGGGAAAATTTCTAAAATAGATGGAAATGCATGGGAAATAAATTCTCGTGATTTAATTGCTTCAAATAATAAAATTCATAATGAATTAGTTAAAAAACTTACTTTACTTTGAAAGTTATATAAATATAAGACAGTCATGAAAAAAGATATACATCCTAAATATCACGAAATAAACGTTGTTATGACCGATGGATCTACTTTTAAAACTAGATCTACCTGGGGTAAAGAAGGTGATACTCTTAAACTAGAAATTGATTCTAAATCTCACCCTGCATGGACAGGTGGTAAAGCCGGTCTTAATGAATCTGAAGGACAAGTAGCTAGGTTCCAAAAAAGATTTAAAGGTCTAAAAATTAATAAATAATTATTTAAAAAACTTTTCAGCATTAAGTTTTAAATTTTCCTTCTTTTTTATCTCATCTTGAACTCTTAGTATTTCAGTTTGAAGTTCAGAAATATAGTTTTGTAAATCCTCAACACTGAAATCATCCAAATTTAATATTTTAACCGTCTTTTGTTTTTCATCAACTTCAAAAAAATCTGTCATAGTCATATTTTGTTATATATTATTTTTTGATTATATTATATGAGCCACTTATGAAATATCCTTTAATGCCAAAAGCAACAGCAATATGGTTAGTAGAAAATACTGCTTTAACGTTTGATCAAATAGCTGAATTCTGTGGATTACATGAATTAGAGGTTCAAGGCATAGCTGATGGAGAAGTTGCAGTTGGTATGAGAGGCTACGACCCAATTGATAATAATCAATTAACAAAAGAAGAAATTGAAAGATGTGAAAAAGATAATGACGCTCGTTTAAATCTTATTAAATCTGAAATAATTGATGATTTGCCTCCAAGAAAAAAAGACTCTAAATATACACCTCTATCTTTAAGACAAGAAAAACCATATGCTATACTGTGGCTTATCAAAAGATATCCAACTGAATTAAGTAGTTCTCAAATTGCCAAACTAACTGGTTCAACAAAAAACACAGTAGAGGCTATAAGAAATGGTACATACAGAGAAGCAGTTCTTGAAACAAAGAGTCCTATGGATGTGGGGTTGTGTACTTATAAAGATCTTGAAAGAACTTTAAATAGAACTAAAGCAAAAAAAGTAGATCAAGATAGCTAATCAATTTTTACTACATAATTTAAATAATAAATCATCAAAATCATCCAAAATAATATCATTGAAATAATGAAAACCTGAAAATTATTTATTTGAATAACCCCGATGGGTTCACCAAGATAATATGTTAAAGGTCCTAAAACTCCACTTAAAATAATTCCCAAAATTTTATAACTCTTAAAAAGAGTAAGAATTTCATCAAAAAGAGTACTAAAACTTAACCATAAAATAATCATCCATGATGGCAAGGTGCCAACTTTAACAATAGTTTCAAAATCGTAAATTTGGAAATAAACTAATAAAGTGTCAAAAAAATATCCTGGAACTGAAATCAAAAGTGAAATCTTAATAAATTTTTTTTTATTATGATTAAAATAAAAATAAGTTAGTAAGAAAATAATTCCAATCCAGATGCACAACATAGGATTAGAAAATTTTGTTTCACCAAATACACAAGCTAACCAAGTTAGTTGATAGCCAGTTAAGACTAAAAATATTTTTAGTTTTTGCATTTCTATTTTTGAATTAAGAAATGAGAAACATCGGTTGAACTATTTGCAAAACCTGTTTCACAATAAGATAGATAAAATTCCCACATTCTTTTAAATTTAATATCAAAACCAAACTGAGATAAATCATTCCAAGATTTTTGAAATTGTTTATTCCACATTTTAAGTGTTTTTGCATAAGAACCACCGAAACTTAGATTTTCAATACATTTTAATCCAACGTGTTTTGCCGAATATTCAAATTGGTTTTTAGTTGGAAGCATTCCACCTGGAAATATATATTGCTGAATAAAATCTGGTCTGTTTTGATAATCTTTAGCCTTTTTTTCATCAATCGTTATGACTTGTAGTGCAGCCATACCGCCATCGTTGAGAGAATTACGAATTACATCAAAGTAATTGTACCAGTATTTCTTCCCAACTGCTTCAAACATTTCAATTGAAACTATATTGGAATATTTTTTTTTGATATCCCTATAATCTCTGAATATAACTGATACTTTATCAGACAAACCTTCATTTTGAATTTTTTCAGCAGCATATTCGTATTGTTCCTTAGAAATAGTTATAGCATCAACTGAACAATCGTAATTTTTCGCTACAAATGATGAAAACCCTCCCCATCCACATCCAATTTCTAAAGTTTTAGAATTTGAATCTAATGATAAAGTTTCAGTAATTTTTCTATATTTGTTAAATTGTGCATCTGATAAGTTGGTATTCTTATTATCAAAAAGGGCTGAAGAATAGGTCATGGTCTTATCTAACCACTTTTCATAAAAATTATTTCCTAAATCGTAATGATATTTAATGTTTTTTTTACTTTGTGATTTTGAATTGTTATTTAAAAAATGTTTTAATTTGGCAAAGGCTGCAAAAAATAGATTAGTATTTATACTTTCTAAAAAATAACTCTCATTTTTGTGGGAAAATAGTAATAAATTAGTTAAATCTGGGCTAGAAAAATAACCATTAATATAAGCTTCTGCTAAACCTACAGAACCTTTTCTGAAAATTAAATTTAGAAAATTATAGTTATTAATTGTAATGCTTGCAGATATATCCTTTTCTTTTCCAACAAATACTCTCACTTCACCAGTAGGAAATTGTACTGTTAATTTTCCATATCGAATTTTAGATAAAAAGTTTACTAATAATTTTTCGACAGTTTTATCGAAATTTGTT
>CACESS010000020.1 GCA_902562275.1 uncultured Alphaproteobacteria bacterium
AGCTTTAGAACTATTAAAAAGTTTCAATATGCCTTTTAAAGATAAACAAGTGAATTAAGGAGTAAAATGGCAAAACTAAGTTCAATACAAAAAAACTTATTTAGGCAAAAACTTATCAAAAAGTTTAAGACGAAAAGAGAGTCTCTAAAGTCTAAAATCAAGAACAAAAAAATTTCATTGGAAGAAAGAATTTCTTATCAAAATAAATTGAATGATCTCCCTAGAAATGGATCTTCAATTAGACATAGAAATAGATGTGAGGTAACTGGTCGACCTAGGGGTAATTATAGAAAATTTGGTTTATCGAGAATTAAATTGAGAGAACTATCAATGTCAGGTGATTTGCCGGGTGTTGTTAAATCAAGTTGGTAGGAGAATACTATGGCTTTTAATGATTCACTTTCTGATATGCTTGCAAGAATTAAGAATGCTCACCAAGCAAAAAAAGTTACAACTATTTGTCTTAAATCAAAACTAAATATGAATGTATTGAATGTACTTAAAGACGAGGGTTATATTAGAGATTTTAAAGATATCGAAGAAAGAAAAGGCGTTGATACAATAAAAATAGAATTGAAATATTATAATGGAAGTCCTGTAATAAAGAAAATAAAAAGAATTTCAAAACCAGGTATTAGAAAATATACTAAAATAAGTGAGTTAAATAGACCATATGGAGGATTGGGTATATCAATTCTTTCCACTCCAAAAGGTGTTATGTCAGATCAAGAAGCTAAGAAAAATAATGTTGGTGGCGAAGTATTATGCGAGGTATTTTAATGTCTAGAATAGCTAAAAATCCAATTAAGATAACAAAAGATGTTGAGTGTAGTTTTAATGAGGGAATTTTCTCAGCAAAGGGTAAATTAGGCAAGATTGAAATTGCTGTAAATTCCAACTTTAATATCAATATAAAAGAAGAGGAGGTTCAAGTTCTTCCTTTAAACGAAAATAATAATGATCCAAATTGGGGAACTACGCGTTCTTTAATTTCAAATTCAATAAATGGGGTAACTGAAGGTTTTAGCAAAACATTGGAATTAAATGGAACTGGATATAGAGCAAGTATTTCAGGTTCTAAACTAAAATTGGAGCTTGGTTATAGTCATGATATTAATTTTGAAATTCCCAGTGATGTAAAAATAGAGTGTCCAAAACAAAATTTAATTAAGCTCACAAGTATCAATAAAGAAAAATTAGGTGCTGCAGCTGCAAAAATACGTTCATTTAGAAAACCAGAGCCTTTTAAAGGAAAAGGTATAAAATACGTAGATGAATATATTTTTAGAAAAGAAGGTAAAAAGAAATAAGGCATGAAAGATAGAAAACAAAGAGTAAGATACAAAAATAAAAAAGTATCTAATAGAAATAGATTAAGTGTATTTAGATCAAATAATCATATCTATGCTCAACTTATAGATGATGATAAAGGAATAACACTTGCTAGCTCATCTTCATTAGAAAAATCAATAAAGGATATGAATGTTTCTAGAAAAGAAATTGCAGAAATAATTGGAAAGACTATTGCTAAAAAAATTATATCAAAGGGAATTAATGATGTGGCATTTGACAGAGGTAAATACAAATATCATGGTTTAATAAAAATACTTGCAGATGCTGCAAGGGTTGAAGGTTTAAATTTTTAGAGGAAATTATGTTTGAAAAAGAAAAAAATGATTTAAGTGAACATCTTGTTACAATTAATCGAGTTGCTAAAGTTGTAAAGGGTGGTAGAAGATTTGGTTTTGCAGCAATAATGATAGTCGGAGATAATAAAGGTAGGGTTGGTATAGGAACAGGAAAGGCAAAAGAAGTTCCTGAAGCTGTAAGAAAAGCAACTGAAAATGCAAAAAGTAAAATGATTAGAGTTCATTTAAAGGAAAACAGAACAATTCACCATGACACTATAGGTCGTTTTGGAGCAGGAAAAGTAATACTAAGAGCGGCTGCACCTGGAACAGGTATTATCGCTGGTGGACCTATGAGGGCACTTTTTGAATCTCTAGGCATTAAAGATGTTGTAGCAAAATCTACTGGAACTTCAAACCCTCACAATATGTTAAAAGCTACACTTAATGCTTTTAAAATGTCTGAGTCTCCAAAATCGGTAGCAGCAAAAAGATCAAAAAAAATTAATGAAATTAATAATAAACAAAATTGATTAAATATGAAAATTAATGAATTAAAATCATCACTTACCTCAAATAAAAAAAATAAAAGAAGAGGTAGAGGTTCTGGATCTGGTCTAGGAAAGACTGGAGGCAGAGGTGTAAAGGGTCAAAAATCAAGATCAGGTGTATCAATTAACGGTTTTGAAGGTGGTCAAATGCCACTGTATAGAAGATTACCTAAAAGGGGCTTTAAAAATCCTTTCAAAATAAAAATTCAAAATATAAGTTTTAAAATGATAAACAAAATCATCGATAAATATAATATTAATCCTGAACAAATTAATGAAGATGAGCTTTTTGATAAAAAAATCTTTAATAGATCTAAAGGTAATTTAAAACTTTTAAATGTAGGACAGTTAGAAAAAACAATCAATTTGCAAATATCCTATGCTTCAAAAACAGCAATTGAGGCTTTAGAGAAATTTGGCGGAAAAATTAAACTTACTAAAAAATAATGGCTTCAACTGCAGATAGACTAGCAAATAATTTAAATTTTGGAGCTTTAGGAAAGGCTACAGAGCTAAGGCAACGACTTCTTTTTACTTTAGGGGCACTAATTGTTTTTAGATTAGGCACATTTTTACCAATTCCAGGAATTAACCCCCTTGCTTTACAACAATTTTTTGAACAACAATCTTCAGGTATTTTAGGAATTTTTGATACATTCTCTGGTGGTGCATTAGGAAGAATGGGTATTTTTGCACTAGGGGTTATGCCATATATATCTTCTTCTATTATTATGACATTAATGCAATCAGCTATACCTCATCTTAAATCTCTCAAAGAACAAGGTACTAAAGGTAGAAGACAACTACTGCAATATACTAGATATACAACGGTAGTTATTGCTGCAGTCCAAGGATATGGTGTTTCAATAGGTTTAGAGTCTATGCAGACAACATATGGCAATATAGTTTTTGATCCCGGTTTATTTTTTAGACTTACTACAGTAATTACCTTAGTTGGTGGAACTGTTTTTTTGATGTGGTTAGGTGAGCAGATTTCTTCAAGAGGGGTTGGGAATGGGATTTCCCTAATTATTACAGCTGGTATAATTGCTAACTTACCTAGTGCGTTTGTAAGTACTCTTCAATTAGGAAGAACAGGCGAACTAAGTATTGCATTTATATTAGGAATATTAATACTTATACTGTTACTAATAATTTTTATAGTTTTTGTTGAAAAAGCTCAGAGAAGACTTCCTGTGCAATATCCAAAAAGACAAGTTGGAAATAAAATCTATGGAGGTCAAAGTTCTCACTTACCATTAAAAATTAATACAGCCGGTGTTATTCCAGTAATTTTTGCATCCTCAATTTTGCTTCTTCCAAATACAATGTCTGGTTTTGGGGCTGGTTCTACAAGTGATATTTTTATTTTAATTTCTAGTTACCTAGGTAGAGGGCAACCTCTTTATTTGGCACTTTATGCTGCGATGATTATATTTTTCGGTTTTTTTTATACTTCAATTGTTTTTAATCCAGATGAACAAGCTGAAAATTTAAGAAAATATGGTGGCTTCATACCTGGAATAAGACCAGGTGATAATACTGCTGCTTATATTGAATTTGTATTAATTAGATTAACAACTATTGGAACAATATATTTAACTTTTGTTGCCCTACTTCCTGAATTTTTATTATCTAGAACTTCTATACCTTTCTATTTAGGAGGTACTGCTTTACTTATAGTAGTAGTTGTGATGATTGATTTTATAACTCAGGTTCAATCACATTTGTTCCAACATCAATATGAAGGATTACTTAAAAAAACAAAATTAAAAGGCAGAAGATAAATTGAGTAACATAATTTTTTTTGGCCCACCTGGAGCAGGTAAAGGAACACAAGCTAAAATAATATCAGAGTACTTAAATGTGCAACATCTTTCAACGGGAGATATATTGAGAAAAAAGTTACTAGAAAAAGATAATTTGGCAATCGAATTAAAAAAAATTATGGCTTCAGGCAATTTAGTCTCCGACGATATTTTGAATTCAATTGTATCTTCAAGACTAAGTAAAGAATCTGGCAAAGGGTTTATTTTAGATGGTTATCCTAGAACTTTGCATCAGTCAGAATTTCTTAATAATTTTCTCTCTAAAACTTCTAGCTCGATAAATTATATTTTTAATATTCAAATAAATTTTGAAACTTTAAAAAATAGAATATTAAAAAGATCTTCAGAAGAAAGTAGAGAAGATGATAATGTTGATGTTATTGAAACGAGATACAATGAATATCTAAATTCAACACAAAAGGTAACTAACTCCTACAAAGATATATATAGGCCTAACTTCTACGAAATAGATGGATCTTTAGAAATTGAAGAAATTACTCAAAATATCAAAGAAATTTTAAAAAAATCATGAAAAACAGCCAAAATTTACCACATCTCTACTTGACTACTTGTACATTTGTCATGTATTCACCCTCATTCATTTTTTTTAGATAATTTTATGGCTAGAATTTCAGGCGTTAATATTCCCACAAATAAAAAGGTAAATATCGCTTTAACTTATATTTTTGGCATAGGAAGAAAATTTGCCTTAGATATATGTAAAAATGCTTCAATAGATATGTCTAAGAGAGTTAGTGAATTAAATGAAGATGAGGTAAATAAAATTAGAGATTTAATTGATAAAGATTATTCTGTAGAAGGCGACTTAAGAAGAATAATATCTTTAGACATTAAAAGATTAAATGATTTAGGTTGCTATAGAGGTCTGAGACACAGAAAAAAATTACCAGTTAGAGGTCAAAGAACACATACAAATGCTAGAACTAGAAAAGGTAAAGCAGTCGCAATAGCTGGAAAGAAAAAAGTTACTAAAGGATAAAATGGCTGAGAAAAAAAAATCTAAAGTTAAAAAAAAAATATCTTCTGGTGTTGCTCACATAGTCTCATCATTTAACAATACAATAATTACTATTTCAGATGAAAAAGGAAATGCTTTAGCTTGGTCATCATCCGGGCATAAAGGTTTTAAAGGTTCTAGGAAATCTACACCCTACGCAGCTCAAATCGCTGCTGAAGATGTTGGTAACAAAGCAAAAGAATATGGTTTAAAAAATCTCAAAGTAGAGGTCTCTGGCCCTGGTTCTGGAAGAGAATCTGCTCTTAGATCATTGCAATCCATAGGATATGTGATTACTTCAATTAAAGACGTAACACCAATACCTCATAATGGATGCAGACCAAGAAAAAGAAGAAGAGTTTAAAAAAGGAGCATTTAAGTGTTACAAAAAAATTGGAGTGAATTAATTAAACCTACAAAGATGGAAGTCAATGTAGATGAAACAAATGGTAGAATAGGTAAGCTTACAGCTGAACCACTTGAACGTGGTTTTGGTTTAACTTTAGGCAACTCTATAAGGAGAATTCTACTTTCATCATTACAAGGAGCTGCAATAACATCAGTAAAAATCAAAGGTGTTGTTCACGAGTTTTCTACTATTCCTGGTGTAAAAGAAGACTTAACAGAAATATTATTAAATTTAAAATCAATAGCTGTTAAAGTGCATTCACCTGGACTAAAAAAAATGTATCTGAAATCTACTGGTTCTGGTGAACTAAGAGCTGGAAATTTTGAAGCAGACTCTGAGACAGAAATCATGAATCCTGATCAGTTAATAATGACATTAGATTCTAATGCAGATGTTGAAATCGAGGCCAATGTTGAAACTGGCAAAGGTTATGTATCAGCTGAAGTGGCTGAGGATGAAAACAAGTTAATTGGTGAGATAAAATTA
Organism: uncultured Alphaproteobacteria bacterium; assembly: GCA_902562275.1. Classification (GTDB taxonomy): domain Bacteria; phylum Pseudomonadota; class Alphaproteobacteria; order HIMB59; genus CACPNW01. The sequence continues at coordinate 5,922 of CACESS010000020.1, forward strand.
GATGCAATGTTCAGTCCAGTTATTAAAGCTACTTACAAAGTTGAAAATAGTAGGGTGGGACAAGTAACAGATTTTGATAAATTAGTTTTCGAAGTTGAAACAAATGGAGTGATGGCTCCAGATGATGCTATTGCTTTAGCTGCAAGGATTTTGCAAGACCAATTGCAACCATTCATTAATTTTGATGAACCTGAGGTTATGCCAGATCAATCTAAAATTGAAACATTATCATTTAATTCTAACTTACTTAAAAAAGTTGAGGAATTAGAGTTGTCCGTTAGATCTGCTAATTGTCTTAAAAATGACAATATAATTTATATTGGTGATTTAGTTCAAAAATCTGAGTCAGAAATGCTAAGAACTCCAAATTTTGGTAGAAAATCTCTCAATGAAATTAAAGAAGTTCTTCAGCAAATGGAATTAAATCTTGGAATGTCTGTTCCTGATTGGCCTCCAGAAAAAATCGATGAGCTTGCAAAAAAATATGAGGATCCATTTAATAAATAAATTATATGAAGCATAATATCAAAAATAAAAAACTAAATAGGACAAGTTCTCATAGGAAAGCTATGTTTATGAATATGTCAAATGCTCTCATTAAACATGAACAAATAACAACTACTTTGGCAAAAGCAAAAGAACTTAGAAGATTTGTCGAAAAAATAATAACTCTTGGTAAAAAGGGTGATTTGTTATCAAGAAGAAAAGCTATTTCTATTTTGCAAGATCAAAAGATGTCTAAAAAAGTTTTTGATATTTTAGCTGACAGATACAAAAAAAGGAGTGGTGGATACTCTCGTATTATAAAACTTGGGAATAGATTTGGTGATAACGCTCCAACTGCAGTTATCGAGCTTGTTGACAGAGATGAAAATGCAAAAGGACTAGATAGCGGACCAGTTATTGAAAAAAAATCTACGGAAGAAGAAGTAGAGCAACAACCGCAAATATAGAAGCTTTTGTTTAATATAATCCTTGTAGCTACAGGTGGAGCAACTGGAGCTGTTTTAAGATTTATTTTAACTAATCTAAGTAAATCTTTTTTTGCAACTAATATTTATGGAACACTTTCAGTGAATATTTTAGGATCTTTTTTAATTGGATATTTTATTACTTCCAATATTTTTAAGAATTTTTCAGAAGACTTTATTAGATTTTTTTTAATTATTGGTTTACTCGGATCTTTTACAACTTTTTCTGCTTTTTCAT
>CACESS010000021.1 GCA_902562275.1 uncultured Alphaproteobacteria bacterium
TTTAAATAAATTATTAAATATCATAAGTGCAATTAATCCTCAGACTATTAAAAATATTAGTGCTTTTTGTGCTCTAATTGGATTATGCCTTATTAATTTCACTTTCAAATATTATGATAACTAAAATGAAATTTAAGTTTCTATTTGTAAGCATTATTCTTTTTTCCAAACCTTTATTTGCAGTTCCTGAGAGCTTTGCAGACTTAGTCGAACAATTATCTCCAGCTGTAGTTAGCATTGCTTCAACTACAATTGTTGAAAACAATAGTCAAAATCAAATACCTCAATTTCCAGAAGGATCTCCTTTTGATGATTTTTTTAAAGAATATTTTGATAAAGATCAAAGACGGTCACAAAGACCTATGACAGGGCTTGGATCAGGTTTTATAATAAGTGAAGACGGTATAGTTGTTACCAATAATCATGTAATCGAAGGTGCTGATGAAATAACTGTTATCCTAAATGATGAAACAGAGTTTACTGCTCAATTACTTGGAAGAGATCCCAAAGCAGATATAGCTGTATTAAAAATTGATCCTCAGGATACAAAACTTACTTATGTTGGCTGGGGAGATTCAGATAATATGAGAGTTGGAGATTGGTCAATTGCAATTGGAAACCCTCTTGGTTTAGGTGGTACTGTAACAGCAGGTATTATATCTGCAATCTCAAGAGATTTAGGTAGTGGGCCATATGTTAAATTTTTACAGACTGATGCTTCTATTAATCGTGGTAATTCAGGTGGTCCATTATTTAATTTAGATGGTGAAGTAATAGGTATTAATACAGCAATTGTATCACAGACAGGTGGAAGTATTGGCTTAGGATTTGCTATACCTGCGAATAGTGCAAATAAAATAGTTCAACAATTAAAAGATTTTGGAAAAACAAAGAGGGGTTGGCTTGGTGTACAAATACAACCTGTTACAAAGGATTTTGCAGTAAGTCTTGGATTACCTGATCAAAAAGGTGCATTCATTTCAAATGTAAATCCTAATGGACCTTCAAAAACTGCTGGATTAGAACCAGGTGACGTAATTTTAAAATTTAATAATATTGAAATTAACAAAATGCCTGATTTACCGAGAGTTGTAGCAGAATCAGATGTAGGTTCTACTGCAATATTAGAAGTATGGAGAAAAAATAAAAAGATTAATATTGAGGTAATATTAGGAGAATTACCTGGAGAAGTAGTCACAGAAAGAAAAACAATTCCAAATATAGAAAGTAAATTAAAAATAGAATCTTTAGGAATTACAATTGAAGATCATGATAATGGAGTTAAAGTAACTTCAGTTGAAGATGTTGATATTAGTCTGATAAATGGAGATATTATTACTGAAGTTAATAGAGAGATTGTAAACAATATTAGTGCATTTGAAGAATTAGTAAATTCTTTAGAAAAAACAGGTAGATCCTCATTATTACTTAAAATAATTAGAGATGATGAGCAAAATTGGGTAACAATTAAATTTAAAAATAATTGAAACCTCAAATCTATTTTGTATTAGGACCCACTGCATCTGGAAAATCAAAATTTGCTCTAAGTCTCGCTAACAAACTAAATGGCGAGATTATAAATGCTGATAGTATGCAGATTTATAGAGAGTTAAGTATCTTAACTGCTAGACCAACTGTAAATGATCAAAAAAAAATTAATCACCATCTATATGGTTTTGTAAAAGGTGATGTTAGATTTAATGTTCAAAAATGGTGCGAGGAAGCATCAAAAAAAATTAATTATTTAGTTAATAAAAATATAACACCTATTTTAGTTGGGGGGACAGGTCTTTACATAGAATCTTTAATTAATGGAATAGTTTCAATTCCATCTATTCCAGAAAAAGTAAAAATAGAATCAGAAAAAATGATTTCAAAAATTGGTAAGGAAAATTTTTTTAATTTAGTTAAAGAACTCGATAGTAATGCAATGAAAAATATTTCACCTAATGATATTCAAAGAATAAGAAGAATTTGGGAAGTAAATTTTTTTACTAAGAAAAAATTTAGTGACTGGAAACAAAATAAAAATAAAAAATTAATTAATATGGAAGATTATAAAATTTTATTGTTTCTTCCTGAAAAAAGTGAAAATTATAAAAGAGTAGATAATAGAACACATGTAATGATACAAGATGGTGCTATAGAGGAAGTCAAAAATTTACTTAAATTAAATTATAATAATAGTTTACCAATAATGAAAGCTCATGGCGTTCCTGAAATTCAATCTTATCTTAATAACGAAGTATCAATTAAAGAATGTATTTCTAAAATTCAGCAGGTAACTAGAAATTATGTAAAAAGACAACACACTTGGTGGAGATCTTCAAATCTTAATATTTTTAAAAAATTTGACCAATTTCCAGATAAAATTGAATTAAAATCCATTAATTTAGACCAAAATTGAACTAATTTATTGATTTTATTTTATCCACAGCCTATGAGCTAAAATCAATGAATAATGAAATTACAGGTGCTGAAATTGTCTTAAAAAGCTTAGCTGAGCAAGGCGTAGAAGTAGTATTTGGATATCCTGGTGGTGCTGTATTACCCATATACGATACTTTATTTAAACAGAATTCAATTAAGCACGTTTTAGTGAGACAAGAGGGTGGCGCTATTCATGCTGCTGAAGGTTATGCAAGGTCTACAGGGAAAACTGGAGTAGTACTTGTTACTTCGGGACCTGGAGCAACAAATGTTGTTACAGGATTAACTGACGCAATGATGGATAGTGTTCCAGTTGTATGTATTACAGGACAAGTACCAACTCATTTAATAGGGAGTGACGCTTTTCAAGAATGTGACACAACTGGAATAACAAGACCATGTACAAAACATAACTATTTAGTGAAAGATGTAAATAAGCTATCATCGGTTTTCCATGAAGCTTTTACCATAGCACAAAATGGAAGGCCCGGACCTGTATTAATTGATATTCCAAAAGATGTTCAGTTTGCTAAGGGTACTTATGAAGAAAAAAATAAAATTATTATCCCATCTCATAGGTTGTTTGAGCCAAGTCCTGATTATGAAAAAAGTAAAATTGAAGAAGCTGTTGAATTAATTGCAAAAGCAAAAAAACCAATTTTTTATATTGGGGGTGGATGTATTAATTCTGGACCAAAAGCTTCAAAATTAGTTAGAGAATTTATAAATATGGTTGGATCACCAGTTACAATGACATTAATGGGTCTTGGTGTAGTAGGTTCTTCAGATAAAAATTCACTTGGAATGCTTGGAATGCATGGGATGTATGAAGCTAATATGGCAATGCATGAATGTGATGTCATGATTAATATTGGTGCAAGATTTGATGATAGAGTTACTGGAAGACTTGATGCCTTCTCTCCAAACTCAAAGAAGATCCATATTGATATTGATGAAAGTAATATCAATAAAACTATTAATGTTGATGTTCCAATAATAGGTGATGTTAAGCAAGTTGTAGATAAAATGATTTCTATTTGGAAAGAAAAAAATTATAAAATAGAAACTGAGTCATTAAAATCATGGTGGGATAAAATTAATAAATGGAAAGAAATAGATTGTCTTAATTATAATAATGAGGGTAAACAGATTAAGCCTCAGTATGCGGTACAAAGACTTTATGAGTTAACAAAAAATACAAAAACATTTATTACTACTGAAGTAGGGCAGCATCAAATGTGGGCTGCTCAATTTTATAAATTTGAGGAACCAAACAGATGGCTGACTTCAGGGGGTTTAGGAACTATGGGATATGGTTTTCCTGCTGCAATTGGAGCACAGGTAGGTAATCCAGATGCTTTGGTTATTGATATAGCTGGTGATGCATCAATCCTTATGAATATTCAAGAAATGAGTACTGCTATTCAGTATAGACTTCCAGTAAAAATATTTATTTTAAATAATGAATACATGGGAATGGTTAGACAATGGCAAGAGTTATTGCATGGAGGTAGGTATTCTGAAAGTTATACTGATAGCTTACCTGATTTTGTTAAGTTAGCAGAAAGTTACAAAGCAGTAGGTTTAAGAGCAAAGACTACTGATGACCTTGATGATGTAATTACTCAAATGATAGAAACTAAAAATACTGTAATTGCAGATATTTGGGTCACTAAAGAAGAGAATTGCTTTCCTATGATTCAAAGCGGTTCTGCTCATAATGAAATGATGTTAAGTAAGGATCAAAAACAAGATAAAAAATCTGCTGAAAAAGGAAAAATTTTAGTTTAATGAATAAATCAGTTTACGCTTCTCCTGATCAAGTATCAGAGACTAAAAGACATATATTAACTGTACTTGTCGATAATGAACCAGGGGTACTAGCTAGAGTTATAGGTATGTTCTCTGGAAGGGGATACAATATAGACAGCTTAAATGTTGCTGAAGTAAGTAATGATGAAAATATATCAAGAATTACTATAGTTACACATGGGACATCGGAGGTTGTAAGTCAAATTGAAAAGCAACTACTTAGAATTGTTCCTGTACATAGCGTAACTAATCTTGACAGAGAAGATAGCTCAGTAGAAGCAGAAGTTGCTTTAGTTTATATTTATATTTCTGAAAATAATAAAAAGAAGGTTTACGAACTTTGTGATTTTTATAGAGCAAGAAAAATTGAAAATGAGAACAACACTACAATCTTTGAGATTGCTGGTGCATCAGAACGTGTAAATAGATTTATAAAAGAGATTAATGAAATTACAAAAGTTGAAATTGTTAGAAGTGGTCCCGTTGCAATATCATCAATTCATAAAAATGAGGAGGAATAATGAGAGTATATTACGATAGAGATGCAGATTTAAACTTAATTAAAGATAAGAAAATAGCAATTGTTGGTTACGGCAGTCAAGGACATGCTCATGCAATGAATTTAAGAGATTCTGGCTTAAAGAATGTTTCAATAGCTTTAAGAGAAGGATCGAATTCAAGACCTAAGGCAGAGCAAGCAAATTTTAAAGTTATGACTCCAGCAGAAGCTGCTAGTTGGGCTGACGTAATTATGATGTTAACCCCAGATGAATTACAATCTGAAATTTACACAAATGATATTGCTGATAATATTAAAGAAGGAACGACAATTGCATTTGCACACGGATTAAATATTCACTTCGATCTCATTAAACCTAAAGAAGGAATAGATGTCATTATGGTTGCACCTAAGGGTCCTGGACATACTGTTAGAGCTGAATATGTAAGAGGTGCAGGTGTTCCTTGTTTAGTAGCTGTTGATAAAAATCCTTCAGGTAATGCTCTTGAAATAGGAATTGCATATGCATCAGCAATTGGTGGTGGAAGAGCTGGAATTATTGAGACAACATTTAAAGAAGAATGTGAAACAGATCTTTTTGGTGAGCAATCAGTACTATGTGGAGGATTAACCCATTTGATTTTAGCTGGTTATGAAACTCTTGTTGAAGCAGGATATGCTCCTGAAATGGCATATTTTGAATGCCTTCACGAAGTAAAACTTATCGTTGATCTTTTATACGAAGGAGGAATGGCGAATATGAGATACTCGATTTCTAACACTGCTGAATATGGAGATTATTCAAGAGGTCCTAGGCTTATTACTGAAGAAACAAAAAAAGAAATGAAAAAAATTCTTTCAGAAATACAATCTGGTCAATTTGCTAAAGAATGGATGGCAGAACATAAAAGTGGTCAAACAAAATTCAAAGTAATGAGAAAAGATCAAGCTGAACATCCAATAGAAGCCGTTGGAGAGAAACTTAGAACTCTTATGCCTTGGATTGCAGAAGGAAAAATGGTTGATAAATCTAAAAACTAGATGAAAGTTTAATTAAATTTTGATTAGTGTATAATTAACTAAATGACTGAAAAAATATATATTTTTGATACAACTCTTCGAGACGGAGAACAGTCCCCAGGAGCATCAATGAATTTGGATGAAAAACTTCAAATAGCTGAAGTATTAGATTCAATGAATGTAGATATAATCGAAGCTGGTTTTCCTATTGCATCTAATGGAGATTTTGAAGCAGTTCAAGAAGTTAGCAAATATGTAAAGAATTCTACGATTGCTGGTTTAGCTAGAGCTAGTCTGAAAGATATCGATAGAGCTTGGGAAGCAGTTCAGCATGCCAAATCTCCAAGAATACATACATTTATTGCTACCAGCCCACTTCACATGAAATATAAATTAAAGAAAACAGAAGATGAGGTTTTAGAAGCTATTGAGAAGACAGTTACACACGCAAGAAATCTTTGTGATAATATTGAGTGGAGTTGTGAAGATGGTGGAAGATCAGAACTAGAATTTCTATACAAATGTATTGAGCTTGCTATTAATTCTGGTGCATCAACAATTAATATTCCTGACACTGTTGGTTATACATTGCCGGAAGAATTTGGTGCAATTTTTAAGCATGTTAAAAATAATGTACCTAATATAGATAAAGTTATTCTTTCAACACATACACACAATGATCTTGGTTTAGCTACAGCTAACAATGTTGCTGCAATTAAAGAGGGCGCAAGACAAGTTGAATGTACCATTAATGGTATGGGTGAAAGAGCTGGAAATTCATCACTAGAAGAAATTGTCATGACACTCAAAGTTAAAAAGGATCTTATGCCTTATCATACCGATATTAAAACAGAGTTAATTATGAAATCATCAAGATTAGTTTCTTCAATAACAGGATTTCCTGTTCAACCAAACAAAGCAATTGTAGGTGCTAATGCATTTGCGCATGAAGCTGGAATTCATCAAGATGGTATGCTCAAACATGCTGGTACCTATGAGATAATGACTCCTGAATCAATTGGGTTAAATCAATCGTCACTCGTCCTTGGTAAACACTCAGGTAAACATGCATTTTCAGAAAAATTAAAAGAGCTTGGCTATGAAGTAGGCGATAATGCCTTGATGGAATTATTTGGTAGATTTAAAGATTTAGCTGATAAGAAAAAAGAA
>CACESS010000022.1 GCA_902562275.1 uncultured Alphaproteobacteria bacterium
GATCCTATTTTGAATAAAATAGGCGTTAACTTTAGAGGCAAAAAAATCAAAAATTTGTGAAAAAGCCATTTCGTCGCGGTCTTTTTGAATCCGTTTCATCAAGTCATTTAAGTTTGATTTTTCCATAATTTAAAAAGGCTCTAACATTGACTAAACACTCTTAACTAATTGCATAAGATATACTAAAAGAAGAAATTGATGAAAATTATTCTTAAGTTTTTAATAGCGCTATATGTAGCACTTCCCACTACTTTAATGGCGCTAGAAGTTGGTAAATGGTCTTTTGAGAAAGCTGATGAGTATTGTTATATTGGCAGCCTAGCAACAGTAACAGATTTACCCAGTGATAAGAAGAGAGGAAACTTCTACGTTTTGGTTTATAAAAACATTGGCAACCCAGAAACCGTAGTGCAGATAGAAGCAGGTTATAATTATAAAATTCCATCTGATATAATTGTAAATATTGATAATGGAGAATACAAATTTTATACAACTGAAGATGTGCCCACTGCAGCTTGGACAGAAGAAGATAATAAAGTTATTTTTGCAATGAAAAAAGGACTTGAGCTTATAGTTAGCGGTGAATCTTCTAGAGGCACTATAACAAATGACACATACACACTTAATGGATTTACTGCAGCTTATAATAAATTAACTGAAGAGTGCTAAATGCCTAAAAAAATTGTTTTAGCATATTCTGGTGGATTAGATACTAGTGTAATTCTTAAGTGGCTTCAAAATAAATATGCATGCCCAGTAGTTACATTTACAGCTGATATAGGTCAAGGAGATGAACTTTCACCAATTGAGGCCAAAGCAAAAAATTTAGGTGTAGAAGAAATATTCATTGAAGATTTACAAGAAGAATTCGTTAAGGATTATGTTTTTCCAATGTTCAGGGCTAATACTCTTTATGAAGGAACATATTTATTGGGTACAGCTATAGCAAGACCCTTGATAGCAAAAAGACAAATTGAAATTGCAAAAATCGTTGGAGCTGATGCTGTAGCTCATGGCGCTACTGGCAAAGGTAACGATCAAGTTAGGTTTGAATTAGGTTATTATGCAAATAATCCTAAAATTGAAGTTATAGCACCTTGGAGGGATTGGGAATTCCAAAGCAGAAAAGATCTAATTGAATATGCAGAAAAAAATCAGATCACAGTTCCAAAAGATAAGATGGGAGAACCTCCATTCAGTACAGATGCAAATCTTTTACATACCTCCTCAGAGGGTAAGCTTCTTGAGGATCCTTGGATTGAGCCACCCGAGTATGTTTTTTCAAGAACTAGTAGTATCAAAGATTCTCCAGATAAAGCAGAAGAACTAATAATTGGTTTTAAAAATGGTGATCCTGTCTCAATAAATAATGATAATTTAAAGCCACAAGAGCTTTTAGCAAAATTGAATTCTATAGCCGGCAAGCATGGTGTCGGAAGAGTCGACCTTGTGGAGAATAGATTTGTTGGAATGAAATCAAGAGGAATTTATGAAACTCCTGGAGGAACAATATTAATTAATGCAAGAAAAGCAATTGAGAGCATAACATTAGATAAAGGAGAGGCTCATCTTAAAGATGAGATAATGCCTAAATATGCAGAAACAATTTATAATGGATTTTGGTTTTCCTCAGAAAGAATAGCAATGCAAAGACTGATTGATTCAACTCAAAAAAAAGTAAATGGGGAAGTTAAATTAAAGGTATTTAAGGGTAACGTAATTATTTTAGGAAGAAAATCTAATAATAGTTTGTATGATAATTCCCTTGTTTCATTTGATGAGGTTGGAGATTACAATCAGAAAGATGCAGAAGGATTTATAAAAATAAATTCAGTTAGACTTAAAAAAAACAATCGTTAGTAAATGGGTTACGGTGACGATTTAATAATAACAAAATTAGCATCAAAAATTAAAAAACAATTTCCAGATAGACAAATTGTAATCGGTGAAGCAAAAAACAAAAGCGCCTATCATTCTATAGTATACGATAATAATCCAAATATATCTGATTGTAGAAATCTTGAGAAAAGTAAACCCATACATATAATTGATTATCATCCACACAATAGACCTTATATTGATTATGAAAAAAGCACTAATACAAACTATGTTTGGAAAAAATTTAAACCTAATCCTGGAGAAATTTATTTTACAAAGAAAGAAAAAGTTAATGCAAAGAAAATAATTTCAGAAGCAATAAAATTTTGGAGAAGATCAAATAAAAAAAATTATAAAAAAATTATTTTTTTAGAAACTTCATCTACAAAAGTTCATGATCGGCAGTTTAGTATCAAGCATCAAAATAAAGATTGGGGAGCAAAAAATTGGCAAAAACTAATTGATGTACTAACAAAAGATTTTTTAGTGATTCAATCGGTTCATAAGGAAAGTAAAAAAAATTTATCAGTCTTTTCTCCTAATAATATGGATTTTCGTTTAGCTTGTGCTGTTTTAAATGAAGCAGATTTTTATGTTGGTCCTGAAGGAGGATTTGGACACGTCGCTGCAGCTTTAAATAAAAAAGCAGTTTTATATTTTGGAGGTTGGATAACCCCTGAAGCAATTGGTTATGATTTCCATGAAAATATATATTATGATCATAATTTATCTCCTTGCGGAGAGTATAAAAAATTGTGTAGTCATTGTGAGAAAGCTAGAAAAGCTATCTCAGTAGATGTATTTTTGAAATATATTAATAAGATTAGTTAATTAATTAATCTATTTTTGCACGAAATAGTCGTGTTTCTTAAAAGGCATGCAATTGTCATCGGTCCTACACCTCCAGGTACAGGAGATATTGCACTTACCTTTTGTTCTACATCGCTAAATAACACATCTCCAACTAGCTTTGATTTATCTTCATTTATTTTGACTCTATTTATACCAACATCAATAATAATTGCCCCTTCCTTTACCCAATCTTTGTTTACAAATTCAGGTTTTCCAATAGCGGCAATTAGAATGTCTGCTTTTTTGCAAATACTTTTAATATCTACAGTTTTTGAATGTACTGTTGTCACAGTACAAGATTCTTTTAATAATAATTGAGCCATAGGTTTTCCAACTATATTTGATCTTCCTATTACAACAGCATTTTTACCTACTAACTTTATATCAAGTTCTTTGAGCAGCAGTAGACAGCCATAAGGGGTACAAGGTATCATTAAATTTTCATCATTATTTGGGCTAATTGAGAGTTTTCCTATATTTAGAGGATGAAAACCATCAGCATCTTTTTCTGGTAATATACTATTTAATACAACTTCTTCGTTTATTGTTTTAGGTAGAGGTAGCTGAACAAGGATACCATCAACATCTTCACTATTATTTAATTGATTAATTAAATTGATTAATTCATCTTGATTAGTTGTCGCCTCTAGGTGATGATCATAAACGTTAATTCCGACCTCCTTTGCAGCTTTTGTTTTAGCTTTGACATACACACTACTTGCAGCAACATTTCCTACTTGAACTACAGCCAACCCGGGAACACAATCAAATTTAGATTTTATATTTTCGATATCTATTTTAAGCCTATCTTTCAATTTTTGTGCTACTTTTTTTCCATCTAAAATATGCGACATAACTATCTTGGCCAATACTCAATTAGCAAACTTTTAATAAACCACAAACCTAGATAAACAACTATAGGAGATAAATCTAATGCTCCAAAATTAGGTAAGTATCTTCTAACTAAATTTAAAATTGGTTCACACAATCTATATAAAGTGTCAAGGATACTATAAACAAATCGATTACCAGTGTTAATTATATTAAAGTTTACTAACCAAGTTAAGATAATGTAAACGATCAAAATAAACTGAAATAAGTTAATAATTTGAATGATTAAATATAATAGTGAGTTCATTTATAAATAGTCTTTGATTTTGCATCCATATTCTAAAGGAATATGTTTTACTTTACCATTATCTTTAATAGTGCAAATACAAATTACTTTTAGTTCTTTTTGATTTCCTAGTAAATTCTCAATTTTATTTGACCACCAGTTTGGTTTTTGAATATTTATGTGAGCATTTTTACCATCAGGTAATAAAGCAATCGCTTCATAACATGCTACATTAATAAAAATAAATTTTTTTGATATTTTTAAAAATCTTTCAAGTATCCATTCTATATCAGCTTCAGGAATATGCTCTAGGACATCTATGCAAATTGTTAAATCAAAAGTTTCATCTTTTGAAAATTTTGAATATTTTTCATAACACGGATCATATAATTTAATATCAATATTCCAAAATTTACTTATAGCTGGCACTTTTTTATTTCCAAGATTAAAATCATTTCTATAAAAATTTCCTTTTCCACAGCCATAATCAATCATATTGTTAATATTTTCATAAGTAATAATTTTCTTAATAATTGGTGCAAAAGCTAAAGTACTTTTTTCATCATATGCATTTTTCGCATCTCTTTTTCTTCCATCAATTAAATGATAGCCATTTTTATGCATATCTTTGTAATAATTTAAATTTTTGTAATAATTTTCAGAGGGATAATTTTTAGTCATAAAAAAAAGCGGTCTTGTTAGACCGCTTTTTAAATTAAATGTTATTCAAATTACATAGAAATATCTCTACCAAACCACTCTTTTGTAATTTCTGCAGTAGTTCCATCTTTTGACATTTCAGCAATTGCAGCATTCCACATCTCTAAGATTTCTGTATCCTCTTTTCTAACTGCTCCGCCAACACCATCACCGAAGACTCCACCAGAAAAAGTTGGACCAGTAAATGCAACATCAACACCACCATCAGATTCCATAAAATCAATAATTGATCCTACATCAGCTAGAACAGCATCACATCTTCCAGCAGCTAAATCTAAATTGTGATCATCAACTGCTTGATACAGTTTAACATCAACAGCACCTGACATGTGTTTTTCTAAGAAATTTTGGTGAATTGTTGAAGATTGAACACAGACAGTTTTACCATCCATTGCGGCAATTAATTGGCCTATTGCAGCTTGTTCTTTTCCACCTGCATTATTAAGATTAACTTTAGCCATACCTGCAATATTTAAATTTGCTAAACCACTATTTTTTAAAACAGCAAATCTTGCACCATCAGTCATATATCCAGTTGTAAAATTGACTTTTTCTTTTCTTTCTTCGGTAATAGACATTCCAGCAATAATAATGTCATATTTACCTTGAAGAAGAGCAGGTATTATACCATCCCAATCTTGAGTTACCCATTCGCATGTAACACCCATTCGCTTACAAGCTTCATTACCAAAGTCTATTTCAGCACCTTCCAGTTCACCAGCAGAGTTTAAATTATTCCATGGTGGATAAGCACCTTCTGTACCAATTCTTATTGTCTGCGAATTTGCAATTGATGCAACTCCAAAAATACCAATTGATAATAAGTATATTATAAATTTTTTCACGTTTCCTCCTTAAAGAAGTATTTCTAAATTATAAGGAAACAATATAAGCTAAATAAAAAAAAACAAAATAAATTGTTTCAGACCTTGTTTTGTTTGCTCTTAATTAATACAAAAAACAAGCCAATTATTAGTAATATAAAAGGAAAACTCCAAAGAAAGATATTATTATAATTCATTAATGGTCTAAAAAGAATGTACTCACCATATCTTTCAACTAAAAATTTCTTAATATCTCGCTCACTTTCTCCAGCTTTAAACTTATTTTTAACTATTTTTTTAATATCGTTTGAGAATTCTGCATCTGAGTCATAAATGCTTTGATTTTGACACGTCATGCATCGCAACTCTAAGGTTAATTTTTTTACTCTCTCATCAATATTTTCAACCGCAAATATTTTTAAAGTAAAAAACACAAAACTTAAAATTATTATATGTAAAAAATTATAGAAGCGGCTCAATTTCATTTTTTAAAATATCCATTGTTATCGGACCCATAAATTTATAGATAATCTTCCCATCTTCATTAATTAAATATGTTTCTGGTAGACCAAAAACACCAAATTCTAATGCAATTAAACCATCAGAGTCTACACCAACAAAATCGTATGGGTTTCCATCATCCTTTAAATATTTTTTTGCATCAGAAGTTGGATCTTTGTGGTTAAATCCCAACAAATATAGTTCAGGATATTTTTTACGTATTTCAAAAAAAAGTGGATGCTCTATTTTACAAGGACTACACCAAGAAGCAAAAAAATTAATT
>CACESS010000023.1 GCA_902562275.1 uncultured Alphaproteobacteria bacterium
TTGCATTTAATCTAACAATTTTATTGACTGTAATTTTTTTTTATAACTTTCTTTATGCTGAAGAAATTTACTTTGACTTATCTGAAGATAGTATTGAATTAAAAACAGATTTTAATGGAAAAGAAATTATTATTTTTGGATTACTAAAAAATGATCATGAGACACTTTTAACAATAAAAGGTCCACCGTCAAAAATGAGAATACAAAAAAAAGAGAGGTATTTTGGAATATGGATAAATAATCAATACGTTACCTATAGCAACATTCCATCTTTATTCTTTCTATCATCTTCAAAAAAAATTAACGAAATCTTGCCTGAATCGATATTGATTAATGAGGATCTAAGTTTTGAAAAAATTTTAAATAATAAGACTTTTAATCAAAATTTTATTTTCAAAAATGACCAAGAAAATTGGAATGAAAATTTTGTTAGAATAAAAAAAGAACAATCATTTTATAAAAGTTTTGAAATGAAAAAGGTCAAAGATAAATTATTTCAAACTAGCGTTTTTTTTCCAACAAATACAATACCAGGGATTTATAATGTTGATATTTACTATATAAGAAATAATACAATTATGAGTACTGATCAAAAAAATATAGTTATAAAAAAAACTGGTATAGGAAGTCATATATTTGACTTTGCTAATGAAAATGCCGCTACATATGGAGTTTTTGTAATTATATTTTCAATATTTTCAGGTTTTATTGCTGCTGCTTTATTTAGGAGAAGTAAATGAGTGATGATAGATATATTCTAGTTGTTGCAGATAATTCAGAAGAAATGAATACAGCTCTTGAATATGCTTGTGCAAGATCAAAAAAAACAGGAAGAAAGATTATAATTGCAACATTCATAGAGCCTTTGGATGTTCTAACAACCAAGGGTGTTACAGACATTATGAAAGAGGAAGCTAGAGAAGAAGCAGAAACAATTCTTAAAAAAGCTGCCTCATTTGTCCAAGAAAGAACAGGTGACTATCCTGCTCTCTCTTTAAGAGAGGGGGATACTATATCTGAATTAAAACAATTATTAGATGAGGAAAAAAATATTAATGTTCTTGTTTTAGCTGCCAATACTGATCAAAATAGTAAAAACCCTGGTCCAATAATAACTTCTCTGGTGAGTAATGAAATAACAAACCTAAGAATACCAATAATGATTGTCCCTGGAAATTTATCATTCGAACATATTGCGCAAATAACTTAAAAAATGTCTAAAGAGATAGCTAAAATATTAGTAGATATAAAGTCTATTAATTTTTCATTTGATAAATATTTTATTCTTACATCAGGCTTGGCTAGTCCTGTTTATGTTGATTGTAGAAAAATTATTTCTTTTACAAAAGAAAGAAATTTTATAATTGATAAAGCCATAGATTATTTAACTAAAAATAATATTGAGACAGAAATTATTGCTGGTGGAGAGACCGCTGGAATTCCCTATGCTGCTTTTATTTCTCAAAAATTAGATAAACAAATGATTTATATTAGAAAAAAAACAAAAGGTTTTGGAAAAAATAAACAAATTGAGGGTGAATTTGAAAAAAATCAAAAAGCTCTTTTAGTTGAAGATCTAGCTACTGATGGAGGTAGTAAAATAATTTTTATTAACGCAATGCGTGAAGCTGGATTAAAAGTTAAAGATATATTTGTAATATTTTACTATGATATTTTTAATTTCAATGAATCAGAATTATTTAAATTAAATGTAAATATGCACTCACTGTGTACTTGGAAAGATATAATAAATTATATTGAAAGTGAAAATATATATTCTGAAGATAAGGTTTCAAGCTTAAAAGAATTTTTAGCAGATCCAGAAAGATGGAGAAGCAAGTATGCGTGAAATAGTTGTTGTTAGTGGAGGTTTTGACCCAATTCACAGTGGTCATATTAAATTAATTAAAGAAGCTGCTAAACATGGTGAAGTTGTAGTTTTGCTAAATTCTGATTTATGGCTTCAAAAAAAGAAAGGTAAGGAATTTCTTCCTTTTATTGAAAGAACTATAATTATGAATGAGTTAAAAAATGTTATTGATGTTATAGAATTTGATGACGGAGATAAAACGTGCATCGATGGTCTTAAAAAAGTAAAAAATAAATATCCAAAATCAATTATTAAATTTGCAAATGGAGGTGATAGAAATAATAGTACAACACCAGAATCAATATTCTGTGAAAAAAACAATATACAGTTACTTTGGGGAATAGGTGGTGACAATAAATCAAATTCTAGTTCATGGATTTTACAAAAATGGAAAGAAGATAATTAAGGATATAATTTTCTTGTAACCCAACCATTATTTTCCATACGGAATTCAAGTCTGTCATGCAATCTAAATGGCATATCTTGCCAAAATTCAATTAATATAGGTGCTACTAAGTAACCATTCCAATGTGAAGGTCTTGGTACATCATTATCTGAAAATTTTTTTTCAAACTCTTCTACTCTTTTAGTTAATGTAGATCTATAATCTAGTTCTTCTGACTGTAATGAAGCCCAAGCTCCTATTCTACTTCCTAGTGGCCTTGAATTATAATATTCATCAGCTTCAGCGTTTGAAATTTGTGAAACATTACCTTCTATTCTTATTTGTCTTTGAAGTGTTTTCCAATGAAAATTTAAAGCTACACTATCGTTGTTTTTAATGGCTCTGCCTTTTTTGCTATTTGAATTTGTGTAAAAAACAAACCCTTTATCATCATATGATTTAAGTAAAACAATTCGCGAGCTGGGTTTGCCATCAGAAGATATAGTAGCAAGGTTCATAGCATTTGGATCATTGATTTCACTTTTCTTTGCCTCTTCAAACCATTCTTGAAAAAGTTCAATTGGTTTTTTATCAGAATTTATTAATTTTTGATTTGATTGCATATTATAGATATGAATATTATTTTATAAGTATATATATCGATATTTATAAAAAAACACTGATTTACAATATGTTGATGCAAAATAAAAAAGGTCTAATTATGGGAGTGGCAAATGACAGATCAATTGCTTGGGGTATTGCGAAAAAGTTAGCAGAACAGGGAGCACAAATTGCACTTACTTATCAAGGTGAAGCTCTTAAGAAAAGAGTTCAGCCACTTGCAGAAGAAATAGGGTCTAACACTATTATTCCTTGTGATGTTTCAGACTCACAAAGTATGAATAACGTTTTTGAAACACTTAAAAATAAATGGGGTGAATTAGATTTTCTTGTTCATGGAATTGGTTTTTCCAACAAAGATGAATTAAGAGGTAAATATTACAATACATCTTCTGATAATTTTAAACAAACTATGCATATATCATGTTATTCTTTTACAGAGGCTTGTAGGCTAGTAGAACCTTTAATGAATAATGGTGGATCAATTTTAACTTTAACATATTATGGATCAGAACAAGTTATGCCTCATTATAATGTTATGGGAGTTGCAAAAGCAGCTTTAGAGGCAAGTGTAAGATATTTAGCAGTTGATTTGGGAGAAAAAAATATAAGAGTTAATGCTATTAGTGCTGGGCCAATTAAAACTTTGGCAGCATCAGGAATAGGTGATTTTAGATTTATTCTAAAATGGAACGAGCTTAATGCTCCACTTAAAAGAAATGTAAATCAGCAAGATGTTGGAAATTCTGCTTTGTATCTCTTAAGTGATCTTGGGAGTGCCGTTACTGGTGAGATACAACATGTTGATTGTGGCTATCATACTGTAGGAATGGTTGCAGTTGATGAGAGTGAAAGTGTTTCAGAATTACTAGGTGAATTTTCAAATTCTAAAAAATGACTTCTAATTCAATAGGAAAAATCTTTAACTTTACCACATGGGGAGAAAGCCATGGCAAAGCTATTGGTTGTGTTGTCGATGGAGTTCCATCAAACATAAATTTAACTGAAAAAGATATTCAACCCTATTTAGATAAAAGAAAACCTGGTCAGTCAAAATTTACAACTCAAAGAAAAGAAGAGGATAGAGTTGAAATACTATCTGGAACTTTTGAGGGAAAAACAACAGGTCATCCTATTTCTTTAATTATCTACAATCAAGATCAGAGATCAAAAGATTATGGTGATATCAAAAATAAATTTAGACCAGGTCATGCAGATTATACATATTGGAAAAAATATGGCATAAGAGATTATAGGGGTGGTGGTAGATCTAGTGCTAGAGAAACTGCAATGAGAGTAGCAGCAGGGGCAATAGCAAGAAAAATCATAAAAAATAAAATTAAAAATCAAGTTGTAATAACAGGTGCATTAATTCAAATAGGTAATCATAAAATTAATTATGATAATTGGAATAATAATTTTATTCCAAAAAATAATTTTTGGAGTCCTGATAAAGAAATTATTAAAATATGGGAAAACGAAATACAAACTGCAAGAAAATCTGGTTCCTCTTTAGGTGCAATAATTGAAATTAGAGTGAAAGGTTTGCCAGCTGGATTAGGAGAACCTATTTATGAAAAAATAGACTCTGATATTGCAAAAGCATTGATGTCTATTAATGCTGTTAAGGGAGTAGAAATGGGAAATGGATTTAGTAGTGTTTATGAAACTGGAATTTCTAATATTGATGAAATGACAATAAAAAATAAAAAACCTTTATTTCTTTCAAATAATAATGGTGGAGTTCTTGGGGGTATTACAACAGGCCAAGAATTAATTACTAGATTTGTAGTAAAACCTACAAGCTCAATATTATCACCAAAAAAAACAATTAATACAAAATTAAAAGAAACAACAATATCTACTAAAGGTCGTCATGATCCATGTGTTGGTATAAGAGCTGTTCCTGTCGGTGAAGCAATGGTTGCCACAACTATAGCTGATCATTGTTTAAGATTCCTTTAAAATACTATAAATCAAAAATTCTTTATTTCCTTTTGGTCCAGTTATAGGACTTTCGACTAAACCTACAACTTCAGCCTTAATTGTTTTTTTAAACCAATTAGATATATCATTACATACTTGTTCATGAATCAATGGATCTTTCACAATACCTTTTTTCAAATTTATTTTATTAGTTTCAAATTGCGGCTTAATTAGTGAAATAATCTCGGCTTTACTTGATAAAAGCTTCAAGCTAGGTTCTATAACCTTTGTTAGACTAATGAAACTGACATCACAGACTACTAAATTAATTTTTTCATGAATTATTGAATTATCTAAATATTTAGCATTAAAATTTTCTATACTAATAATGTTTTTTTCTTTTTTTAATTTTTCATGAAGTTGATTTGTACCAACATCAATAGAATATATTTTTTTAGCGTTTTTTTTTAAAAGAACTTCTGTGAATCCACCAGTTGATGAACCGATATCTAGACAAATTTTATTTTCAATATCAATCTTAAAATGATCAATCGCTTTGAGTAATTTAAATGCACCTCTTGATACCCATGGAGGATGTAGTTGTTTAATTTTTATTTTTGAGTTTTCATTAAAACTGTTACCACTTTTGGTAATGATTTTATCGTTTACATAAACTTGACCGGCCATAATCATAGATTGGGCCTTTGATTTAGTATCAGCTAAGTTTCTATCCATTAAAAGCTGATCAAGTCTTATTTTTAGATTTTTACTCAAATTTGAAAATTACTTAAAATCTTCTTTTGTAACTTTATTGTTTTCTTGCTTAATTTTTTTAATTTGGCTTTCAATACTTTTTAATTTTTCTTCACATGCTTTTTTTAAATTCATTCCTTCTTCGTAAAGTTTTACAGATTCTTCTAAATCAACTTCACCATTTTCTAATTTCTCTACAATAGACTCAAGTATTTTTAAATTATTTTCAAATTTATTATCTTTATTCATTAGATGTATCTATTTTTGTAATATTTGATGTTT
>CACESS010000024.1 GCA_902562275.1 uncultured Alphaproteobacteria bacterium
TAATAAACCAATGATAATTTTAGCTAAAGTTTTTACCATAATCAAATTTATGGTCTTTTTTTTACAAGGGTTCTGACCGACCTATTTTTATAATTTAACAATATTTTAATAAAAAATACATAAATATTGATTTCATTGCTGAAAACTGAGGTATTTCTTATCTAAAATTATCTTTAACTGGTGAAAAATACAAAAGAATTAAAATTGCACCACTAATCAGACCGCCTATTTGATCAAGCATTCCACTAAAAGCAGTGTAAATGACAGAACCACTAAAATAATTTAGAACTATACCAGCTACTACTAAAAATAAATACATCGGTTTGCTGTAAGAAATAAATCGATAAAGTAGATTTAAAGTAAATAGATATAAAAAGAATAAACTAATTGATAATATTCGAGAAAAATTTTCAAAATTGGATAGTAAACCATCATTTAAGTTTTCATAAAGATTGGAAATTTCGGATGGTTGATACATGGCTGATATAACCATTAAAATTATAACAATAAAATCTACTAAAATTAAATTTTTAAAAATTTTTTCAATTTCCATAATAGGTATAAATTCAAATAAATATGTTATTTAACTTAGATATGTAGTTTGAAAATTACAATAAGATTATTAAAATCTATTTAAAAATAAATTAGATATAAAAATTATATTTACCACATTGAATGGATAATATCTGAACTATTAATTTTTACTAAATTCTCACATTTACTTTCAAAGTCACTAAAATTATCTCTAAAAGTTGCTCCATTATTTTGCGCTTGCTCAAAATGATTATCTATTCCTGCTTGATTTTCATAAACCTCTGTTAGGATCAGAGACATATTGCCTGTTTTATTGCCATCTTTAAATTCAGGACCTATAGACCAATTTAACATTAGAAGTGCTTTATCACCTTCCTGTGTATGTGTTTCCTTCATCCATTTTGTATGATCTTCAGCAACTCTCTTTGCAACATCGGTTAATTCAGGTTTGAAGATCCATATAAATTGTAATTGTTTTTTATTTTGGTACATTTTTTTTCCTTCTTTATTATAGAATTTTAACAAATTTTTTTATTGTTGAGAATTATTTTCAAGTGTTTGAACGTGTATATCTAGGTTTTCAATCAAATTGTTTTGTCCATTATGGCCGTAGAAAACCCCTTTTATAGGTGCAGCTTCACTTGCATCAAGGCCGCATGATACCCTAATATATCTTTCATCAGGACTACAGCCATTTGTAGGATCAAAACCAACCCAACCAAGATCATCTATAAAAAATTCTGCCCATGCATGCGTTGACTGAAATTCTGATGAGTGTGAATTATTATGCATATAACCATTGACATATCTAGCAGGTATATTGATTGATCTAGCTGCTGACACCATAATGTGTGCTTGATCCTGACATACACCTTTTTTTTGATTATAAGCTACTTGCGCTGTTGTTTCATTGTTTGTTGAAAGAGGTTTATATTCAACTTTTTCTCTCACTAAATTCATTAGATTATGAGAAATAAGTAACCTTTCATCTTCATTGAAACCATTTTTGGCTTCTAATGCCAAATTCTTAATATCAACATCAGGAATAGTTAAATTTGAATCTCTTAAGTAAACTGTAGGATCTAATTTATCATCAGGATTAGAATAAACTCCCTTTGTGTCAAAAGTTTCGACTTTACCAAGAACAGTAAACTGAATTTTTTTTACTTTTTTTAAACTAGTAAAACTTTGTATATTATTTGCTTCTCCATCTTTATAAATTGCTGACTTTTCAGCTGAGTCATGATGAACATTCCAATCTAAAATTTTTAAACCGTCATACTCAGAGGGATATAGTTTTGTAGATTGTATAAGACCAGCTACAGGATTTTTATATTCATATTTAGTTGTATGCTCAATTATTATTTCCATTAGTTAAAAAACTCCATTTGAATGTCTGAATCTACGCTTGAAATTTTATTAATAAATTGTGTAACAAATTCATGTAGGCCAAAATCAACAATTGATTCAATTTTTTCTTCTTGAATTTTAGTATTTAAATCTTTTAAAGTATTATAAATTTTATTTACCTTCTCTGGACTGCAAGTTAAATTAGTTAAGTGTTTCACAATATTTTGAATACAAAAACTAAGAGATCTCGGACAATCACTATTTAAAACTAAAAAATCAGCAATCTTGGTTGAGGTAACATTTCCATCATAGGCCCATCGAAAAGCATTAAATGATGATAATGATCTAAGAAGTATACTCCATTGCATATTGTCAATATTACCGCCTATGTATTGAGGTTTAGGAAGTAATACAAAATATTTAACATCCAATAATCTTGCTGAATTATCTGCCCTTTCAACAAATAATCCTAAATAAAGGAAGTTATAACCATCATTTCTTAATAAGGAACTTAAGGAACCTCTAAACAAATTTACTTGCTCTATTGTCCATTCAGTTAAGTTTGGTAGATCTGATGCATCAAAATTATTATTTTTTAATTTTAAAATTTCTTGATAAGTTTTGTTAATAGCTAGCCAAGATTCAGGTGTGAATGAAGTTCTTACAACTAAAGCATTACTTCTGGCATTAAGAATACAATTAAAAACAGATGATGGATTATCTTCATCAAAAAATAAATAATCTTCAACTTTTTTTTGTTCAATAATATTATATTTATTCTTGTATCCTTGTATTGCGCCTGCAGCAGCTAAAACAGATTCCCACTCATTATTGTAGCCATTTGGATTAGGAAATAATGACATTCTATAACCTACATCTAAGAGTCTAGCATTAGTCTCAGCTCTCTCCATATATCTACTAATCCAGTAAAGATACTCAGCTGTTCTACTTAACATTGTATCTCATTCCGCTAAAACCCATGTATCTTTGACTCCACCACCTTGACTTGAATTAACAACGAAAGATCCCTCGTTCATTGCAACTCTTGTTAATCCTCCAGAACTTAATTGTGCATTTTCTCCCATTAAACAAAAAGGTCTCAAATCAACTCTTCTTCCTTCAACTTGATTTTTTATCAAAGTAGGAGAGAATGATAGATCTAAGAGAGGTTGAGCAATATACCCCCGAGGATTTGCGGAAAGTTTTCTTCTAAATTCCTCAATTGAGGATTTAGAGGATTTTGGACCTATTAGCATCCCGTAACCTCCAGAGCCATCAACTTCTTTTACAACAAGATCAGATAAGTTATCTAATACATAATTAAGATCATCATTTTTGTCACAACTCCATGTTTGAACATTTTCTAATATTGGTTGTTCTCCTAAATAAAATTTTATCATTTCTGGAACATAAATATAAATTGCTTTGTCATCTGCGATACCGGCACCCGGAGCTGAACAAATATTTACTCCTCCAGTTCTATACACATCCATAATTCCAGGTATTCCAATTACTGAATTTGGGTTAAAACAAAGAGGATCTAAAAAATCATCATCTATCCTTCTATATACAACATCTACTTTTTTGGGACCATCTACGGTTTTCATGTATAGAAATTCACCTTCAACAAACAAATCAGTAGACTCTACCATTTCAATACCCATTTGATCGGATAGAAAACTATGTTCATAATAGGCACTATTCAATGGACCAGGTGTAAGAAGAACACATACTGGCTCAGATGTGTTGCATTTTATTGGAGCTAAACTCATTAAAGTCTGAAGTAATCTAGTTGGATAATCATCAATAGGTGTAACTCGATTTGTATGAAATAAATCAGGAAACATTCTCATCATTATTTCTCTATTTTCTAACATGTATGATACACCGCTAGGTGTTCTACAATTGTCTTCTAATACAAAATACTCATTATGATTTGTTCTTACTAAATCTATACCTACTATTGGACTATAAATTGATCTAGGTGGTATAAAACCGAACATAGAAACCTCGTAAGATTTTTTTTTATAAATTAATTCTTTAGGTATAATGTTAGCTTTTATTATTTCACCTTGATTATAAATATCTGCTAAAAAAGCATTAAGTGCTTTAGCTCTTTGAATTACTCCTTTTTCTAATTTTGACCATTCACTAAATGTAAAAATTCTTGGAATTAAATCAAACGGGATTATTCTCTCTCTTGCCGTTTCACTATTGGTAGAGAATGTTATACCAATATTTCTAAAGTGTGTCTCCGCTTCGGCATTTTTTTCATTAATCACTTTAGCAGTCATTTTTTCTAACCACTCATTAATATTATTATAGTGATTTCTGATTACACTCTCAGATTGATACATTTCATTAAACATATTTGTTAAAATGAATTAAAAAAGTTATTAAAAAATCCAAAATTAAAATCTATCATATTTAATAACAGCTCCTTCTATCTGTTATCTTTCATGCTTAGCTATGGATTTTAAAATAATATCCGCGTTCCTTCAGTTTTAACTTACTTCCGATCTGAATCATCAGATTGAACGATTTAATAACTTGCATGCGTTCCTTCAACTTTCGTTTACTTCCGTTTTGAGATATTCAAAATGAACGATCAATTTTCAATAATTAAATTTGTTGATATTTAAAATTGATTATCGATATAGATAGATATGCAAAAAATGCATACTATAAAAAAATTTGTGAATAATTTATTAACTGAAGTCTTTAAGTGATTTATTGAGGCAAATATATGAAAAATATCCTGAACAAATTAGCCAAATTATTAAAACTATTGTGTCATTAATAATTAAATTAATTTCAGATTTGGTTACCAATCTTAAAGTTGTAGCAGACCAGATAACAGTGAAAAATATTGTTAGATTTCGATAAGATTTTACTCTTAATGGATGTACAAATTTAAATGGAATAAACGTTAAGATTGATAAGATGATTATTACTATAAGATTAATCCATACATTTGAACTTAAAATAAAAAAGTAAAGAACTACAATATTCCAGATTGCTGGGAAACCTCTAAAATAATAATCATCAGTTTTCATATTAACATTAATAAAAGTATATAAAGAGACTCCAAATATTATTGCCGGCATGATTATTTCAAAACCATTTGGGACTAATTGAAACCAGTAAATCATTAAAGCTGGATTTATTACGTAGTTAAGATAATCAACTATACTGTCTAAGATAATTCCATCTAAGTTTGGTGCTTTTTCTTCAACGCCTACTCTTCTTGCCAATGTTCCGTCTATCCCATCGACCAATAATGCTAAACCTAACCATAAGAAAGCTCCGGTTTGGTCATTATTTAATATTGATATTAATGCAAGAAATCCGAGTATAGCACCAGATCCTGTAAAAGCGTGTACACCCCACGCGGATATTTGATCTTTATCAACTTTCATAAAAAAAAGGATCTTTATCATTAAAATTAAATAAAATAAAATTTTTGAAAAAATAAGAGAGAAATTAAGGGTTTAGTAGATTTTAAAATTAGTTTTTATAATAAATTTATAATATCGCTGTCTCCTTCTGCAAAATTATAGTTTTTAAATTCATTTTTTGAAACCCATAATGAGTCCTCATGCTCATTTAAATAAATATCACCGCTTATATGAGAGCATATATAATAGTGTAATTTCACATTTATTTTATCATCTTGATAATTTTCTTCACCGAGTTTATTTTTTATATCTATATCTATATTTAGCTCTTCTTTTATTTCTCTTTTTAATGCTACCTCAAAAGTTTCACCTTTTTCTACTTTTCC
>CACESS010000025.1 GCA_902562275.1 uncultured Alphaproteobacteria bacterium
TATTGAAATCGGTAATCAACTTATGGGAAGAATTATACCCAAACAAATTGCTGATCTAGTTCAAAATACTCATATAGAAAATGGAAATGAAATAATATTAAATAAACAGATAGATAAAATAATTAAAAAAAATGGTATTTATGAAATTTTATTAAACGATAATTCTATAATAGAAACAGATTTTGTAATTGCGGGTATAGGTTCAACTCCGTCAGTAAAGTTATTTGAAAATACAAATTTAAAACTTGATAATGGTATCGTAACAAATCAATTTTGTGAAACTTCTATTAAAGATGTTTATGCGGCAGGTGATGTATGTAATTTTTATCATCCATTTTATGAAAGAAATATGCGACTTGAGTCATATCAACATGCACAAAATCATGGAATATGCGCTGGAAAAAATATTGCTGGAGTAAAAACAGAATACACTTCTATTCCTTGGATGTGGTCTGATCAATTTAATTTGAATCTTCAACTGACTGGTATTTGTGATGATTATGATGAAATTATTGCAAGAGGTAATGATATTAATAATGGTGTAATTTATTTTTTTCTAAAAAATAAAATAATAAAGGGTGCATGTGGTCTAGGAATTGTAGGAAAAGTTGGCCGTGACATTCGAATCACTTCTAAATTAACTGAGAAAAATACCATTGTAGATAAACAAATTCTCTCAGACCAAAATCAAAAATTAAATAAACTTATACAATAATAATAATTTAATAATTTTATATTTATTTTCATAGAATAGATATTATATACACCTTATGTCTGAAGAAAATTGGATTGAAGTAGGGTCTGCTGATAGTATTGAAGAAGAGGATCTGATTAGATTTGATCATGAAGATAAAACCTTTTGTGTGTATAGGTTAACAGATGGTTTTTATGCTACTGATGGAATTTGTACACACGAGGCTGTACATCTTGAAGATGGTTTGGTTATGGATGATGAAATTGAATGTCCAATGCACCAGGGAATTTTTAACATTAAATCTGGAGAAGCTTTAAGCCCTCCGGCGTGTGAGGATTTAAAAACATACCCAGTTAAAGTTGATAATGACAAAATTTTCATTAAAATAGATTAAATATTTTTTTGGAGATTTTATGAGCAGAAAAAAACTTACAGTCTACGATTATTTGCAATGCAAAGGTAAAAGACAACTAAGTGTTATGTTTGTACATAATGCTGATGAAGCTGCAGCAGCTGAAGAGGCAGGTATTGATATGATTTGTACTTCTCATGATGCTCCACAATTTGGTATATATAATTCTTTTGATGAACTTAAGCGAATTCGAGAGGCTGCACCAACTTGCTTTATGCAATCTGGAGGTGCTGTAAGAGTAGCTTCTGAGTATGAAGCAATGAAACTATCGCATAAGTATTTAGATATTGGTGCAGATGTAATCTATGGCGGTAATTGGAGTTACAAATGGATTAGAGCATTAAGAGATGAATATGTTCCAATTAACAGTCATGTTGGATTAGTTCCAGGAAATGCTACTTGGATTGGAGGATTCGTTGCACAAGGTAAAACTGCGGATAAAGCCGTTAGAATTTTAGAACATACTCTTGAGTTACAAGAAGCGGGTGCCATCGGAGTTGAACTCGAAGTAGTTCCACCAAAAGTTGCAGAAGTTATTACAAAAAAAGTTGATATCATGACCCTCTCAATGGGAAGTGGTTCTGGATGTGATGGGCAATATTTATTTGCTAATGATGTTCTTGGATATACTCAAGGAAAAATTCCAAGACATGCACGAATTTATAGGGATTTTAAAAAAGAATTTGCAAAACTACAAGCTGAAAGAGTTAGTGCCTTTAAAGAATTTCACGATGACGCAGTAAACAAAAAATTTAATGACCCTAAAATCACAGTAAACATCGACGAGGGTGAATTTGAAAAATTCCTAAAACTTTCAGAAAAATTTTGATTAATGTTCGCAGGCGAAGTTGATTTAAAAAATTGGTATAAGCCAAATATAGATAAGAAAATTTTAAAGGAACTATCTAAGAGATCGGATTCAAAAGGCATAATAGATATATCCTTATTTGTCATTGCCCTAGTATTAAGCGGATATCTGTGTATTCTAAGTTGGGGTACTTTATGGTCAATCCCTGCTCTTCTACTTTATGGAAATATTTTTTATTGTAAAATCATTAGTATTCAACATGAAACAAATCACGAAACATATTTTAAAACAAGAGCGTTAAATAAATTTTTTTATCATACAACTTCTTTGCTTGGGGGTTTTGAGGCAGTTAGATGGAAGTGGAGTCATTTTCATCATCACACTTACACAATATTCACACATGAGGAAGTGTATGATTACGAAAACAACAGTCCGAAACCAACAGAACCTGTTAGATTTCTTTTAAATTTTTTACCACTTGGTCCAATAATTAATATTCAAAAAATAAGACATTTTACACATTTTGAAATTATAAAACATTCATTTGGAATAATTACTCCTGTTGTAAAAGTTACTGTGCCTGAAAAGGAGATAAAAAAAATTATCAATAGTTCAAGATTATATTTAGGTTTTTGGTTGCTTGTAATTTTATCCTCAGTTTTCTTACAATCATGGTTACCAATAATAATGATAATTCTACCCCCATTTTATGGGAATACTATATTGATGATATGCGGCATGACACAACATGCAGGACTAGCTGATAATATTAAAGATCATAGAAAAAGTACAAGAACCGTTATTATGAATCCTTTTTTTAGTTTTTTGTATTCAAATATGGAGTATCATATTGAGCATCACATCTTCCCAAAAATCCCATGCCATAATTTAAAAAAATTTCACAAAATAGTTAAAAATCAAATGCCAGAACCTCATAACGGAATAATTTCTGCTTATAGATCAATAATCCCAGCAATATTTAAGCAATCTAAAGATAAAAATTATTTTATTGATGTGAAGGTTCCACATACGACAATTTAGTCTCTTCTTTTTTATTCAAAATATACTATAAATACATAATGGAAAATCAATTAAATGATAGTGATTTTGGTACAAGAGATAAAAGAGGTCATTGGAAACCATTTGGTACAATAAGTATTAACCCACCTAAAGATATATTTTTCAACCCAATAAAATTTTTAAAGTATTTTTTTAAATTCCCAGGAATTTTTTTCCCATGGACTTTCGTATTTGCAGCAATAACAGTTGCTACATATCTTTTTTTGACCCCTTCTTTAGAGACAATGAAGACTTTTGAAATAGGATGGATATCCTACATATTTTTCAGAAACGCAGTTATTGTTTTGCTTTGGACAGGCTTCTTTCATTTAAGACTGAAGACTCAAGGAACTTCATTTAAATATAATCCGCGTCCTTTGGAAAAAAATAACTCAACATTCCTATTTAATGATCAGACTAAAGATAACCTATTCTATACTTTTTGTAGTGCTATCCCATTATGGACAGCTTATGAAGTAATTACATTTTGGGCATTTGCAAATCAAATAATCCCTTATGTAAGCTGGGAAGCGTATCCAATATATTGTTGTTTTATGTTCTTCCTTGTTCCATTTATAAGAGACGCACATTTTTACTTAACTCATAGACTATTGCACTGGGCACCACTTTATAAAATTGCACATAAAGTACACCACCGTAATACGAATACAGGTGCTTGGTCCGGTATGTCTATGCATCCAATAGAGCACATACTATATTTTTCAGGTATCTTAGTTCATTGGATAATCCCTTCACATCCTCTTGTTGCGATGTATCATGTATTTCATGCTGGTTTAGCACCTACACCTGGACATACAGGATATGAAAAAATGACTTTCAAAAATGGTGTATCTATTCCAACAGGTGATTATATGCATTATATTCATCATAAATATTTTGAATGTAATTACTCAGGTGGAAATACTAGTTTCTTAGATAAATTAATGGGCACTTTCCATGATGGATCTGAAGAAGCTACTAAGGAAGTAATGGCTCGTATCAAAGATAAAGCTCATTACCTCTAAACTTATCTTCATAAATATTAATTTTTATTATATGGATCTAAAATATGAGTAAGGTCGAATTATATAAAGATGTGAAAAATAGTTTAGGAGAAGGTATTACTTGGTCTTCAATTGATCAAAGTTTACTTTGGGTAGATATTAAACCAAAATCAGTTTTATTCAGAATTAATTTAGATAACGAAAAATTAGAAACTTTTGATTTACCTGATTTTGTAACAGCGACGTCAATAATCTCAGAGAATGAAGTTGCTTTAGTCTCAAATAATGGAGTAAATAAATTTGATTTTCAATCTAAAAAATATGAAAGAATAATTAATGTTGAAGATGATATTTTAACAAATAGATCTAATGATGGTGCATCTGATGCTAAAGGTAGGCTTTGGTTTGGGACGATGCAAAATAATTTTAATCAAGATGGAAGTGCAAAATCTTTAAATGCTAAATCTGGAAGTTTATATTGTTTATCTGATAATAAGGTAAATATTGTTGAAACAAATCTTGGTATACCTAATACATTTGTTTGGAGTCCAGATAACTCAAAATTTTATTTTGCCGATACAACTGAGGGATCATTACTAGAATACAATTTTAACCTAGATGAAGGTAGTTTGTCAGACAAAAAAAACTTCTTCGATTTTGATAGAGGTGCTCCAGAT
>CACESS010000026.1 GCA_902562275.1 uncultured Alphaproteobacteria bacterium
TCCAACAATAATGCATGTTGCAATTAATGAATTGTCAATTAAAAAACTAATTCCAAATTTAAAAAATTTGATAAAAGAATTTCAAAAAAAGAAAAAAGTTTTTCAAAAAATAATAAAAATAGGAAGAACTCATACTCAAGATGCGACTCCAATAACTTTAGGTGATGAATTTTCTGCATTTTACACTCAATTACAAAGTTGTTTGAGTAGAATAGAAATTTCACAATCAGAATTGAAATATCTTGCTCAAGGTGGTACTGCAGTAGGATCTGGTATTAATGCACCAAACAAATTTGACAAAGTATTTTGTAAATATTTAAATAAACTCACTAAAGATAATTACAAACCTTCACAAAATAAATTTGAAGCCTTATCATCTCATGACTCACTGGTAAATTTTTCAAATTCCTTAAAAACTTTATCAATTTCATTGTTAAAAATTATAAATGATATTCGGTTTTTAGCATCTGGACCGAGATCAGGTTTAGGAGAATTAACAATACCGGCTAATGAACCTGGATCATCAATTATGCCTGGAAAAGTGAACCCCACTCAAATTGAGGCTTTAAGTATGGTCTGTGTTCAAGCAATTGGGAATAGCACTACCGTAGATCTTGCTGGATCAAATGGACACTTTCAATTGAATACCTATAAACCAGTTATAGCTTTTAATATTATTCAGTCAGTAAACCTTCTTAGTGATGGAATTAAAAGTTTTAATAATAATTGCTTGAAGGGATTAAAAGCAAATAAAGAAATTATTAATAATCATTTAAATAATTCTTTGATGCTCGTTACCGCCTTAAATAAAAGTATTGGATATGATAATGCAGCAAAAATTGCAAAAAAAGCCTTCAATGAAAATTTAACTCTTAAGGATGCTGCTTTAAAATTGAAATTAATTTCAGAAAAAGATTTTGATAAAATTGTCGATCCAAAAAAAATGATTTAACTAGATGTATTCGTAATTATTTTTATCAGCAAACAAAGATCTTAATAGTAAGTTATTTAAATGATGGCCAGATTTGTTTCCTAAAAAATAACCTTGAATTGGAGCGCCAGCTAAATACAGATCTCCGATAGAGTCTAAAATTTTGTGTCTTACAAATTCATCTTTAAAACGCAAACCATCAGAGTTAAGAATTTTACTTTCACCTACAACAACAGCATTGTCTAAAGAACCACCAAGAGCTAAACCATTTGATCTAAGCATATCAACATCTTTTTCAAATCCAAAAGTACGTGCTGAAGCTATATCAGTTTTGTAGTTCCCATTAACTAGTTGTAAATGACAACTTTGTTGACTGACCAACTTACTAGGAAAATCTATTTCAAAATCAATTGAAAACTGATTATTGGGTTTTAATTCAACAGAAGTATCATTTTTTTCAATTTTAATATTTTTTTTAACTTTTAATATTTTTCTCTTTTTGTTTAAACTTTTGATTGAAGTTTTATCAATAAGATCAACAAACTTTATTGAACTTCCGTCCATTATTGGAACTTCTGGCCCATCAATCTCAATTTTAATATTATCTATATGTAGTCCAGACAAAGCACTCATTAAATGCTCAATAGTTGAGACACTTGCCCCATTTTTATTACTTATAGTTGTGCTTAATTTGGTATTGGTTACATTTGACCATAAAGCTTCAATAATGTTATTATTATAAAGGTCTTTACGTATAAACTTAATTCCATAATTAGCTTCAGCAGGATATAATTGCATAGATATATTGATTCCTGTATGCAATCCAATTCCTTTTATTGATAAGGGATCAGCAATTGTTTGTTGAATTTGAAAGCTATTTGAAACGTCCATCATTTTAAAAGAGTGCTGCTAACAGCACTCTCTTTACATATTTTTAGAGATTTTAACAACTAACCTAATATTACAAAATATTGCAAAAATAGTCTTTATACTAATTAGCCTGTCTTCTAAGGAAAGTTGGTATGTCTAAAAGCTCTTCTTCTGTTTCTTGATTGAAATCATCATCAACTTCAGAAGTTGCAGCTTCTTCAGCATTAAACTCCTCTTTTTCATCTAAACTTAAATTATTATCTTCAGAGTCATTTTCTTCAATCTTTTTTCCTGAAGATGCTAAAATAGGTTCGGTCTTAGCTAAAAACTCATTTTCTGAAACGACATCTTCAGATTTATTTTCAGTAGCAAGAGTATCAAATAAGCTCAACCTTCTTACATTTGTTTCATTTGGTTTATCAATATCTAAAGATAAGCTTGATGGATCCTCCGGAATAATGTTAGTTTCAATTTTATCTATATCTTCTGTAGTTTCAATTTGTTCAAGTGCTTTATCATTGATATTTTCTTCTAAACTTGAAACCTCTGTTTGGTTAATATTGATTTGATCATCTAAACCACCGCTGTCAGAGTTTTGACTATTAGGTAATCCTTCATTTGGTATCTCATTAATCTCTTCACCTAAAATATTTTCATTATGTAATGTATTTTCCTGCAAGATGGTACTTTCAGATAATGAATCAGATTTTTCTATATCTTGTTTGTAAATATCATTATTAATATTTATTGGAGCAAAGTTTTCTATTGGTTTAGCTGATATATTATTACTTGCATCAATGCCAGTAGCCACAATACTAACTCTTACAACACCTTCAAGTCTATCATCACAAGTCGTTCCATAAATAATATTTGCTTCTTCATCAATTTCTTGTCTGATTCTATTTGCAGCCTCATCTACTTCATACAATGTAATATCCTTGCCCCCGGTAATATTAATTATTAGACCTTTTGCACCTTTAAGGGACACGTCATCAATTAGGGGGTTTGCGATAGCTGCTTCAGCTGCTGCAATTGCTCTACCTTCACCTTGTGCTTCACCTGTACCCATCATAGCTTTACCCATTTCGGACATAACAGTTTTAATATCTGAAAAATCTAAATTAATCATTCCAGGCTGAACCATAAGATCAGTTACACCTCTAACACCTGCATACAATACATCGTCTGCCATTTTAAACGCATCAGAAAAAGTCGTTTTTTCATTGGCAATTCTAAATAAATTTTGGTTCGGTATTGTCAGTAATGTATCAACATATTGTTGCAGTTCATCAATTCCTCTCTCAGCTAACTTCATTCTTTGAGAGCCTTCAAAATGAAATGGTTTAGTCACTACACCAACAGTTAGTATTCCTTTTTCTCTTGCTAATTTAGCAATTACTGGCGCAGCTCCTGTACCAGTACCACCGCCCATTCCAGCGGCAATAAAAAGCATATGACTGCCTTCAAATTTTTCACTTAAATCTTGAATTGCTTCTTCTGCAGCTTGCTTACCAATATCAGGTCTCATTCCTGCACCTAACCCTTTGGTACTCTTTAATCCTAATTGAATTTTGTTTGGACAACTAGAAATTTGTAAAGCTTGTGCATCAGTATTAGCTATTAAAAAATCTACACCTTCTAAGTTAGCATTAATCATGTTATTAACTGCATTACCTCCAGATCCACCTACTCCTAAAACTGTTATTTTAGGATGTAAATTTTGGTCTACATCTTGTATTGAAATATTGATAGTCATTGTAATCTCCGCCGTTTTAATTAGTTTTTAACGATTTATGTTCGAAATCGTCAATATAATTTACTATATATAGTATTATCTAAATATATTGATCAAGCCAAGAAAAAAAGCCTAAAATTCCTAGCTTTTTTGAATTCTTTGATTGATTTGCTATGAAATCAATTTTAAATGAACTTTCATCATACAGTATAGATCCAATAATGTCGCAAAAACTAGGTTTTTTAAAGTTATTTTCCAAATTTAACTGATCTAAAGGATTTGATACTCTTACACCGCTCGCAAAAATTGTTTCTACATATTTTGTAATATTATCCATCATTGCACCACCACCAGTTAAAACAACATTATTTAATTTTTTATTTCTTAAATTATTGTCTTTAATTTTTTGCCAGATCATCTCTAAGGTTTCTTCAATACGAGGTCTAATAATAGCATTTAAGCTTGATCTTGTTATTTGTTTAAATGTATTTTTATCACCTGAAATAATCGGAATTTCTATTATTTCATGGTCATCGCTAGGCGATGAAACTAGAGAGCCGTATAAAGTTTTTAATCTTTCAGCACTGGAAATAGTCGTTGATAAACCTCGAGCAATATCTAATGTAACGTTATTACTACCAACGCCTATTGCATCTCCATATACAAATTTATTATTTTGAAATACTGA
>CACESS010000027.1 GCA_902562275.1 uncultured Alphaproteobacteria bacterium
TAAACAGAAATATATTAAAAAGTTTTATATAGCTTTATGTGATGGAACGCCTAAAAATAAAACTTCACAAGTAAATTTGAGTATAAAAAATAAAAAATTCAAAACTGAAAATAGTATAACTAATTATAAACTACTTAATACAAAAAATGGTATTTCTCAGTTATTGTATAATCCTAAAACTGGTAAAACACATCAATTAAGAATTGTTTCAAAAAATCTTGGTTGTCCAATTATAGGCGATAAAAAATATAATGCTTTATCCAACTTAAGAAAAGAAAAATTAATGCTACATGCTTTTAGTTTAAAATTCACAATTAATAATAAGTTAGTGGAGTATGTCGCAGATTTACCCGATCATTTTATTACTTTTATTAAAAAAAATAATTTAACATTAACTAACAATTTCCAAACTCATTTAGATTCTTTTTAATTTATTTATAAATATTTTTTTAAAACGCTCATCAAACTCACTTTGATCCAATTTAATACCTAATTCTTCCATAGAAGTATTTTCATATTCTTTTAAACCACATGAGTGAATATAATCATAATATCTAAGATCAGGATTAATATTGAAACTCATACCATGATAAGTAATCCATTTTTTTACTCTAAGACCAATAGCACCAATTTTTTTCTCTTTGTCAAAAGCTATTTGATCATTTTTAATTACCCAAATACCCACTCTATCTTTAAATGCTCTAGCTTCAATATTATAATTTTTTAAAAAGGTAATTAACGAATCTTCGATTATAGATATGAACTTTCGTATATCTTTTTTTATATTATTTAAATTTAACATAAAATAAACAATTCTTTGACCTGGACCATGGTATGTTGTTTTGCCTCCACGATTTGTTTTAATTACATCTATAATACTGGAGTTTAACACTTCTTCATTTTTAGCACTAGTTCCTTGAGTAAAAATATGATTATGAGATAAAAACCACAATAATTCTTTAGACAGATTTTTATTTATATTTTCTACTTTTGACTCCATAAACATGACTGCCTCATCATAATTTATTTCATTCTTAGATATTTTAACTTCAATCTCTTTCATCTTGTTTATTTTACTTTATTGATAGTTATTATTCTATCTGATATTTAATAATACTATATAAGCGGCTGTGGCGGAATTGGTATACGCGCAGCGTTGAGGTCGCTGTGGGATTTATCCTGTGGAAGTTCAAGTCTTCTCAGCCGCACCAATTTATATGGAAGAAATTATTAAAAAAGATCAGGATTCTTCAATTAAATCTGTTGAATTAGTAACTAATTATTTAGAAAATTATAAATATGATGACGTTCTATCTTATTTAAATGATATTCATAATGCAGATATTGCAGATATTCTTCAAAATTTAGACCCAGTTTTAAGATTAAGCCTTTTGAACATTATTGATAAGAATTTTGATCCTGAAATTTTAACTTATTTAAATGATAGTATTAGAGAGGAAATAATAGAAACCTTAGATATTAAACAATTAGCTAATAATGCAAAAAGTTTAGATATAGATGATGCTGTAGATTTAGCTGAAGATTTAGAAGAAAAAGATCAGACTATATTCTTAGAAAATTTAGATAAAGAAGAACGTACACTGGTTGAAGAAGGATTAAATTATCCTCAAGATTCTGCTGGAAGATTAATGCAAAGACAATTTGTTGCCGTTAATCAATCATGGAATGTTGGTCAAGCAATTGATTATTTAAGAAATAACAAAGGGAAACTACCTGAAGATTTTTATGATATTTACTTAATCAATAACAATAAAGAAGCAAAAGGTGTAGTTCCATTAGGAAGATTAATGGGTTCAAAAAGAGAAATAGAATTAAATTCAATAACAAATAAAGATTTAAGATTAATTGATGTAAATACAGATCAAGAAGATGTAGCATTATTATTTAACAAATATGGATTAGTTAGTGCTCCAGTTATTAATAATCAAAAAAAAATTATTGGATCAATTACAGTTGATGATGTTGTAGAAGTTATAGAAGAAGAAAGAGAAGAAGATATTTTAAAGCTTGGAGGTGTAGATCATACAGATTTATACGAGTCAGTTATTACTACAACGAAATCAAGAATTTCATGGTTAATTGTAAATTTAATGACAGCGGTAGTAGCTTCTATAGTCATAGGTCTATTTGAAGCTGCTATAGAAAAAGTAGTAGCCTTAGCTATTTTAATGCCAATAGTAGCTTCAATGGGTGCCAATGCTGGCACTCAAACTTTAACAGTTGCAGTGCGAGCTATTGCAGTAAAAAAATTAACAGCTAGCAATGCTCTAAAAATTATAAGTAAAGAGACTCTCATTGGTGGTATAAATGGTATGATATTCGCTATTATAATATCTTTAATTTCTATTTATTGGTTTGATAATTTGCTTTTGGGTATAATAATAGGTCTTGCTATGATACTAAATTTACTAATTGCTGGTTTTTCAGGTATTGTAATTCCACTAATTTTAGATAAGTTGAAAATTGATCCTGCTTTAGCATCTGCAGTAATTTTGACTACAATAACAGATGTTTTTGGCTTTTTATCTTTTCTTGGATTAGCAACTTTATTTTTAATATAACCTGGCGTATTTAATTTGAAACAATGCTAAAAAAAAACGATCTAATAGATTACTTTTATAAAGGAATTAAAGAAAAGAATGATTTACGCATAGGAGTAGAACACGAGAAATTTGTTTTAAAGAAAGATAGTTTACATCAATTATCTTATGAAGAGTCAAACGGTATTAAAGATATTCTTTTAAAATTTGTAAATAAGGGCTGGAAACCAAAGTATGATGATAAAAATACTACAATAATTGCTCTAGAAAGATTTGGTGAAAATATAACTCTAGAACCAGGCGGGCAGATTGAATTATCTGGAGCTCAATTAAAAAATATTCATCAAACCTGCACAGAAACAAATAGGCATTTAAAAGAGTTAAAAGTAATTGGTGAAGAATTTAATTTTATATTATTGGGCTTAGGCGTGGAGCCTAGCTTATCCCTAGATGAATTACCTTGGATGCCAAAACAAAGATACTCCATAATGAAAAAATATATGCCTAAAGTTGGTACTCTGGGACATCATATGATGAAACGTACTTGCACTAACCAAGTAAATTTGGATTATCATTCTGAAGAAGACATGATTGCTAAGTTTAGATTAATGTTAAATCTTGAAGGTATTGCAACTGCTATATTTGCTAACTCACCTTTTGATCAAAAAGAAGTTTCTAAATATAAGAGTTTAAGATCTCATTTTTGGCATTACACAGATAAAGATAGAACAGGTTTATTACCATTTGTTTTTGATAAAGATTTTAATTTTGAAAAATATGCGGAGCATGCGCTTGACGTGCCAATGTATTTTGTAATTAGAAATCATAAATATATAGATATGACTAATTATACTTTTAGAGATTTTATGAAAAATAACATTTCTAAAGATTTACGCATTGAACCTACAATTGAAGATTGGATAAACCACTTATCAACTTTATTTCCTCAAGTTAGATTAAAGCAATTCTTAGAAATACGTTCCATGGATGCATGTTCATGGGATTTAATATGTTCTCAACCTGCTTTTTGGATTGGCATTTTATATAATAATGATGGTATTGATAAAACTAATGAAATCGTTGAGAGCTGGACTCAAAATGATAGAAATTTAATAAATAGTTTAGCGCCAAAAGAAGGTCTACAAACCAAATTCAAAAATGGCATTTTGTTAGATATTGCGCAAAAATTATTTGAAATTTCAAAATCAGGTTTAGAAAAAAGAAATATTCTAGAAAAAAATGAAAAATATAATGAAACATTTTATCTTAAAGATTTAGAACAAAATCTATCAAATGGCCATTCACCGGCTGATTTATTAATTAGCAAATATAATGGTGAATGGAAAAAAAATATTAATAAAATATATGAGGAAGAAATTTTCTAATGAAAAAAAGTATAGCAATTCAA
>CACESS010000028.1 GCA_902562275.1 uncultured Alphaproteobacteria bacterium
AGGTTTCTATAGGTCATGCTCTGATCTGTGATACCTTTGAATTTGGTTTAGAAAAAACAATTAAAAAATACTTGTCTCTAACAAAAAATTAAATGACTTTTATCTTTTGGCTTCAATTTGCCTTAGTATGTATTGCTGGAGCTATGTCTCCTGGGCCTAGTTTGGCATTAATTATCAGAAACAGTGTTACAATTAATAGATATGCTGGCATTCTGACTTCTATTGGTCATGGGATTGGTATGGGGGTGTACGCAATTTTTGCAGTAACTGGACTAATAATTATTTTAACAACAAATGAAATACTATTTCAATTTATACAAATTATTGGAATTCTATTTTTATTATTTATAGGCTTCCAATTCCTTTTTAAAAAAAATCAAGAAATTGAGCATATAAATAATCAAAAACATTTTAACTCATTCTTACAGGGCTTTTCTATAGCAATTTTAAATCCTAAAATTCTCATATGGTTTTCTGCAGTATTTTCACAATTTGTAAAAATAGATGCATCTTTTTTTTCACACTCAATTCTTGTAATTACCGCATCTGTAATAGATGGCATTTGGTATATTATAGTTACAGTTATAGTAACAAGTTATGGAATGGGCAATTTTTTTCAGAAGAGAAAAAATTTTATTCAAAAAACTTCGGGAATAATTTTAGTTTTAATTGGTATACTTCTAATTATAGATTTCTTCCAAAACTCTTAAGATATTTTTACCCAAAATTTTTTCAATTTCAGTATTTTTATATCCTCTTTTTTCTAAACTTTCTTGAATTATCATGTGATCAAGACAATCACTCCATTTATTTGGCAAACAATCAAGGCCATCATAATCACTGCCTATTCCGACATAATCAATACCTATTTGATTAATTACATACTCAATATGATCTACAAATATTTCAATACTCGGACATATATTTGCTAATTTTTTTTGAAGAAAATGTTGTTTTGCTATCCATTGAGATGTTTTGTTTGAATATTTTCTTTCAATAAAATTTAATTCATCAATATATTTTTTTCTTTCTTTAGTTTCTCTTTCTTTAAAAGATTTATCAATAAAGAAAGGGTATGGATTAAGACCAATCAAACCATTTACTTTTTTAATAGCTTCAATTTGATCATCTTTTAAATTACGAAAATGTGGACACAAATTATACACGCTAGAATGCGAGGCTATAAAAGGTTTGGTACATATTGATGCAATATCCCAAAAACTTTTCTCTCCTATGTGCGAAACATCAACTAGCACATTATTATCTTGGCAAATAGAAATGACTTCTTTCCCAAATTCGTTTAAACCATGACTTTTCAGCTTTGAAGAATTATAAGTCTCATCATAATTTGATGAAACCCAATCCAAAGAATGATTCCATGTTGGGCCGAAATAGAAAAGACCTCTTTCTATAAAATGATATAAGTTATTAATATCATTTTCTAAACCCTCCCCACCTTCCATTGAAATTGGGAATATTAACTTATTTTTTTCTATTGCTTCATTAATGTCCGAAAGTTTTTTTGGAATGACAATTTCTTCATGTGATGAAATTCTTTCAATCTCATCATACATTTTATCAGCTCTTTTAAAAAAATTTGGTTCTTTAGAATTACTTGAAACCCAAATAATTAAAATTTCTAAATCAATTTCAGATTTTAATAATCTTGGTATGTCCGTATGCCCGTGCGATGTAAGTTTAGTAACATCTTCACCTTCGATAACTCTTTGCACAAGATCATTATGCAAGTCAGCTACAAACATTTAATTATTTAATAATCTCCATTTTAATTATTTTATCTGGATCAGCAGGTGGCTCGCCTCTTGTGATATTATCAACATATTCCATACCTTCAGTAACTTGAGCCCAAACGGTATATTGACCATCTAAAAAAGAGCAGTCATTAAAACAAATGAAAAATTGACTATTGGCACTATTTGGGTTTTGAGCTCTTGCCATTGACACGGCTCCTCTTCCGTGGTTTTCTGTCGAAAATTCAGCCTCTATATCGGGAAGTTTTGATCCACCTGTACCAGCCCTTGATAAGTTAAAACTATCATTACTTGAATTCCCAAATTCTACATCTCCTGTCTGAGCCATAAACCCATCTATAACTCTATGAAAAACAACTCCATCATACTGTCCTTCTTCTATAAGTTGCTTAATTTGTTTGACATGTTTTGGTGCTACATCTGGTTTTGTCTCTATTACAACAACACCATCTTTAAGTGTCATGTGTATAATATCTTTTTTTTCATCAGCCATTAAAATCTCCCCTTTTAAAAATATTGAGAAAATGAAGATGAAAATAAATAGTTTTTTAAATTTAATCATATTTGTTTTCTTTACCTTCACCCAAATTGTTTTATATATATGTAATGCACACCTTTGAAGAAAATATCAAGAAATTAGATTTAAATATTCCTGATATGCCAACACCACTAGCAAATTACGTTCCTTATAAAATTTCAAATAGTACTGTTTATGTGTCAGGTCAAGGACCCGTAATGGATGGAAAAATTCTCTATAGTGGAAAAGTTGGGGTAGATATTTCCGAAGAAGATGGAATTAAAGCGGCTGAAATTTGCTGCATTAATATTATTGCAGCTCTAAAAACATCTATAAATGGCGATTGGGATAGATTAGAAAGCTTTTTAAAACTTGGAGGTTTTGTTAATTGTAATGACAACTTTACTGATCAACCTAAAATTATAAATGGAGCATCAGATCTATTAGTTAATATTTTTGGTGACAAAGGAAGACATGCGCGTTTCGCAGTTGGTTCAAATGCTCTTCCACTCAATATTTCTGTTGAAATAGACGCAATAATTAAAATTAAATAAATACTCCAAATGAGTGAACATTTTTTTTGCTCTTCGCTCAGTAACATCAAAAGTTCTAATTGGAACGAATGTGTTGGTAATGATCATCCATTTTTACAATATGAATTTCTTTATGCTTTAGAAAAAAGTAATAGCGCAAATTCCAAAACAGGTTGGCAGCCATATCATTATATTGAACAAGAAAATGATAAAATTATTGCATTATGTCCTCTTTACATAAAGAATCATTCTTTTGGAGAATATATTTTTGATCATTCTTGGGCTGATGCCTATCATCGATATGGAATAAACTATTACCCAAAACTTCAATCTGCAATACCATTTACACCGGTAACTGGTGATAGAATTGTTTTAAACAAATCAGTTAAAGATAAAAAGGGAAAGCAAGTTCAAGTAATTAATAATATGATAGAAGAGGCAAAAAAAATAAATGTTTCTTCTCTTCATTTTAATTTTGTCAATGATGCATCTAATTGGAATGAAATTAATAATATTATGGTTAGATCAGGAATACAATTTCATTGGAACAATAATGAATATAAAAATTTTAATGATTTTTTAAATGACTTATCCTCAAGAAAAAGAAAAATTATTAGACGAGAAAGAAAATGTATTGAAAATAATAATTTAACTGTAAAATTACTTAATGGAGATGATATTAAAGAAGAGCATATAAATTTTTTTTACGATTGTTATTTAGATACTACAGGAAGAAAATGGGGTTCTACTTATTTAACTAAAGAATTTTTCTTTGAAATATTACATAATTTTAGAAAAAAAATATTACTTATAATGGCTTATCAAGAAGATAAAATGGTTGCCTCTGCAATCAATTTTCTAAGTAAAACTCATTTGTATGGACGATTATGGGGATCAAAATATGAAGTCCCATTTTTACATTTTGAACTCTGTTATTATCAAGCAATTGAATATGCAATTCAAAATAAGATTCAAATTGTAGAAGCAGGCGCTCAAGGTGAACATAAATTGCAAAGAGGTTATGCGCCTACAAAAACATGGAGTGCTCATTGGATAAAGGATCAAGAGTTTAGCAAAGCAATTCA
>CACESS010000029.1 GCA_902562275.1 uncultured Alphaproteobacteria bacterium
AATACAGAAGAGCTTAATAATCTTATCTTTATTGAAAATAAAATTTTATGTCTTCCAGTAATTGAAAAAAAAAATAGTCATTTAATCTTTAAACAATTTAAGAGTGAAGAGAATTTTGTAAAAGGGCATATGAATATATCAGAGCCTCAACATAAAAATAAAATTTTAAATCCTGAATTAATTTTTGTTCCTTGTTTAGCTTTTGATCATAAAGGAAATAGATTAGGTTATGGCGGAGGTTATTATGATAGGACTTTTGCATATTTAAATAAAATTAATCATAGTTTCATATCAGTAGCATATGCATATGAAGATCAAAAATTAGATTATATACCCATAGATAAATTTGATTTTAAAGTTGATTATGTTATTACTGATAAAAATTTATATAGTTTTCAATGAAAATTCTTTTTATAGGTGATATCGTCGGTAAGGCATCACGGAAAAAAATTAAAGAAGTTCTCCCAACACTCAAATCTAAATACAATACAGACATGATTATTGCTAATGGTGAAAATGCTACTTCTGGTTATGGACTTTCAAAAAAGGATGCAGAAGAATTATTTTCTAGCGGAATAGATATACTTACACTTGGGAATCATGCGTGGGATCAAAGAGATATGCTATCTTACATAGAACAAAATCCAAAAATTATAAGAGCTTTGAATTACTCTGAAGGTGTTCCTGGAAAAGGTTATTATAAGCTTGAACTTTTAAATGGAAAAAAAATTATAGTAGTACAAGTAATGCTTAGATTATTTATGAATTTATCATTAGATGATCCCTTTAAAGGCATAATCGAATTTCTTCAAAAAGAGAAATTAGGCAGTACATGCGATGCGATAATTATTGATATGCATGGTGAAGCAACTTCTGAAAAAAAAGCATTTGGATATTATGTTGATGGACAAGTTACGGCAGTTTTAGGTACACATACTCATGTGCCAACATCAGACAGTGTTATTTTACCAAAAGGTACAGCCTATCAAACAGATGTTGGAATGTCAGGAGATTATAATTCAATAATTGGTTTCGATATAAATAATCCAATCCATGGATTTGTTAAGGGGTATAGGGCTGAAGGTAGATTTACACCTGCTACTGAAAATATAACAGTATGCGGAGCTTTAATAGAAATTGATATTAATACTGGTTTAGCCAAAAATATTACCCCAATTCAAGAGACTTAATTTACATATATTAGACACATTTATCTAATATTTTATATCTTTACTAACATCGGATAAAATATTTATAAATCTAATCGAAATGGCAGGACACTCGAAGTTTAAAAATATTATGCATCGAAAAGGTGCTCAAGATAAAAAAAGAGCAAAGGTATTTTCAAGACTTGGAAGAGAAATATCTGTTGCAGTCAAAGTCGGTGGTGAAGATATTGAAAGTAATATTAGGTTAAGATCTGCAATTGCTTCAGCCAAGTCACTCAATATGCCAAAAGATAACATTGAACGAGCAATTAAAAAAGGGCAAGGCAATGATCCTGATAGTAATTATGAAGAAGTAAGATACGAGGGGTATGGTCCTGAAGGTATTGCAATAATAGTTGAGGCACTTACAAATAATAAAAATAGAACAGCTGCAGAGATTAGGTCATCTTTTAGTAAACATGGAGGTAATTTGGGTGAAACAGGAAGCGTTAGTTTTGGTTTTGACAGATTTGGCAATATAACTCTCGATAAAAATTTAGTAAACGAAGATCAACTTCTAGAATTTCTTATTGAAAATAATACCGAAGATTATGAGATAAATGAAACAGAGTATTCAATATACTGTGATCAAAACGATTTGCATGAACTTAATGATAAATTAATTAAAAGGTATGGTCAGA
This sequence comes from uncultured Alphaproteobacteria bacterium, assembly GCA_902562275.1. Taxonomy (GTDB): domain Bacteria; phylum Pseudomonadota; class Alphaproteobacteria; order HIMB59; genus CACPNW01. Next base: position 1,850 of record CACESS010000029.1, read on the forward strand.
CTAACTCTGCAAATTTAATTTGGAAAAGTAAAAATAATATAAATATTGGAAAAGATACAGCGGACAAACTATTTAAATTACTTGAAGTTTTAGAAGACAATGACGACGTACAAGTTGTATCATCAAATTTTGAAGTTGATGATAATGTTTTATCTTCACTTACAGCCTAATGAAAGGAATATAGATGCCCGATAAAGCCTGGAAAAAAAGAGAAAGAGATGTTGCTAATTATTTCAATGGGAAAAGGACACCTTTGAGTGGAGGTAATGGTAAAGTAACAAGAGCTGATGTAATTCACGAAGATTTATTTATAGAATGTAAATTAAGAGCAAAGCATACAGCAATTAGTTTATGGGATGATACGGCAAAGCTTGCAAAAGAAGAGGGTAAGACACCAGTTATAGCATTATGTGAAAAAAATAGACCAGGTTTTTGGGTTATGGTTCATAGTAGTGATCTTGAAAAAATTAAAAAATAATTAATATGGCAGATATTAATAGTACAAATTTATCAACAGAAGCTCCAGATTTTTCAATGCTTGCTTTATTTATGCAAGCTGACCTTGTTGTCAAATCTGTAATTATAATTTTAATCCTAGCCTCTCTTTATTCTTGGAATGTAATAATTTCAAAAATTTTAAGAATTAGACAATTAAAAAAACTTGAAAAAGAATTTGAAGATATTTTTTGGTCTGGAAATTCATTTGAAGATTTATATGAAACTTTAAATTTTAATCATACAGATCCAAAATCAAAATTATTTTGTGCAGCAATTTTAGAGTGGAAAAAAAGTAAAACTCAGTTTGAAAATGATACATCTGATATAAATTCTTTAAAAGATAGAATGATAAGATCAATGACTGTTGTTTTTAATAAAGAAAGTGAAAATGTTGAAAGAAATTTAACATTTCTCGCAACTGCTGGATCAACTGCACCTTTTATTGGGTTATTTGGAACAGTCTGGGGTATAATGAATAGTTTTAAATCTATTGCAATAGCTCAAAATACAAATTTAGCAGTAGTTGCACCAGGAATAGCTGAAGCCCTTTTTGCAACTGCATTAGGTCTATTTGTGGCTATACCTGCAGTAGTTGCGTACAATAAAATTTCAAACGATTTATCAAAATATTTTATATCCTTGGAAACATTTATGGATGAATTCTCAACAATTTTTTTTAGGCAATTAGAGAAAAAATAAATTGATTACCTCAAATAATTTAAACAAAAGAAAGAAGCAAAGGTACACTCAAATGAGTGAAATTAACGTTACACCTTTTGTGGATGTTATGCTTGTTTTACTAATTGTTTTTATGGTTACCGCACCTCTCCTAACGGTTGGGATTAAAGTTGATTTGCCAAAGGTTAAAGCTACTGCATTAACTGATATTAAAGATCCAATTGAGATAACCGTTAAGTTAGATGGAGAAGTCTACATTGGAGAATCAAAGGTTGAAGTAGAAAATTTAATTCCTCGACTAAACGCTATTACTGAACAAAACACAGAAGCAAGAATTTATATACGAGGTGATAGAGTAGTAGCTTATGGAAGGATTATGGAAATTATGTCCATAATAAATTCAGCAGGATATATTAAAGTTGCATTAATTACTCAAAATCTTGATCCATGATTGCTAATCTTTTTTGTTTATTTTCTTTTGGTCCTGTCTCAGCGACATAAACTATTCTTGTATCAAAGTAACCACCTTCACCTGTTATATTTTTAAAAATAGAATCTGAAATAATATGAGCGACTCTTCGCCAATTTTTTTCATTAGTCTCATATTTTTTTCCCACAATTTGCTTTTGTTGAAACACATCATACAATCTAAATTCGACAGATATTTTTCCATTATTAGATGAAATTTTTCCAGAAACTAAATGTTGAGCTTTTATTAATTTCCAATCTTCAAATCTTGGGTTGTTTGCCAATGACTCATTATCTTGGATAAATGACCTTTT
>CACESS010000030.1 GCA_902562275.1 uncultured Alphaproteobacteria bacterium
CCCGCTACTATGCATTGGTTTACAACAGAAGCGCCAGAAGCTTTAAAACATACTCAACACCATCAAGTCTCACCCAAAGAAGGAATGAATAAATTTGGTGATTGGCTTCTCACGTTACCATCCCCACGAGTTATGGCTGCTCATCCAGCTCCATTAGATTTTATGTGGATCAATTGGTATATTCAAACTTTTCTTACAGAACGATTAGAAAAAATTCCTTTCTCTATGCCTTTTTTTGATAAGAATGGACAAGCAGCCTTTGATATCAAATCCTATGCTGCTGCTGTGCTGCAAAAAGATTATAAAGACATAGGTAGAGATGATTACTCTCTAGAATTGCATGATAATACAAAACATACACATAAAGCCATAGATGATGCCAGAGAATATTCAAAATTATTAATTAAACTACTGAATAAAAACAAATAAAACAATCCTATGTTATCAACTTAAACTGATTTAAAACACGAGAACTTAGAAATGAATTTATTGAACGAACCAAAGGTATGAATAAACTAGAAAGAGAAAAGATTTACGAGGAGTATAATTAATTTATGAGTCCTAAAAATTTGTCCTAATGAAAGAAATAGAAGATTCATTTAAGTATAGAAAGAGACTTAATGATAAAAAGGATTTTCCTAAAATAAAAACAATTCCTAAGAAGCTAGAAAAATCTTGGGGGATAGGGAAGTTTGTCATGCCTACTCCTTTAGAGGTAAATGATTTAATGAAAAAAGTACCTAAAGGAAAATTAATGACCATTAATCAGATCAGAGAAAAATTTGCTACAAAATATAAAACAACAACAGCTTGTCCAATTGTAACTGGGATATTTGTTAATGTAGTTGCTAGAGCAGCAGAAGAGGAATTGAGAGAGGGGAAAAAAAGAGTTACTCCTTATTGGCGAACTATTAAAACTAATGGTTATGTTAATGAAAAATATCCTGGCGGTATTAATGCCCAAAAAAAAATACTACAAAAAGAAGGTCATAAAATAGTTTCTAAAGGCAACAATTACAAAATAAATGATTTTGAAATTAAACTATTTAAGATTTAATAAGGATCAAACTCATCTTCACGAACCACGCAGCTTTTCCCTCTTAGCTATAAGCCTTCTTCCTCTTTCAAGTTGAGTTTGATCCAATCTCCCAAGCATATTTTTTTCTATTTTCCATATTAAAAAATCATCAGATGTTACATCTGTTTTATTTATATTTTCTTTTATATTTTGGGGTGCAGTGTGTTGCACCATCTCTTGCTCTGATGTTGCACGTATTTTGTCGTTGTATTGCACTACTGCTTTTTCTTGATCAATTAATTCAAATAACGGCATGTATTCATTAGCACTTCCTGTATGCCCTCTTCTCTTTAAATTAAAATATTTTGTACATAATCTCTTCGTTGCATACTTTACTTGTCTAAGGCTATAATTACTCTCTTCAGCTAATCTTTTATGACTAGGAAAGCATCTACCTGTTTTAAGGTTGTAATGGTTAAGTAAAAACCAAGCTACAACCTTATCTACAGGTTTTAGGTCACGATCTTTATTAATTAAACCAATAAAGACCCACTTATTAGCAAGTGATCGTTTCATTGTTAGTCGTAACGATGACTGCCTACAACATGCTTTGCTATATACTTCTCTACATCTTCTGTGCGGTAAAGAATGCGTCTTCGTATTTTTACATAAGTTAGACCTGATCCCATCCAGCGATCTTTTTGAAGTGTGCGAATATTAAGACCATACTTCTCACTCACTTCCTTTTCCGTTAACAATTCTTTTGTCATAAATACTACTCCAGTTATTCCTAGCAATTATTACAAAACTAGAGCAATAAAGGGAGGACAGAGTGAGGTTATTTTTTTCCCTCTAATTGCCTTATTAGGAGAATATTTTTCTTATAGTTTTTAAACGAACTTTTAATAGTACGTTTGGTGATGCGCTTGTCATAAAAGTTAGCCACAATATAAATTATTTCTGCACCCAAACTCAGTTTCTGCTTTGCTTCATTAAAATATGTGCTCGGTTTTAATTTTGGATCAAGTTTTTCAAACTTCATTCCAATTGAAGTTACAAAATAACCAATTGGAGCTACTTTATCTTTTGAATCTAGGTTTTTATATGTTGAACCTATTTCTTCTAGCATTGCATCAATTGTATCTAGCCATTTATCGTTATTTTTTCCTAGTGTTTTTTCAGGTTTAAAGAGTTGTAAGTATTGACCCCTATCAATTTTATTTATTCGGTCTTGTGTCAGCATTTTTTTAAGAGCTACTAAATGCTTTTTCATAGAAGCTTCTTCTTTTTTAGAAAAACTTATTGTTTTATCTCCTCGTTTGAAATTAAATTTAATTTCTGCCCACAATATTTTTATTATTTTAATTATTTTTGTTTCTTCAATTTGATATTCTTTGAACAATTTAATTAATTTGATTTGCGTCTTCTGATCTTGGAAAAATGGATCAAGAAATTTACCTCGCTCCAAATCACGATTACTTTTCTTTATTAGATCAATTAACTTTTTTTCATTTTCAAAAATATTAATCACCACTAAATCGTACTAAATCGCAAACAAGTGTGCAATATTCAAACATATGAGTAATTGAATTTCTTCTATTAAATGATAGAATTTTAATATGAGCCATTATGGTGTTTTTGGTGGATGGTTTACTCTATTTGGCACTAGAGGAAGAATATCTCATATCTTAGTTTTAATAATAGCGTGGTTTGTTTTTAGTATAGCGTTTTTATTTTCTTTATATGGTGGTTTAGGTCTTTCAATTTTTCTAATGGATTTTCAATTATTTCAAAATGCCATTTTAAATCTTGGCGTTGCTTGGATAGTATTATTATTAAGCATTTTAGTTTTAACTTTTTGGACGAGTGTATGCATTACCACTCAAAGACTAAGGCATATAGGCTTTAGAGGACCTATTTTATTTATTCTCACCTTAATAGCAATTTTCCCTCTTCCTATTGAATTCTACTTAAATATTGATCAAGATATTTTTACTATTGTCTATGGAGTATATGCTATTTTTATTCTTATTTGGCCGGGAAAAACAATATCAAGACATAATAACAAATTAGAGATCAGCAAAGAAAGAGTAGAACCAAAAATATGAGATTAATTTATTTAGTTACATTTTTATTTTCAATTTTAATCTCATTAAATGTTAATGGTAACGAATTTGAGTATGACAAAGAAGTAATTCCAGTTTTTAATAAAAAATATGATACTTGTTACTACACAATAAAAAAACCTGGAGATAGTTATTTTATAAGCACGAAAGATGATGAATCTTGCGATGACTTTCTATCATTTAATAAAATTATAGAGAATAAAATGCCAGATAAAGCAAGATTGCCTTTTAATGGACAGATTGAAGGAATTAATTTTGATAAGAGATTAACTAAAACTACTTTTTACGAAGAGGGAAAAATTAAAGGTAGTGAATACTATAAAAATGGAAGACTGGTTTATATAAACGACACTAATACTGAGACTATTAATTTTTTTGATATAGA
>CACESS010000031.1 GCA_902562275.1 uncultured Alphaproteobacteria bacterium
ATATACGTGTTACATGGATACAATTTTAAGATCTTCATCGTTGATTAATCAAAATAAAAAAATTTTAATTGCATTCAATACGAGTGATAAAATTAAGCAAAAATTAATAAATAAAGGCTATAGTTTGTTTAAATCTTTTGAAGATAATATTGATATAAAAAAAGAGGCAAAAAAGTTTGGAATCAAGTATTATTTGATGAATAAGATAGTTAAGCAGATCTGATGTTTTATACAATAGTTGGAACCCAATGGGGAGATGAAGGAAAAGGCAAAATTGTTGATTGGATTTCTTCTAAAGCTGACTTGATAGTCAGATATCAAGGAGGAAACAATGCAGGTCATACAATTAAAGTAGATAATAATGTCTATAAACTTAATTTATTACCCTCAGGAATAATTAATAATAAAAAATGTGCTATTGGAAATGGTGTTGTTTTAGATCCGTGGGCACTAATTAATGAAATTAATAATCTTAAAGAACAAGGAATAGAGGTAAACGAAGACAATTTATATATTGCTGACAATATTTGTTTAATCTTACCTATTCATAAACTTCTTGATGAAATTAACGAAAGCTCTAGGGGCAAAAAAGAACTAGGAACAACTAAAAAAGGTATTGGTCCAGCATACGAAGATAAAGTAGGTAGAAGGGCAATAAGAATTTGTGATTTAAAAGATCCAATATTTTTAAAATATAAAATAGATAAACTTTACGAATTTCATAAAGATAAAATTTCAAAACATATTCATAAAATTCAACATAATTATTATGAAGAACTTTTATCAATGTCTAATTATCTAAACTCTTTTAGCGTTCCATTATGGAAAATAATAAATGAACTAGGTCAAAAGAATAAAAACATTGTATTTGAAGGGGCGCAAGGTTCAATGTTAGACATTGATTTTGGAACATATCCTTATGTTACTTCATCAAATACAATATCAGGTCAGATATTTTCTGGCACAGGTTTTAGTTATAGAAATGACCACAAAATTTTAGGAATCACAAAAGCGTATACTACTAGAGTTGGATCGGGACCATTTCCAACAGAGTTAATGGATGAGATTGGAGAACATCTTGGTGAAAAAGGTCAAGAATTTGGGACAGTTACAAAAAGAAAAAGAAGGTGTGGTTGGTTTGATAGTGTACTTTTGAGGCAATCAATTAAACTTAATGGTATTACGGACATTGTACTTACTAAACTTGACGTCTTAGATGAATTAAAAGAAATTAATGTTTGTACTGGATATTTAATTGATAACAAACATTATGACTATTTACCGAGTGAAGAATTTTTATACGATAAGATAAAGCCTATTTACAAAAAAATTGCTGGCTGGGAAAAATCAACAGCAGGGATTAACAAATTTGATGATCTTCCAGAAAATGCTAAAAAATATATTCAAATACTAGAGGCTCTTATGGAAACTAATATTTCAATTGTCTCAACAGGGCCAGATAGAAAAGAGACGATTGATATAAATGGAACTTTATCTAATATTTGAAATTTCTTTTTGAAGTTTTTCTAATGCTTTCTCTTCAATTTGCCTTACTCTTTCTCTGCTTATTTTATATTTTTTACTTAAATCTTCTAACTTTAATGGATTTTCACTTAGTTTTCGAAGTTTAATAATTTCTTTTTCTCTTTCGTTCAAAACTTCAAAAGCTTTTGAAAATAAACTTCTTCGATAATCAAGCTCATCTTTATTTTCAATTATTCTGTCCTGAGTTTCTTGTTTATCTTCTATTAAGTCCTGCCATTCAGTGTCATGTTCTTCACCTAATTTAACATTTAAAGATTGATCAGAAGTAAAAAGTCTATTTTCCATATCTATTACTTCACCTTCTTTTACATCTAGTCTAGTTGCAATCTCCCTTACATTTTCTGGTGACAAATTACCTGAGTCAATTGAAGTAAGTTGATTTTTAATTTTACGTAAATTAAAAAAAAGTTTTTTCTGAGCCGCGGTAGTTCCAATTTTTACTAAAGACCAACTATGTAAAACATATTCTTGTATTTGAGCTCTTATCCACCACATTGCATATGTTGCTAATCTAAAACCTTTTTCTGGATCAAATCTCTTAACTGCTTGCATGATTCCAACATTACCTTCTGAAATTAAGTCAGTAACAGGTAAGCCATATCCTCTATACCCCATTGCGATTTTGGCAACTAATCGAAGATGACTTGTAACTAATTTATGAGCAGCATCTGAATCTCCATGTTCCTTGTAACGTTTAGCTAACATGTATTCCTCTTCAGCAGTGAGCATCGGAAATTTTTTTATTTCTTGCAAGTATACTGCTAAATTTCCTTCACTTGATAGAACTGGTAAATTCATAATACGCCTATATCACAAATAAAATATAATTTAATATTTAAGCAATAATTCTATTAAATTCTTAAAATCTTCAGGAATTTCAATATCAAAATTCATCCTTTTTTTTGATGTAGGATGATCAAAACCTAGATGATAGGCATGTAATGCTTGTCTTTCAAAATTTTTTAAAATCATAAATTTATTAAATGTATTTTTATCTTTTCCAAATTGATTAATTTTACTTTTTCCATAGATCTTATCACCAATTATAGGAGAATTTTTAGAAGTTAGATGAAGTCTAATTTGATGTGTTCTTCCAGTATATAAATGACAGTCAACTATACTAGCAATACCAAAAGTTTTTTCTAATTTAATATCGGTTTTAGAATATTTTCCAAAACCCTTATTGTTCAAACTCATTTTTTTTCTATTTTTTCTATTTCTTTCTATGTACCCTTCAATTGATTGATTATCAGGTGTTCCCCAAACTATTGCTTTATATCTACGAGATATCGTATGTTCTTTGAATTGTTTGGCTAAATTAATATGAACATTATTATTTTTTGCAACAACAAGAATTCCACTAGTATCTTTATCTAAACGATGGACTATTCCTGGTCTAGCATTATCATCTAAATTACTTAACTGATTATTAGTGTAATGTATAAGAGCATTCACAAGAGTGCCACTTTCATTTCCAGGAGCAGGATGCATTACTAAATTTGGAGGTTTATTTATAACGATTAAATCTTCATCTTCAAAAATAATGTTTAAGTCAATGTTTTCAGCTGAATGTTTTGTTTCTTTTTTCAAGATAATATTTATAAAGTAATTTTCATTTTCTTTAGTTATATAAGATGGATCTTTTATTTCCTTTTCATCAAGACATACATTGCCATTTAATATTAAAGTTTTAATTTGTGTTCTTGAATATCCTTCCAATTTTGAAACAAGGACTTTAT
>CACESS010000032.1 GCA_902562275.1 uncultured Alphaproteobacteria bacterium
TTAATGAAAAAAGTTTATAGTTTTTACCTAAGTGATCAAGATTATCCAAATTAATGAAAAGACTTGGCACCTCATATTTCAATGTGTGTTTAAATGGAATAAATCTTTTATGTATAATACTAGATAATAAAATTTGAGAAATCATTCAAAATTAATTTGTAGTCTATTATAAAAATTTTTCTCTCTCTTCCAAGGTAAATCACAATGTAATAATTTACAAATATAAGAAGATGATTGAATACCGTCTTCATGAAAACCATATCCTAGGTAAGCTCCACAGAAAAAAGTATTATTCTTTCCTTGAATTTCCATGACATTTTTTTGAGCTAAAATAGTATCTGTAGTATATATTGGGTGATCAAAGGTTGTTTCATTAATTATATTTTTAGGCTTTTTATAAGGATTAACAGTTACAAAATAATCTTGCTTAGTTGGCAATTTTTGCAAGAGATTCATCCAATAAGTTAAAGTAAATTTAGAAGATGAAGATTTATTTAAAAAATTCCAACTTGACCAAGCAATTTTTGAATTAGGCATTAAAGATTGATCGGAGTGGAGTATTGCTGAGTTAGTTGAATATTTAAATTGTGAAAATATTTTTACTTCTTCTTGTGTTGGTTTTTCCAAAATATCTAATACTTGATTTGCATGGGTTGCAAATATTACTTTATGAAATTCAAATATATTTTTTTTATCATCTACTATTTTAATTTTATTATTTTCTCTAAGAATTTTTTCATATTCAAAAAAATTTTTATTAATAATTTTTTTTATATATTCGTTACTTCCACCTTCTACGTATTTCCACTGAGGTCTTTTTTTTAAATTAAATAAAGCATGATTTTTGAAAAAATTTATGAATGATATAAGAGGAAAGTTTTTTACATCACTTACATTACTTGACCATATAGATGATATCATAGGTAAAATATGATAATTTATTAGATATGTTGAAAAATTATTAGCTTTTAAAAAATCATTTAACGTTTCAGTTTGTTCTAAATCACTAACATTCAAGCTGTTACACAATAAATAAAGTTTTCTTATTTCAAATAACATTTTAAAAAAATTAAAAGAAAAGATATTTCTAAAATTAGCAAAAAGAGAAAAGATATTTTTACCACTATATTCAATTATAGGATCTTGATTTGATACGGCAAAAGACATATCTGAATTTGCGCATTTCACATCAAGTAATTTAAAAAAATTTGTTAAATCTGGATAATTATTTTCATTGAATACAATAAACCCTGTATCGACTGGGATTGTCTTAGTTAATTCTTCAACATAGATAGTTCTTGTATGTCCGCCCAATCTATTATTTTTTTCAAATAAATAAACATCGTATTTAGAGGACAAAAGGTAAGCTGCACTTATTCCTGAAATACCAGAACCAATAATTGCTATTTTTTCTTTCACGTTAACTAATAGTTTTAAATGCTGCTAGTGCTCTATTTCTTGTTTCTTTTAAATCTACAATTGGTGATGGATACGAAGTACCAATCTCAAAATTATATTTCTTTTGATCTTCCTTAGATATCTCCCAGGGATTATGAATATATTTTTTTGGAATATTATTCAACTCAGGAACAAATTCTTTGACATAATCACCATCTGGATCAAATTTTTGACCCTGCAAAATTGGATTAAAAATTCTAAAATATGGACTTGCATCAGCACCACAACCAGATATCCATTGCCAACCTGCAGAATTAGAACCAACGTCTGCATCAACTAAAGTATCAGAAAACCACTCTTCTCCATTTTTCCAGTGCAACAATAAATTTTTTGTTAAAAATGACCCCACAATCATTCTTACCCTATTATGCATCCAACCTGTTTTATATAGCTGTCTCATTCCAGCATCAACAATTGGAATACCAGTTTTTCCATTATGCCATAATGATAAATTTTTATCATTTTTTATCCATGGAAATTTATTAAACTTCGTTTGTATAGGTTTATGGGTCATATCTGGATAATGAAACAAAAGATTGTAAGAAAAATCTCTCCAGCCAAGTTCAGCAAGAAATTTTTTTTTATTTTCAGGATCAATTTTTTTTTCATTATTTACGGTATCATAAACTTCCAAAGCAGATATTTCTCCAAAATGAAGATAAGGTGATAATTTTGAAGTTAAATCTTTATCAGGTCTATCTCTTCCGACTGAATAGTTATTTGCTTTTTCTGAAATATATTTTTTTAATTGTAATCTTGCATTACTTTCACCAGGTATCCAATATTTTTCAATTTCTTTGATCCATTGCTCTTTTTTGTTTGTTAGATTTAAATCTTGTATAGTTGTTTCATTTTTAAATTTTGAATTGGTGTAATCTATTTTTGATTTTTTTAATTTATTTTCTTTTTGTTTTAGTAGTTCATCACAATGTCGCCAGTAAGGGGTAAATACTTTAAAAAAGGTTCCACTTTTATTTTTAATATTCCAAGGTTCATTTAAAAGATATCCATTGTGCGAGTCACATTCTATTTTAGATGCAGTAACTATAGATTTAATTATAGTATCTCTTTTAATTGAGTATGGATCATATAGTCTATTCCAAGATACACATTTAACATTTGAATTCTTTAATATTGAAGATATAATTTTCTCTGGATCACCAGCAAATATATTTAGTTTGCCATTATATTTTTGTATTGAATCATACAAACTAATTAAAGATTTTTCTAACCACCATTTAGATGTGGATCCAATTCTTTGATTTAAATCAAAAATATAAATTGGAATTATCTGATCAACTTTTTTTGAAAGTGACAATAAAGATGGATTTTCTTGTAATCGCAAATCTTGTCTAAACCAATGAATTCCATAAGTAGCTTCCATGAGTTTAAATTATGTTAATTTAGAATAAATTAAAGAGGTAAATCTATTATTTACTATGAGGAGGCATTTTTTTTTCTACGAACCAAACGTGTTTTTTTAACACAGGATCATATTTTTTCATTCGAAG
>CACESS010000033.1 GCA_902562275.1 uncultured Alphaproteobacteria bacterium
TATTTGCATTAAATATTACTACTCCTGGTATTGAAGATAATAAATTTAAAATTTGATTTTTTACTTTAATTAGATAAAACTTTTTTTATGAATAAAAAAAATAAATATAGATCTTCTAATTGGTATAATTCTAAATCACATCGAAGAGATACATTTATTCATAGAGGCTGGATGAGAAATCAAGGTCATCCAAACCATTTATTTGACGGGCGTCCTGTAATTGGTATTTGTAATACTTGGTCGGAATTAACACCATGTAATGGACATTTCAGAGAAATTGCTGAGTCTGTTAAAAAAGGTGTTTATGAGGCAGGAGGCTTTCCTTTAGAATTTCCAGTTTTTTCAGCAAGTGAATCTAATTTACGACCAACAGCTATGTTGTTTAGAAATTTAGCAAGTATGGACGTTGAAGAAGCAATAAGGGGCAATCCTATAGATGGAGTAGTACTATTAATGGGGTGTGATAAAACAACTCCTTCATTGATGATGGGAGCTGCAAGTGTTGATCTTCCTACAATTGGTGTCTCAGGTGGCCCAATGCTTAATGGACATCATCAAGGGGAAACAATAGGTTCTGGAACAGGAGTTTGGAAACTGGATGCAGATTTAAATGCGGGCATAATAACTGAAGAAGATTTTATTAATGCTGAAATCTCAATGAGCCGTTCAAAAGGAAACTGTATGACAATGGGAACTGCATCAACAATGGGTTCAATGGTAGAAGCATTAGGAATGTCACTTCCTGGAAATGCTGCAATACCTGCAGTAGATTCAAGAAGATATGCTTTAGCGCATATGTCTGGAAAAAGAATTGTTGAAATGGTCAAGGAAGATATAACAATGTCAAAAATTGTTACAAAAAAATCATTTGAAAATGCAATTAAAGTAAATGGAGCAATAGGGGGATCTACAAATGCAGTTATCCATTTAGCTGCAATTGCTGGTCGAATGGAAATTGATTTAGATTTAGATGATTGGAATAAATGTGGGGATGGTATTCCAACATTAGTTAATCTACAGCCTTCAGGGAAATACTTAATGGAAGATTTTTATTATGCAGGCGGTGTTCCTGTAGTTATAAAAAGATTAATGGAAAAAAAATTACTAGATGAAAATTCAATGACTGTTAATGGAAAAACTATATCTGAGAATAATATAAATGCTAAATGTTGGAACAATGATGTTATCAAAGAATTTGAAAATCCATTAACAAAAAATGGAGGAATTAAAATTCTTAGGGGTAATATTGCTCCAAATGGTGCAATTATTAAACCATCAGCTGCATCGCCTGAATTAATGAAACATACGGGAAAAGCGGTAGTTTTTGAAAGCGTAGAAGAGTTTCATGAAAAGATTGATGATCCTAATTTAGAAGTTGATGAAAATTCAATATTAGTTTTAAAAAATTGTGGACCAAAAGGTTATCCTGGTATGGCTGAAGTTGGAAATATGAGACTTCCACAAAAAGTACTTAAGAAAGGTGTGAGAGATATGATTCGAATATCTGATGCTAGAATGAGTGGAACAGCATATGGTACCGTAATACTTCATACAGCTCCAGAAGCTGCGGTTAAAGGTCCTTTAGCAGCGGTTCAAAATGGTGATGAAATAGAAGTTGATGTTGATCAAGGTACAATGAATTTAAAAGTTGATGATGAAACAATAAAAAATCGTCTGGAAAATTATTCACCTGTTGTTCCAGAAATCACAGGTGGTTATCAAAAAATGTATGTAGAACATGTAATGCAAGCTGACAAAGGAGCAGATTTAGATTTTCTAATTGGAAAAAGAGGTGCTGAAGTCAAAAGACATAGCCATTAATTTTTTTTTATACATCAAAAACCTTTCCAGGATTTAAAATATTATTTGGATCGAAACTTTTCTTTATCAATTTCATTAGTGGAATATTATCTGGATGTTGTTTTAATAAATACTCTTTTTTCTGAAGACCTATACCGTGCTCACCTGTTATAGTTCCATCCATTTCTAGTGCTTTATCAATTAATTTATTACTAAATGCCCTAATATATTTATATTCATTTTCTTTGCTAGGATCGTAAACAACAGATACATGAAAGTTTCCATCCCCTACATGACCAACCATTGGTGCCTTTAATCCAGTGTCTCTAAGTTCTGTTTCTGCAAATTTAATACATTCCACAATGTTTGAAATTGGTACACAAACATCAGTGACATACACTCTAATGTTATCTCCTTCTGCTTTTACTGAATAATATACATTATGCCTTGCTTTCCAGATTTTGTTTCTTTCTTCTGTGTTTGCTGCCCACTTAAATTCACTGCCATTATTATTTTTTGAAATTTCTTCCACTACATCAATCGATTCTTTATTTGATATTTCACTCCCATGGAACTCATAGAATAGTGTAGGCAAACTTTCTAAATTTTCTAACTTTGAATATTTAATACTTATATCCATTTGATCTTTATTTAATAATTCTACTCTTGCAATTGGGACACCATACTGAATTATTTCTTGTGCTGTTAAAACAGCAGAGTCTAGATCTGGGAATTGACAAACAGCACTCATAATACTTTCAGGTATAGGTGATAACCTTAGATGAACTTCAGTAATAATTCCAAGTGTTCCTTCCGAACCAACAAACAGGTTTGTTAAATTGTATCCTGCGGAAGTTTTTTTTGCCCTACTTCCTGTTTTAATTATATCGCCATTTGCCATTACGACAGTTAAACCAAGCACGCTAGTTCGCATCGTTCCATATCTTACTGCCATTGTTCCTGAAGCAGAACAAGCCGCCATACCTCCAAGAGAAGCATTTGCACCTGGATCTATTGGGAAAAAAACTCCTTTATCTTTTAAAGTTTCATTTAGTTGTTCACGTGATACATTTGCTTGTACACGACAATCAAAGTCTGCCTCATTAATAGAAATAACTTTGTTGAAATTTTCCATTGAAATTGTAAAACCTTCATCA
>CACESS010000034.1 GCA_902562275.1 uncultured Alphaproteobacteria bacterium
TTTTATCTTTTTTAGATTCTTCTATGGTATAATTTTCTTTTCCATTAGAAGACCAAAGATTTGTTTCTTCATTTTCAGCATCTTTAGAAAGCACTTCAACATTATCTGCAACCATATATGAGGAATAAAAACCAACACCAAACTGTCCAATTGCAGAAATATCGTTGCTTTTTTTATTTTTCATTGCTTCAATAAATTTACTAGTTCCGGACCTAGCTATAGTCCCTAAATTATCAATCAGTTCATTTTTAGACATTCCAATTCCATTATCTTCAATTTCAATAATTTTTTTCTTTTTTGAAACTCTGATATTAATTTTTAAATCCTTTTCGTCTTTAAGAAGATTTTTTTTGGATAGTGATTGATATCTTAATTTTTCGCATGCATCAGCAGAGTTAGATATTAACTCTCTTAGAAATATTTCTCTTTCGCTATAAAGAGAATTAGCAACAAGATCTAAAAGCTTACTGACTTCAGCTTGAAATGTTAAATTTTCTTTAGTTTTTTCTGACATTTTTGAAATTTAAGCATTCATATCCATAATTCAATAGTAAGCAATAATTTTTTGCAACATTTAAGACTATGTAAGTAAAATTTATGGTATTTAGATTTATAATGAAATTTGATAATTTTTTAAAATTATTATGTATTGCTTTGTTATTTTTATATGCATGTACTTCAAATCAGTTAACAAATACTGCTGATAGTTGTATAATTTTTGATGAAAAGAAAAGCTGGTATAAAGCAACTAAAAATTCTTATGATAAATGGAATACCCCAATTGCATTCCAATTAGCAGTTATAAAACAAGAATCATCTTTTACTCAATTTGCAAAACCGAAAAGAAAAAAATTTTTAGGTTTAATACCAACCTTTAGACCATCAACTGCTTTTGGTTATGCACAAATAACAAATCCCACTTGGGATTGGTATAAGAATAAAACTGGAAATCAAAATGCATCAAGAGCGAATTTTAAAGATATAACTGATTTTATTGGCTGGTACACAACGCAGTCCGAAAATATGATTGGAATTTCAAAAAATGATTACTATAATCAATATTTAGCATACCATGAAGGTCAAAACGGATGGTCGAAAGAGACATTTAAAAGTAAAGATTGGTTGATTGATGTTGCTAAAAATGTAGAAAGAAATACTAAGATGTTTAATGAACAACTAAAACAATGTGAAGAAAAACTAAATAAAAAAGGTTTCTTCGGAATACTATAATGCCAATTTTAAACAGCATAAATCAAATGCAAGATCAGATGACGGAATGGCGTCAGGATTTACATAAAATTCCTGAGATAGGCCTTCAAGAATTTGAAACATCAAAATATATCAAAAATAAGTTAAGTGAATTTAATATTAAATTTAAAGATGGTTACGCTAATACAGGTGTTGTTGCTTGGGTAGATGGTAATGAAGTTACTAATCATAAGACAATTGGTTTAAGAGCAGATTTTGACGCTCTTCCTATGCCAGAACAAAACGAATTTAAACATAAATCAGAAAATAAAGGTATGATGCATGGTTGTGGTCACGATGGTCATACCACAATGCTTCTTGGAGCAGCGAAATATCTAAGTGAAAATAATAATTTTAATGGAAGAGTATATTTCATTTTTCAACCAGGAGAAGAAGGTTTTGCTGGAGGAGAAAAAATGATTCAAGATGGTATGTTTGATGATTTTAAAATTGATGAAGTTTATGCACTTCATAATTGGCCTGAGTTACCTTTAGGTACGTTTGGTGTAAATAGCGGACCGATGATGGCAGCAGTTGATGAATTTGATATTACTGTAAAAGGAAAGGGTGGTCATGCTGCATCACCTCATCTAGCAATTGATCCTGTAGTAATTTCTGCACAAGTTATTTCTGCTGTTCAAACAATTATAAGTAGATCCACAGATCCTGTTGATAAAGCTCTTATAAGTATTACAAAAATTAATGCTGGTACAGCTTATAATGTAATCGACGATCAAGTTAAAATGGGCGGGACTATCAGAACTTTTCGAAGAGAAACACGAGCATATATAGAGAAAAGATTAAATGAATTATGTAAAGGTATAGCGGATGCACATGGTGCAGAGATAAAAATTGAATTTGATTTAGTTAATAAATATCCCCCTACTATAAATTCTAAAGAAGAAACAAAATTTGCAGCAAATGTAGCCAAAGATTTAGTCGGTGATGATAAAGTTATTACTGATATTGATCCGTCAATGGGAGGAGAAGATTTTTCATATTTGTTAGAAAAAAAACCTGGTTCCTATCTTTATCTTGGTCAAGGAGATGAAGAACATAGTGCTCATCTACATACAACAAAGTATGATTTTAATGATAATTTATTACCCATTGGTGTAAATTTTTGGGTTGACCTTGTTCAAAAATATTTTTCTAAATAATTTTATAGATGTTAAATTTCAGTGCGATTTATTCAATAATCGCATTTAGAATAAAAGAATTCCTACAAGAATATCATTACTCTTTATTAGCCCCTCTAACCACAAATCTTTTATTTATATTAGTTTTTATAACAGTAGAAAATTATTATTCTCTTTCAATAGATTCCGGATCTTTTGTTGAATTTATTGCCCCTGGATTAATTATTATGATCGTTGCTCAGGAAAGTTACGATAATTCGTCTGCTACTTTAATTCATATGAAACAAATTGGTTCTTTAGATGATTGGTTAATGGCACCTATTTATAGGATTGAAATATTAATATCATTAATATTCACATCTCTTATTATTGGAATTATTTTAGCACTGTTTAATTTTTTAATATTTACTTTTTTAATAGACATTGAAATTTATAATTTTTTTTATTTTTTTTACTACTTATTTCTAGTTATAATATTTTTCTCATGTTTAGGATGTTTCGTAGGAATAATTTTTAATTCTTGGGATTCACAAAG
>CACESS010000035.1 GCA_902562275.1 uncultured Alphaproteobacteria bacterium
AATTAGAAGACTTTCAATTTATCTTTTTAAGACAAGATCCTCCTTTTGATATGAATTATATCACATCGACTTATATTTTGGACTTACTTCCATCTTCAACAATTGTTGTGAATGATCCAACAGCAGTTAGAAATTCAACTGAAAAATTATTTACATTTAATTTTAAAGAATTTATGCCACCTACTTTAGTAACAAAAGATTTAAAAATTATTGAAGAATTTTTAGATAAAGAAGAAGATATCATAACTAAACCTCTTTATGGTAATGGAGGGGAGGGGATACATAGATTTGATAAAAGTAATTTCAATTCTAAAATATTAGAGGAATATTTACACTTGCCTATAATGGTCCAAAAATTTATCAATGAGATAGAGCATGGTGACAGGAGAATCGTTTTTTTCGATGGTGAATATTTTGGTTCAGTTGCTAGAATACCCCAAGAAGGTAATTTAAAGGCAAATTTTCATGCTGGCGGCAAGGCTGTCAAAGCTGACCTAGTTTATAGAGATAAAGAAATTATCAAAATTTTGGGACCAAAACTAAAAGAACATAATCTATTTTTTGTCGGAATTGATATAATTGGAAATTATCTAACAGAAATAAACGTAACTTCACCTACAGGATTGAAGCAAATTAATGCATTAAATAATGTAAATTTAGAAAAAGATTTTTGGGATAAGCTTGAAGCAAAATATAAATTAGTTTAATTACAATAATTAAAGGAAAATATATGAACGAAGATAGAATTTTAATTAACAAATTAAAAAATTTTGAAAATATTAATTCAAATTTTCTTACAATAACATTGATTTTAATTGGTTCAATTTTACTAGCGATTTCTGCTAAAGTTCAAGTACCATTTTGGCCAGTGCCAATGACAATGCAGACCTTTGTCATATTCTTAATAGGAATGACATATAGTGTAAAATTATCTTTTGCCACAGTTGCATTTTACCTTTTTCAAGGAGCTATAGGGCTTCCTGTTTTTGCAGCCGGTGGTGGAGTTGCTTATTTAGTTGGGCCAACAGCAGGATATCTTTATGGCATGTTATTTGCATCTATCGTTATAAGTTATTTAGCAAATTTAGGTTTTAGTAAAACATATTTTAAAGCTACAGTATCTCTGTTAATTGGTTCTGCTATTATTTTTTCATTTGG
This sequence comes from uncultured Alphaproteobacteria bacterium, assembly GCA_902562275.1. Taxonomy (GTDB): domain Bacteria; phylum Pseudomonadota; class Alphaproteobacteria; order HIMB59; genus CACPNW01. The sequence continues at coordinate 1,159 of CACESS010000035.1, forward strand.
CATCATCTATCTTGGTTATATTATTGGTTTCGAAAAAGCAGTAGCCGCTGGCCTTTTACCATTTATTCCAAGTGAATTGTTTAAAATTGCATTAGCAGTTGCTTTGATCCCAACTTTACACAAAATTATTACAAAATAATAATTAATGAAAATCGGTATTGATGTAGGCGGTACCAAAACTGAGGGTATTCTTCTAGATCCAAATGGAACTGAAATAGATAGAAAAAGAATTAATACTGAAAAAAGTTATGATGGAACAATTAAGGGAATACTATCGATTATAAATCATTTTGAAGATAAATACGGCAAAGCAGAATCCGTTGGTATGGGAATGCCAGGAGCCATATCAAATGATACAGCTTTAATCAAAAACGCTAATTCTATATGGTTAAATGGCAAACCTTTTAAGCAAGATTTAGATAAAATTTTAAGTAGAAATGTGAATTTGGAAAATGATGCTAATTGTTTTACTCTTTCTGAAGCGGTAGATGGAGCTGGTAAAGGGTTTGAAATTGTTTTCGGGGTCATAATAGGAACCGGTGTAGGCGGTGGTATTAGTATCAATCAAAAAGTAATAAGAGGTCGTAATAGCATAAGCGGAGAGTGGGGACACATAGTTTTGCCCAGTAGAACAGAAGATGAAAAAAAATATGTTAAAAAATGTTATTGTGGAAAAGATGGGTGCTTAGAGACTTATATATCTGGACCAGGCTTTTCATCTGTCTATAATTTACGTTCCAATAAAAATTATAATTCACATCAAATATTAGATGGTTTTAATAATAAAGAAAAAGATAGTATCTTTGCACTAAATCAATATGTCGATCATTTAGCAAGAGGCTTATCTTTAGTTTGTAATATTCTTGATCCAGATGTGATTGTTTTGGGTGGAGGTATGTCAAACATCAATTTTATTTACGAAAATATAAATGATGCTCTAAAAAAATATGTTTTTACAGATACGCTTCACACAAAAGTTGTAAAAAATATTCATGGTGATTCAAGTGGTGTAAGAGGGGCTGCTTGGCTTTCTTAAATACCACCCATTGAAATATATTTTATAGTTAAATAGTCATCAAGGCCATAACGAGAACCTTCTCTTCCCATTCCCGATTCTTTTACACCTCCAAAAGGCACTTCCGCAATTGTTGGTAGTCCATTATTGATAGATACAATCCCATATTCAAGTGCTTCAGCAACTCGCCAAATTCTTCCTATGTCTCTTGAATAGAAATATGAAGCTAATCCATATGGTGTATCATTAGCCATTTTAATCACCTCATCATCACTAGAAAATTTATAAAGAGGTGCAACAGGTCCAAATGTTTCTTCAAAAGTTATTTTTGCCTTGGTAGATACATTTGAGAGAACAGTTGGTTGATAGAAGTTCCCGCCAAGCGAATGTACATCGCCACCAATTGCTATTTTAGCTCCTGTATTTACTGCATCTTGAACATGATCAATGACTTTTTCTAAAGAGGATTGATCAATTAAAGGACCAGATACAATTCCATCTTCAAGTCCATTACCCACTGTTATTTTACTGACTTCATTTGTAAATTTTTCTAGGAATTCATCATAAATATTTTCATGGACAAAAATTCTATTTGAACAAATACATGTTTGACCACTATTTCTAAATTTACTTTGA
>CACESS010000036.1 GCA_902562275.1 uncultured Alphaproteobacteria bacterium
AAAGAATAAGATTTATTGCCGGATGTCATGGTTTGGAAGCTTTAGAAAAAAAAGTTGATGAAAATAATGACAGTGTGGCATTTTCTATCTTCCCATCTTCAATAAGTGATGTTATTACTGTCGCGAATAAAAATTTGACTATGCCCCCTAAATCAACATGGTTTGATCCAAAACCTTTAGATGGCTTAGTAGTTTATGAGTTTGAAAAAAATGTATGAATAAACCTAATACAAAACCTAACAATCCAAATTTTTCAAGTGGACCAACTTCAAAAAGACCGGGCTGGGACATATCTGTTTTAAGTAATGCTTTAATTGGTAGATCTCACAGATCTGTTGAATGTAAAGCAAGATTAAAAGAAGCAATAGATAAATCTAAAGATATTCTTAAATTACCTGATGATTATTTATTGGGTATCATGCCTGGATCAAATACTGGTGCTTTAGAAGCTGCTATGTGGTGCCTATTAGGTAAAACAGGAGTCGATATTCTTGCATGGGAAAATTTTGGTAAAGATTGGGTAATCGATGCAATCAGCGAATTAAAATTAGATAATTTGAATATTCATGAAGAAGATTATGGGAAACTACCTGACCTAAGCAAAGTCAATTTTAATAATGACGTTATTTTTACTTGGAATGGAACAACATCTGGTGTCAAAGTTCCAAATGGAGATTGGATACCTGATAACAGAAAAGGCCTAACCATTTGTGATGCTACTTCTGCAATCTTTGGTATGCCTATAGATTATAATAAATGCGATGTTATAACTTGGTCTTGGCAAAAAATACTTGGAGGAGAGGCTGCTCATGGAATGATAGCAATTTCTCCACGCGTTGTTGAAAGATTAGAAAGTTTTACACCTAGTTGGCCAGTACCAAAATTATTTAGATTAGCTGAAAACCAAAAATTGATAAAAGGTATTTTTGAAGGAAACACAATTAATACACCTTCAATGATATGCGTTGAAGATATAATTGATTCATTAAATTGGGTTTCTTCTCAAGGAGGATTAAATTCATTAATTTCTAAATCCCAGAATTCTTTACAAAAAATTAGAGAATGGATTAATGAGAGAGATTGGGTGACCTTTTTATCTGAAATTGAAGATGATAATTATATATCAAACACTGGAATAACTTTTAAAATTGTTGAAGATTGGTTTACTAATAAAGATGAAAGCGGTCAAAGAGCTGTAATGGCTGATATATGTAAATTACTCTCTGACAATAATGTTGGATTTGATTGTAATGGATATCCTAAAGCACCACCTTCTTTTAGAATATGGGCTGGGGGAACGGTTCAAACTTCAGATGTAGAATTAGTTTTACCTTGGATTGATTGGGCTTATTCAGAAATTAAATCTAAATATGCCTAAAGTACTAATATCAGATTCACTAGATAATATTGCATCTGAAATTTTAATAAACAATAACATTTCAGTTGATACAAAAACAAACTTATCTCCTGAAGAATTAAAAAAAATAATTGATAACTATGATGGTTTAATCATTCGCTCAGCAACTAAAGTGCGTAAAGATTTAATTGATTCTCTTTCTAATTTAAAAATTATAGGTAGAGCAGGAGCAGGAGTAGATAATGTTGATGTGGAAGCTGCTAAAAATAAAAACATTATCGTAATGAATACTCCAGGAGGCAATACAAATGCTACAGCAGAGCACACAATTGGTTTAATTTTTGCATTGCAAAGAAAAATTACTGTTGCCAATGAGAAAACTCATAAGGGTCTTTGGGAAAAAAAGAAATTAAAAGGAAATGAAATTAAAGGCAAGAAAATTGGTATCGTTGGTTTTGGTAATGTAGGCAAAAGAGTTGCAAAAATATCTAATGTATTGGGAATGCACGTTTCAATATTTTCTTCATACTTTAAAACAATTAAGGATAGTTATCCTGAATATAATTCTTGTTCTATAGATGAGATTATTAAAGATTCAGATATAATTTCTTTTCACTGTAAACCCAATAAAGATGGTAATCCGATTATGAATAAAAATCATTTATCACTAATGAAAAAAAATTGCATAATTATCAACACCGCTAGAGGTAACTTAGTTGATGAAGATGATCTTAAAAACGCTCTTGAAAAAAAAGAAATTAAAGGCGCTGCATTAGATGTTTTTAAAAATGAGCCTTTAGTAGAAAGTGGGTTTTATAATTTAGATAATATAATTTTAACTCCACATATTGCTGCTTCTACTGATGAAGCACAAATAGTTGTAGCAGAAATGGTTGCTAATCAGTTTGTTGAATTTTTCAATAATAATAAAATTATAAATTCAGTTACTTAATAAAAATTTCTGTTAAATTTTCTAAGTAAGCGGCTGGATTTGATAGAATGTTACCATCTAATATATTAGCCTGATCTAAAATTAAATTTGAAGCTTTTTTATGGTCAATTTTTGTTAAATTTTGAGATAAATTTACAATCATCGGATGGTTTGGATTAATTTCAAGTATCTTTTTTGAAACAGGAGTTTTTTGATTATGCATTTTCATCAGTTTTTCCATATTTATATCCATGCCAGCTTCTTCAGCAACAAGAAGAATTGGGCTTTTGGTTAATCTCTTAGATACAATAACATCAGATATAGTTTCTTTAAGCTCTGTTTTAAGTATGTTAATTAAATCATTGATTTTACTATCTATTTCTTTTTTATTTTCATCTTTCTTACTTGATTTTTCACCAACTTTCGAAACATCAACTTTACCTTTGGTTATTGATTTAAATTCTAAATCTTTAAATTTATTTACATTTTGTATCCAAAA
>CACESS010000037.1 GCA_902562275.1 uncultured Alphaproteobacteria bacterium
AGAGAAACGTGAATTTAAAGAAAAATTACTTTCAGCTCAAAAAAATAAAAAAAATTTTATAATTGGCGAAGTAAAAAAACAAAGTCCAAGTGCAGGTGAAATAATTTCAGATTACAAACCAGAAGACATTGCTATTTTATATGAAAGATCAGGTGTTGGAGCATTATCGATTTTAACAGAAAGTAAATATTTTTTAGGCAATATTGATCATTTATCTCTAGTTAAAAAGAAAACAAATTTACCTATTTTAAGAAAAGATTTTATTATTGATAAATATCAAATTTTAGAAAGTAAGATTTATCAAGCAGACTGTATATTGTTAATTTTATCAATTTTATCAGATGATCAGGCAATAGAATTTATAAATTATGCAAATGAATTAAAATTAGATTGTATTATAGAGGTTCATGATGAATACGAACTGAAAAGAGCAATCAAATTAGACTACCCTGTTATCGGAATTAATAATAGAAACCTTAAAAGTCTTGAAATCAATTTAAATAATTCAATAAATTTGAATCAAAATTTAACAAATGATTATATTTTAATTGCTGAAAGTGGAATTAAAACTTCTGATGATATAAAAAAATTTAATTCAACAGGGATATATAATTTTTTAATTGGAGAAAGTTTGTTAAAAACTAAAGATAAAGAAAAGAAAATTGGAGAATTGCTTTTAAATGAGTCATATAAATAAAAAAGGAAATCCTTATATAATTGACATATCAAATAAAGATGTCACAGAAAGAGTAGCAGTTGCCTCTGGTGAAATTAAATTCGATAAAGAAACATATAAAAAAATAAAATCATTTGAGACAAAAAAAGGGAACCTAGAAAAAACTGCGATCATTGGTGGTATTATGGGAGCAAAAGAAACTTCTAGATTGATACCGCTTTGTCATAATATTCCAATCAATCACATAAATATTGAGGTTATAAAAAATAATAAAAAATTTACTTTTATTGTCAAAAGTACAGTTAAAACAAATGCAAATACTGGTGTGGAAATGGAGGCATTAACCGCCGTTACAATTAGTTGTCTTACAATTTATGATATGTGTAAGTACTTAAATAAAAAAATTAAAATACAAAATATACATCTATTGTCAAAAACAGGTGGTAAATCTAATTTTTAACTAATTGAAATATATAGAATTTTATATTTGTTCTTGTTCTGATCTTTAAGAACATATATAGAACAATAATGCTTACTAGAAAACAAAAAGAGCTATACGATTATTTAAAGAATTACATTTCAAGCAATGAAATCTCTCCTTCTTTTGAGGAAATGAAAAGTGCAGTTAATCTGAAATCAAAGTCAGGTATTCATAGATTAATAACAAGTCTAGAAGAAAGAGGTTTTATTAAGAGATTAAAGCACAAAGCAAGAGCAATGGAAATTATTAATAAAGATAGTATTGATAATGAAAATTCTTTGTCGAATAGCATTAATATCCCATTAGTTGGTGCAATAGCTGCAGGTGAAGCAATAGAAGCTATTGAAAATGCTGATGAATTTGTTTCAGTGCCCTCTTCAATGACATCACCAAATGCTAAATATTTTGGATTAAAAGTAAAAGGTCTATCTATGATAGATAAAGGAATATTTGACGGTGATATTGCTGTGATAAAAAAGACAAATAATGTTGAAAATGGAAAAATTGCAGCTGTTATTACACAAGATAACGAGGTTACTCTAAAAACTATTAAATTTGATCGAAACAAAGTGTTGTTAATTCCTGCTAATCAAAGTTTTCAGACAAAGGAATATGAAGCAGGTCAAATCCAAGTCCAAGGGACTTTATCTGGCATTATAAGAAAATATAATTAATAGTTTATCTTAATATTAAGATGACTATGTTAAAAACACGATTTGCACCCTCTCCTACTGGCAATCTACATCTTGGAAGTGCTAGAACTGCTTTAATTAATTATATTGTAAGTAAGAAATCAGCATCATCTAAATTTTACTTAAGAATTGAAGATACAGATCATGAAAGATCAAAACAAGAATACACAGATAACATAACTAATTCTTTAAAATGGCTTGGGCTTAATTGGGATGAGGAAATTCAAGTTCAGTCTAAAAGATTATCAAGGCACCAAGAAATTGCCAGAGAATTACTGCAAAAAAAGCAAGCTTTTAAATGTGTATGTTCTGAAGAAAAAATAGCTAGCCAAAGAAAGTTAATTAAAGAAAATAAAAATTATTCTAAAAAAATATGTACTGAATGTAAAAATGATAATGATATTCAAAGTAGAGATGAAGGTTTTGTAGTTAGATTAGATGTGCCAGATAAAGGCAATTTAAAAATTAAAGATACTATTCAAGGAGACGTTACAGTAGCAAATTTAGAGTTAGATGATTTTATTTTACTAAGAAAAGATCAATTACCCACGTATATGTTATCTGTAGTAGTGGATGATCATGATTTAGGAATCAATTATATTATTAGAGGTGACGATCATTTTATTAATACTTTTAGACAATACTACATATATAAATTTATGAATTGGGATTTACCTCAATATGCTCATATTCCTCTTATTCATGGAGAAGATGGAACAAAATTATCAAAAAGACATGGGGCAGTTAATATTTTAGATTTGAAAAATAATGGATATTTAAAAGAAGCTATTATTAATAACCTTATACTTTTAGGTT
>CACESS010000038.1 GCA_902562275.1 uncultured Alphaproteobacteria bacterium
TCAGCTATATCTTTTGTTCCTGCAGCAGACATCATAGCAGATTGAACTTTTCCATAATGTCCTTTGTGAACAACATTAACTTTTATTCCTGTTTCAGCTTCAAATCTTTCAGCTCTTGCCATCATTGCATCTAATCTTTCATCTGAATATTGAACCCAGAATTCAACAGTTTGACCTGAAGGATCTGCATTTTCAATATCTTGTGCAGTTATTGCGAATGATTGCGAGGAAATAAAAAATAAAGAAACTAAGAAGAAATTTAAAATATATTTATAAAATTTCATAATCACCCCGTAAAATGTTTATCAATATAGAGATAAAATTAAAGTTTTGTTACAAAAAATTAACTGATTTATTCTTTTAATCCAAAGTTTGATATACTTTCTATGAATAGCTTCTGAGTAAAAAAGTATAATACTAAAATTGGAAAAATTGCAATTAAGCATGCAGCCATCAATAAATTAAAATTAGGCCCCACTTCTCTCACAAAACTATAGATAGAAACTGTTACAGGATACCAATCATCTCTAGTTAATATAAGTAAAGGCCAAGCAAAACTATTCCACGCTATAATAAAAGTAAATAAAGAGACTGTCACAATAATAGGTTTGCTCATTGGGATTACTACCTTGAGTAAAAAATTTAAATGAGAAGATCCATCAAGTCTTGCAGCATCCCATAATTCATTTGGTATCTTTTTAAAATATTGTCTTAATAAGAAAATTACAAAAATATTTCCCATAAATGGAACTGTTAAACCTTGAAGACTATTCATCCAAGAAGGTCCAAATGGCAATGGAATAATTTCCCCTCTAATAATTAATAAATGAGGTAATAATGTAATGATTTCTGGAATCATCAATGAAAGTAACAACATGTAGAATATAATATTTTTAAATGGAAATTCTATTTTAGCAAAAGAGTATGCTGCTGGAATACTAGTTAATAAAACACCGATTACAATTATTGAACTAATTATTAAACTATTAAATGTATAACGTTGGAATCTATTAGATGTCCAAACTTCATAATAATTTTCAAACATCAATTTTTTTGGAAATAAATATTGATTTGACGCTTCTCCAGCTGTCATCAATGATGTTGATATCATGTAAAAAAATGGGTAAATTGAAATAATAAAAACTATTAATAAAATTAAATAAGGTATCCTTGTTTCAGCATTAATAATTCTAGTCATAACTTAACCTTTTTCTAAAAATTACATATTGAGATATTGCTAAAATATTTAGCAGTATAAATAAAATTACTCCTTCAGCTGCAGCATAACCATATTTCACCCTACCCCAAAAATGATCAAAAATTTCTATTGTAACAACATCCATTGTATCTCCAGCAGAAGAAGTTTGCATAACAAAAATACTATTGAAAGCTTGAAAGGTATTGATAAAACCAGTCAACATTAGAAAAAATATAATAGGCATTAATAGTGGTATGGTAATCTTAATAAATGTTTGCCATCTACTAGCCCCCTCTGCTTTCGCAGCCTCATATAAATCAGAGGGAATAATTGATAAACCCGCGAGTAAAATTATTGCATAGTAACCAGTATAAGACCATATTCCATATATGATTGATGACATTAGAGCTAAACTTGGTCCAGCTAGTAGACCTTTTATTTTTATTCCAAATAAAACTTCGGTAATAGGTCTTTTATCAAATAGCCACATTTGAGGCTCAAAACCAAATACTCCTATTAGCTGATTTAAAAAAGAATTTTCAGCTTTACCAAATATTAAAAAAAATACTGCAGCACCCATTACTGCAGGAGTAATATAAGGAAATAGTAAAATCATTTGAAAGAATTGTTTACCAGCTAGTTTTTGATACAGAGCAAATGCTATTACTAATCCTAATCCAACCTCAAAAATTATAGTGAAAAATGAATAATAAAAAGTATAAATAAGGGAGTAAAGATAGTCTTCATCACCTGTTAAAAGCATTTTTTCCCAGTTGATATTAATTAAAATTATTCCAATAATTAATATTACTATAGATAAAAATGCTAAATAAATTTTATTTTTTACTTTATTTTTAAATTCACTCCATAATCCATAGCTCAATATCAATAATAATAATCCTAAAACAAATAACCAAAAAGCTGGTATGTCTCCAAGTATTCTTTGGTAATTCTCAAATCCTAAAAATCTCCCTTTAAAAACTTTCCACTTGTGTACACTCATGTACATTCCAAAAAAAACGGGAAAAATTCCAAATAGGCTGATTATTAAAACAGCAGGAAGAATTAATAGATATCCTGTAAGTTTTTCTGAATGATTTAATAAGAATTTATTCATTAATTTTTATAAGATCACCTTTATTTATTTTACCATCATTAAAAGGATCTAAATATATTCCTAAATTTATATGGTTGTATATTTTTTTTAGATTAAAAGGAATATTAAGATTTATATCAGAACTTTTAGGTTTTATATTCGTTGCTGAGCATCTGGGAATTTCTTTAATAACTTTAAATTTTATATCATTGATTGATAAAACTTTACCTACTAGCTTCCTTTCTTCCCATTTATCTAAATCTTCTACATATATATTTCCTCT
>CACESS010000039.1 GCA_902562275.1 uncultured Alphaproteobacteria bacterium
TTTGTGTATCTGATATGCAAGGACGTTTGAATGGAAAAAGAGTTACAGGTAAAGCTTTTATTGACTATGTTTATAAAGAAACGCATATGTGCGATTATCTTTATACTGTAGATATGGATATGTTTACTGTGCCAGGTTACAAATCTTCCTCATGGGAAACCGGCTATGGAGATATGACTGTAATTCCAGATCTTAAAACATTAAAAATTGTTAAATGGTTAAATAAAACTGCATTAGTAATATGTGATTGTTTAGATCACTCAGGAAAAAAACCACTTCTTCATTCAACAAGACAAATATTAAAAGATGTTTTAGCTAAGGCAGATAAAATGGGATTTCAATCCATGATTGGCTCAGAATTAGAATTTTTTCTTTTCAATCAAACTTACGAGGAAATTCATAATAATAATTATACAAAACTCAAAGAGTCTTCTTGGTATATTGAAGATTACATGATTTTTCAAACCACTAAAGAAGAGGATGTAATGCAGGAATTAAGAAATTCTCTTCTAGATAGTGGAATTTACGTAGAATGTTCAAAGGGTGAAGCTGCTCCAGGACAAGAAGAAATCAATGTTGTCTTTTCAGATGCATTAAACATGGCTGACAATCACATTTTAATAAAAAATGCGACAAAAGAAATTGCATATAAACATAATAAAGCTGTAACATTTATGGCAAAATATAAAAAAGAAGTTTGTGGAAGTTCATGTCATATTCATAATTCTTTATTCGATAAGAAAACAAAGAAAAATATTTTCTATAACCCTAAGGATAAATATGGAATGTCTGATATTTTTAAAAGTTATCTTGCAGGACAAATAAAATTATTACCAGATATTTCTATTTTTTTAGCACCAAATATCAATTCTTATAAAAGATTCCAAGAAGGATCATTTGCTCCTACAAAATCTGTTTGGGGAATTGATAATCGTACTGCTGGGTTTAGATTAGCTGGTCATGAGTCATCCATAAGAATTGAATGTCGAGTCCCAGGAGCAGATGTTAACCCTTATCTCTCTTTTGCTGCTTTAGTTGGTGCTGGGTTATATGGTATTAAAAATAAACTTAAATTAGATAAGCCTTATTCTGGGAATATTTATGACAAAAAAGTAAATGAAGTTCCTAAAACACTTAATGAAGCAATTGAACTTGCTAAAAAATCTAAATTTTTAAAAGAGATATTTCCACAAGATGTACTAGATCATTATATCCATGCTGCTGAATGGGAGCAAAAAGATTATGATGGATCTGTTAATGATTGGCAATTACGAAGATACTTCGAACGAGGCTAATTTTACTAAATGTTTGAGACTGTTACTCCAATAGACAACTCTGTCTTACTTAAAAGAGAATATGCAACAGAAGAGGATATTGAAACAAGTCTCAGCAATTCCAATTCTGTAAGAGAGCAATGGAAAAATATATCTCTAGAAGAAAGAAAAAAGTCAGTTTTAAATTTTGTAGAAATTTTTTTAAAGAATAAAGATGTTTCTAGTAATTTATGTAAGCAGATAGGCAGACCTATAACACAGTGCCCAGGAGAGATGCGAGGTTTTGAAGAAAGAGCTCGTTATATGATTGATAATGCTGATAGAGCACTATCAAGAGTTGTTTCAGTTAAAAATGATGAATTTGATAATTATATAAAAAAAGAACCACTTGGAACCATATTTGTAATTGCGCCGTGGAATTACCCTTTCAACACTTCTGTTAATTCAATCGTACCAAGTTTACTTGCAGGTAATGCAGTTATATTAAAACATTCTTCTCAAACTCCACTCTGCGCTGAAGAATTATATGAGGCAGCTAAACAATCTTCATTACCAAAAAATATTTTTCAGTATTTACATTTAGATCATGATCAAACATCAAGAATAATTTCAGATACAAGAATTAATCATGTTTTATTTACAGGTTCTGTAAGTGGCGGAAAACAAATAAAAAAATCTATAGGCACTAGATTTATTGGAGCCGGTCTAGAGTTAGGTGGAAAAGATCCTGCTTATGTTAGAGCTGATTGTGACTTAGATCATGCTGTTGAAAATTTAGTTGATGGAGCATACTTCAATTCTGGTCAATCTTGTTGTGGTATCGAAAGAATTTATGTTGATAAAAAAATATACAATACATTTGTAGAAAAATTTAAAGATGTAACTGAGAAATATGTTTTAGGAAATCCACTAGAGATGGAGACAAATTTAGGCCCAGTAGTTAAGCAATCTGCTGCAAATTATATTAGATCTGAAGTTAACAACGCAATTAGTCAAGGCGGAAAGAATATTATAGATAACAAAAAATTTAATTTAGATGATGGTAATAATTGTTATGTAAGCCCAAGTGCACTCATCAATGTCGATCATTCGATGAAATATATGATGGAAGAAATATTTGGCCCTTCAGTGGGAATAATGAAAGTAGAAAATGAAAATGAAGCTTTATCTTTGATGAATGATAGTTCTTATGGATTAACAGCAAGCATTTGGACAAATGATAAGTCTTTTGCAGAAAATTTTGGAAAAAATGTTGAGACAGGAACTTTTTTTATGAATAGATGT
>CACESS010000040.1 GCA_902562275.1 uncultured Alphaproteobacteria bacterium
TTAATGAAAATATTAGGGAAGTATAAAAAATTAACCTTTGAAGAATATTTAAATATGTTTAAAGAGAGTAAAGCAACTTTAAATACACTATCCCCATACAACCTTATTGGTCCTCGTTATTTTGAGTCTATGATTAGTGGATCTGTAAATTTTTGTCAAAAATCAGAATATTATTCAAAGATTTTTAAAGAGTTTGAGCATTATGTGCCTTTTAAAAGTGATCTTTCTGATTTTGATGAAATGTTTAATTTTGCAACAAGTGATGCTGCGGATATAAAAAAAATAATAGAAGCATCATATACTTTAGTTGTTGAAAACCATACATATGATATAAGAGCTGAAAATATCATCATGTATGCAAAAAAATTAATTAATAATAATTAAATGTATTATTATTCAAAAATTAATGACAAAAAAATTATATTTTCTCTATTTAAATTTAGTAATTTTAAAAAAAACAGAATTGATTTTACTCCAGATACTGAATATTTACAGGGTTCATGCACTTTATTAAATAAAAATAAAAAAATACAGTCTCATAAGCATAAATCTAATCAAAGAATAATTAATATTACTCAAGAGGCTTGGTTAATTTTTAGGGGATCTGTTAAAGCAAAATTTTTTGATATTGATGATAGCTACTTTAAAGAAATAGTTTTAACAGTTGGTGATTGTGTTGTTCTATTTAATGGAGGCCATTCATTTAATACTTTAGAGGCCGATACTATTTTATTTGAATTTAAAAATGGACCTTACTATGGCGCCAAAAAAGACAGGATTGAAATTGATTAATAAATGCTTAATTACAAATTCTAAAAATTTAACCAAAATTATTGATTTGGGCATACATCCTTTTGCTGATACATTTATTAAAAAAAGCCAAATTGATTTAATGGAGCCAGTGTACCCTTTGCAATGTTATTTATGTGAAAAAAGTGGATCTATTCAATTAAAGTATTTTACTGACTCTAATACACGTTATAATCTATATGATTATTCATACACTTCTTCAAACTCTAAATTTTCTAGACATCATTGGAAGAAATATTATTTAGATGTAATAGAGAATTTACGTTTATCAAAAAAATCAAAAGTTTTAGAAATTGGCTCTAATGATGGTTTCTTGCTTGAACAATTTAAAAAACAAAAAATTACTGTTGTTGCAATTGATTCATCAGCTTTTATGACAAAAATATCCAGAAATAAAGGAATAGAATCTTTCAACAATACCTTTGACTATAAATTTTCAAAAAAATTAAAAAAAAAATTTTTATCGTTTGATACAATTATAGCTAATAATGTACTCAATCATTCAAACGATCCTTTAAATTTTATGAAAGGTGTTTATAATTTGATGAATAGTAAATCGACTTTTGTTTTTGAGTTGCCTTACTGGCTTGATACAATTGAGACAAAAAGGTACGATCAAATATATCATGAGCATGTTACATATTTTACTGTTAAATTTACAAAAAACTTATTGGATAAATGTAATATGTTTATTCATAAAATTGAAAGAAATTCATATCATGGAGGCTCAATAAGAGTTTACTGCAGGAAAAAATTAAAGAATTACTCTGAATCAAAAACTATAAAATCAATGATCGAAAAAGAGACTAAAATTGGTTTATTTGATCGGCAATTTTATAAGAAGTTTATGAAGGGCGTAGAACAAAGAAGAAATAATTTAATAACAAAGTTATTAAAATTAAAAAGTTCAGGAGCAAACATCGTAGCAATTGGTGCTGCAGCAAAAGGCAACACTTTTTTAAATTATCATAAACTTGATAACTCAATTATAAATTATGTTACTGACTCTTCGTCATTAAAAAAAGGAAAATTTACACCTTTAAGTAGAATACCAATTGTTGATGATAAAATTATATCTAAATTACAAAATGTACATGTATTAATTCTGTCCTGGAATATTTCAGAGAACATAATAAAAAAACTGAAGACAATTAACAAACATATCGTTATTATTAAGTAATTTATGAAATATAAAAATATTTGGAAAGATATCACACCACCACTTGAGTTAAATATAGATGATAGAGGAGAAATCGTAGATATCTTTTATAATGAAAACATAAATCATGTTGCTAAAATTAACTCTAAGCCCAAAACCATAAGAGGTAATCATTATCATAAATTAACCACCCAACATATTTTAATCACCAAAGGCTCTCTTGTGTATTGGTATAAAAATTATAATTCATCAGAACCTTCAAAGAGTATAGAGGTTTTTGAGGGAGATATTATAACCACTCCTCCAATGGAAATTCATGCACTTGAAATTGGTGAAGAAGGTAATCAGTTCATTGTTTTTTCTTCTGGTTTAAGAGGTGGTAAAGATTATGAAGATGATACATTTAGGGTAGAAAATATAATTGGCTCGTAATAAAAAAAAAA
>CACESS010000041.1 GCA_902562275.1 uncultured Alphaproteobacteria bacterium
TGTATTAGGTGGATTTTTACCACCAATATATTTTCCACTTAATCTTCCACCTGCTAAAGGGGAGTAGGCTAATAAACCGCAATTCTCTCTTATTGAAACTTCGGAGTTATGGATATCAAAAATTCTATTTACTAAACTATAAACATTTTGAATAGACATCATCCTGGGAAGATTTTTTTCTTCAGATAATTTCATATATTTCATCACGCCCCAAGGTGTTTCATTAGAGACACCTATGTGTCTTACTTTTCCTTGCTTAATTAAATCTTGGAGACAAGATAACACTTCTTCTAACTCAACCCATGAATCTTCAGGATCATATTCAAAATCTAGTTTTCCAAACTTTGGTACTTTTCTCTCTGGTGCATGAAGTTGATATAAATCGATATAATCAGTTTTTAATCTTTTAAGACTACCATCAACAGCTTCATTAATATTTTTTTTATCAAAGATTAGATTTGGTCCCCCATCTCTAATCCAACTATTCCCTTCACTTTTTGCACAAATTTTAGTTGCTAAAATTACATCTTTTCGTTTATTGTTTTGAGCAAACCAATTACCAATTATTTCTTCTGTTTTGCCATAAGTTTCCGCTCTAGTTGGTATAGCGTAAACCTCAGCAGTATCAAAAAAATTGACACCTCTTTCAACTGCATAATCCATTTGTTTAAAACCGTCTTCTTGGTTATTTTGTTCTCCCCAGGTCATTGTCCCTAAACAAATAACACTTACTTCTAAATCTGTAGTCCCTAGTTTTCTATACTTCATACTATTTTTACAAAATACCTTGAAATTGTCGGATTTATAGCGATATTAGTAATAATTAAAAGGAGAAATTATGGCTTTAGACTTTAATCAACGATCTTATACTAAATCAGTAGATCAGGCGGCAATTGATGAAGGCTTGAGAGCGTACATGCTTAAAGTCTACAATTACATGACAATTGGCTTGTTACTTACTGGATTTATTGCTTACTTTTTTGGAAAAGCATCCATAGTTACTAATGAAATGGGTCAAATCGTGGGTGTAACTCAAGTGGGTGCATTACTTTTTGGATCTCCACTAAAATGGATCATTATGCTAGCTCCGCTAGGATTTGTTTTTTATTTGAGTGCTAGAATTAATAGGATGTCAGTATCCGCAGCTCAAATAACATTTTGGTTATTTGCAAGTATTATGGGATTATCTCTCGCTTCAGTATTTATTGAATTTACTCAAACTTCTATAGCAAGAGTATTTTTCATTACTGCAGGTACATTCGGTGCGATGAGCTTGTATGGATATACAACAAAAAGAGACTTAACAAAACTTGGTGGATTCTTATTTATGGGACTCATTGGTATTATTATTGCGAGTGTTGTTAATATTTTTGTTGGTTCAACTGCATTACAATTTGCAATATCCGTTATTGGTGTTCTAGTATTTGTAGGATTAACAGCATACGATACTCAAAATATCAAAAATATGTATTACGGTGGTGATAGTGAAGAAATAGGATCAAAAAAAGCATTGATGGGTGCATTAAAACTCTATTTGGACTTCATCAATCTATTCATATTATTACTACAATTATTTGGTCAAAGAAGATAATTCTTTTAAAACCCAAATATCTTTTTATTATACCCAGTCTTTTAAAGACTGGGTTTTTTTTATGTCTAACTTAGAAAATAAACTAAAAAAAATAGTTAATACATTTAACAACATAGATAAAAATCTTGCCTACGAAGATATTAAAAAACTATCAACAAAATATCATAAAAATATTAATGTTCTAAATGTGCTATCACAAATAGCACAAAAAATGGGTGATGTAGATACGACAATAAATTCTTTAAAAAAAATTTTGTTACTCGATAAGAGTAATATCGAATGTATTTCTAAAATTTATAAATTACTCTTAACCAAATCCCTATTAGATGAAGCATTAGCAAATATTAATTTAATTCTTAGAATAGATAAAGATCATTATGAGGCAATTCGTGACAAAGCTTACATCTATTTTTTAAAAAATAATTTTGATAAAGCAAAAGAATACATAGACAATATTTCAAAATTACAAGAGAAAGATTTCTTTGCCTATAATATCAAAGGGTTGATATATTTTAAAAATAGTAACTTTCATGAAGCAAAAAATTATTTTGAGCAAGCAATTAAGATAAATAGTAAATATGTTGATAGTTATAATAATTTAGGCATTTGTTTACTTGAATTAGAGAAATTAGATGAAGCATATACAGTATTTAAAGATGCTCATGAGATTGAATCTGATAATTCTAAAACAATAGTAAATTTAGGCAATGTTTTAAGTCTTCAAGATAAAGTTTTAGAAGCTATAAAAATTTACAATAAAGCATTAGATTTAGACCCAAATAATCAAGAAATT
>CACESS010000042.1 GCA_902562275.1 uncultured Alphaproteobacteria bacterium
AAGTTGATGTGTCAAATTATAAAAGTGTAGAGAATGCATTTGCTGAAAGTCTTACACATGAAAACAAAATTGATATTTTAATAAATAATGCTGGAATAGCCGGACCAAATTTTAAGACATGGGATTATCCACTTGAAGAATGGCAAAACGTTATAGACATAGATCTAACTGGAGTATTTTATTGCTGTAAAACTATAACTCCTCATTTTATCAAAAATAATTATGGACGTATCGTTAATATTTCCTCGATAGCTGGTAAGGAGGGTAATCCTAATGCAATGCCTTATAGTGCAGCAAAAGCCGGAGTTATTGCACTTACTAAATCTTTAGGAAAAGAATTAGCTGAAAATAACATTTCAGTTAATTGTGTTACCCCTGCACCTGCTAAGACGCGTATTTTTGATCAAATTACACAAGAACATATTGATTATATGTTATCAAAAATTCCAAGAAATAGATTTGTGTTAGTAGAAGAATTAGCTTCTTTAGTTGCATGGATGTCTTCTGAAGAAAATTCTTATACCACAGGTTCAACTTTTGATTTGAGCGGTGGGCGAGCTACCTATTAATTTTTTCTTCTTTGTATTAAAGCGTAAACTGTAACGGCAACAGTTATCATTAGCCCATTGATAAATTTTACATAAAAACCAGATAAGCCTAAAGCTACTATGCCCGATTCTAATGAACCAATAATTAATACTCCAATAAAGGTTCCAAAAATAGTACCCTTACCACCAAATACGGAAGTCCCACCAACAAAGACAGCTGCTAATGTCGTTAACATTAAGCCCTCACCTTGTGTGGGCCAGAAGTATAACATTTCATACATTGTAAAAATTCCGGCTAAAGCAGAGAAAAAACCTAATTGAACAAAGGCAATAATTTTTACATTATCAACATTAATTCCCATCATTTGAGCACTGGCTTTATTGTCACCTACAAAGTGGATGTGATTTCCAAATTTATGGTATCGATAAACCCATTGCATTAATCCAGTTAATACAATGAACCAAATAAATTGCATTGGAATTTTTCCAAATAATTTTTCGACAAATATCATATGATGCCAGGTTCCATCTGCCACATCGACGATTGCAATACCACTACCTTGGGAAATTACATTAACTAATCCACGCCAAAAAAATAATGTTCCTATAGTTGCAACAATTGAGGGTATACCAATTTTAGTAACAAGTAAGCCATTTACTAATCCAGCAAACATTCCAAGTGAAGTGGCTAATATAAATGCTATAAAAAAATTACCATCAGTTGATGTCATTATAATTCCAAATATGAGAGAAGTAATTCCAACTATAGATGGAAATGATAAATCAATTTCACCAAGTGTAACGACAAACGTTGCTGATATAGCAATAATGCCAAAAAAAGGCATCGATTGCATGAAAGCTCTGTAAATTGGAAATCTTGTAAATACATGAGGTGCACCCAAGAAGTAAATTAAGAAAAGTACTATGGCAATTATTGTAATACTGATTTCAAGTTTGTGTGTTTTTACAAAATAACTATTTAATAAAGTACTCATTTAATCTTCTACCTTAATTTTTCCTGATTCATGAAGTTGGATCATTTTTTGAACAAGCTCTTCCCTTGAAATATCTTCTTTATTAAACTCTCCTACAACTTCTCCTCTATCTAAAATGATAAATCTATCTGCAGCACCGTAAACGTGTATTATATTGTGATCGATAAAAATAGCTGATTTATTTTCATTTTTTAAACCCTTTACAAAGTTAAGCACTTTTTCTGTTTCTTGAATTGATAAACCCATAGTAGGTTCGTCTAACACAATCAAATCAGAATTAAAGTATAAGGATCTTCCAAAGGCAACACCTTGTTTTTCTCCGCCCGATAGACCCAATACTGGAGAGTCAACAGTTATAGCTTTAGAGGTAAATCCTATATAGTCCCGTAAAATTTTTTCTGCTTCTTTTCTTTGTTTTTTGATATCTAAAAAACCAAATGAGTTTGTAATTTCTCTTCCTGCAAAAATATTTCTAAACAATTCTTGTTGATCACAAAGTGCTCTTTCTTGATATACAGCTTCAATCCCCATTTTTCTTGATTGAGCAA
>CACESS010000043.1 GCA_902562275.1 uncultured Alphaproteobacteria bacterium
GCCTCTGAAGACCTTTATTTATCTAATGACTTACTGAATGATAAGAAAGAACTCGCAGAACACTTAATGCTTTTAGATTTAGGAAGGAACGATGTTGGTCGCGTTGCTAAAAAAGGAACAGTGAATGTTACTGAAAAGATGATTATAGAATACTACTCTCATGTAATGCATATTGTTTCAAACGTTGAGGGAAAAATAGATAATAATTTAGATGCTCTAGATGCTTTAATGGCTGGATTTCCAGCAGGTACAGTTTCTGGTGCACCAAAAATACGAGCGATGGAAATCATAGAGGAACTTGAAAATTTAAATAGAAGTTTTTATGCTGGTTGTATGGGTTATTTTGATTCTAATGGAGACATGGATACTTGTATTAGTTTGAGGACTGGGCTTGTAAAAGATAATAAATTATATATCCAAGCTGGTGCTGGGATAGTTTATGATTCTGTTCCAAAAAATGAACATCAAGAAATTTTGAATAAAGCAGGTGCTTTAATGGCAGCAGCTGAGGATTCATACAAATTTGATTTATGATATTACTGATAGATAATTATGATAGTTTTACTTACAATGTAAAACACTATTTATTGGATTTAAATCAGAAGGTTGTTGTTTTTAGAAATGACAAAATTTCTATAAATAAAATTCGTAAATTAAAACCTAAATCAATAGTTATTTCACCGGGTCCGTGCACACCAAATGAAGCTGGAATAAGTCTTAATATCGTTGCAGAATTATCAAAACAATTTCCTATACTTGGCATTTGTTTAGGACATCAAACTATTGGTCAAGCTTTTGGAGGTAAAATCATTAAATGCAAAGAAATCATGCACGGAAAAGTTGATACAATTAATCACTTTGGACACTCTATATTTAAAAATGTAGAAAGAAAATTTAAAGCAACTAGATATCATTCTCTTATAATTGATAAAAGAACTATGCCTAAAGATTTTTTAATTACTGCTGAAACAAATAATAAGATTATAATGGGTATTGCACATAAAAAATTACCAATATTTGGACTACAATTTCATCCAGAAAGTATAGGTACTGATATGGGTAAAATTATTTTAAAAAACTTTTTAAACTTAGCAAAATAATGGATCAAACTTTAATATTAAATAAAATTCTCGAACAACAAAATCTGAATATTGAAGAGAGTATGTATATATTCAATAAAATTATGAGTGGAGAATTAGATGATATTAAAATTACATCAATACTAATTGGTTTAAAGTTAAAAGGTGAAACAAAAGAAGAAATTATCGGTGCGGCCAAAGTAATGAGAGAGAAATCTCTAAAAATAAACTCTCCTGAAAATACAATTGATACTTGTGGCACTGGTGGAGATATGAAAGACACATTAAACATATCAACAAGTGCAGCAATAGTTGCTGCAAGCGCTGGTGTTACTATAGCAAAGCATGGCAATCGTTCGGTTAGTTCAAAATCAGGTTCTGCAGATATGCTAGAAAAAATAGGTTATAAGATTACAAATAATATAGAAGATTTAGAAAACTCATTATCAAATAAAAATTTTTGCTTTTTATTTGCTCAAAATCATCATTCTGCCATGAAGAATGTAATTAATGTTCGTAAGAATTTAGCTACACGTACAATTTTTAATTTATTAGGCCCTCTTACAAATCCTGCTAAAGCAAATAAACAGCTTCTAGGTGTCTATTCAAGAGATTTAGTTTCTATGCATTGTAATTGCTTAAAAGAACTAGGTTCTGAAAAAGCTATGGTTGTTCATGGATTGGATGGTTTAGATGAAGTAAGTTTATCAGATAATACTCTAATAAATGAATTGAAAGATAATAAAGTTCTGGAATACAGTTTTGACCCAAGAGACTATGGTTATGATTTAATTAAATTAGAAGATATAAAAGGTGGAGATCCAGAATATAATGCAAATTGCTTTAATAAAATGATTAATGGTGATTATAGAGAATTTCAAATGATTGTAGAAATAAATGCAGGAGCGGCAATATATTTATCCAATTTAAGAAATAATCTAAAAGATAGTTTTGATTTAGCAAAAAAAACAATTGA